>NZ_FRCS01000004.1:345093-690187 GCF_900143005.1 Cryptosporangium aurantiacum
AGTACCAGCGATACGGCCGTACCGGGCATCGGATCACCTCCGCTGCGGCAATGATCGCTTACCAGACGGAGTTCTGCACGCATGATCCGGGAGGTGCTCGGGTCCCGACTTCGTCACACACGCGTCGGCGGAGCGGTTCGTCCCGGTCCGTCCGAGGGGATCGAAGCGCAACCGGGAGGGCGTCCGCCTGCTACCCAGGCGGGTGCGGTACCAAGGACGGGTGAGTCTCCGTCTCCCCACCGCTGTCCCTTCCTGGTTCGAGGAGTGGCCCAGCTTCCTCCGCGACGACGTGGCACCGAAGTGTGCCGCGAAGGAGGGATCGGTCTGCGAATGGGTGTGGACCGAGACCGAGAGCCGCTGGCTCGCGAACGCGGTCGAGTGGCTGCTCGCGAAGCCGATCCAGGTGCTGCTGATCATCATCGCGGCGATGCTCGTCCGCTGGGTGCTGCACCGTTTCATCAACGGCCTCACGTCGGTCGGCAACGGAGAGACCGACGACAAGCCGGCCGACGGGGACAAGAAGAAAAAGCCGAAGATCCTCCGGCCGTTCCGGGAAAAGGCGTCGTCCGCGCTGCTGGCCAGCGGCCTGATGACCGAGCGGAGGGCGCAGCGGGCCAGCACGCTCGGCTCGGTACTGCGCAGCGTCACCTCGATCATCATCTTCGTCGTCGCCGGGTCGACGATCCTAGGGCTGTTCAACATCAACCTGGCGCCGCTGGTGGCCAGCGCCGGTATCGCCGGTGTCGCGCTCGGTTTCGGCACGCAGTCGCTGGTGCGTGACTACCTGTCCGGGATCTTCATGATCCTGGAGGACCAGTACGGCGTCGGGGACATCGTCGATCTGGGTGAGGCCGGCGGCACCGTGGAGAACATCGGGTTGCGGGTGACGACGGTCCGGGACGTGCGCGGCGTGGTCTGGTACATCCGCAACGGCGAGATCCTGCGGGTCGGGAACAAGAGCCAGGGCTGGGCGCAGGTCGTCATCGACGTCCCGATGCCGTTCGGCACCGACCTGGAGAAGGCACACGAGGTGCTGACCGAGTCCGCGGCGCGGTTGACCGAGGAGGACGACTTCAAGGACGACCTGCTCGCGCCGCCGGAGGTGCTGGGGGTCGAGCAGATGACGGCCACCGGCATGATGCTGCGGGTCACGGTGCGGACGACGACCGCGTCGCAGTGGCGGGTGGCCCGCGAACTGCGCGCCCGCATCAGCGCTGACCTCGATGCCGCGGGCATCGTCTCCGGCATCACCCCGACCCCGGCCCCGGCACCGCCCGCGTAGCCGCACGGGCGGTACCTCCGCGGCCCTGGCAGGATTGGGACCATGACCGCTCCTCAGCCTTCGGTGGACTTCTATGAGGCGGTCGGTGGGGGCGAGACGTTCCGCCGGCTGGTGGCCGCGTTCTACCGCGGCGTCGCCGAGGACCAGGTGCTCCGGCCGCTCTACCCGGAGGAGGACCTCGGCCCGGCCGAGGAGCGGTTCCGGCTGTTCCTGCAGCAGTACTGGGGCGGTCCGCGCACCTACTCCGAGCAGCGCGGCCACCCGCGCCTGCGGATGCGTCACGCCCCGTTCCGGGTCGGCATCGTCGAACGGGACGCCTGGCTGCGGCGGATGCGCGACGCGATGGACGAGATCGCGCTGCCCGCGGAGTACGACGCCGCGATGTGGGACTACTTCGTCCGTGCCGCCGACTTCATGGTGAACCACGTCGAGGACCTGCAGCAGGGCCGCGCTCCTCAGATCTGAGACCCGTTAACAGCAGGTTTCGCTGTTCGCGCCGATGAACATCTGGCAGCATGGTGGGTCTCTGAACCGATTCCGGAACCCCGGGGGTACATCTTGGCTGGTACGTGGTGGCGCGATGCCGTGTTCTACCAGGTCTATGTGCGAAGCTTCGCCGATTCGAACGGCGACGGCGTCGGTGACCTCGCCGGCATCCGATCCCGGCTGCCGTACCTGGCCGACCTCGGCATCGACGCCCTCTGGTTGAACCCGTTCTACCGCTCCCCGATGGCCGACCACGGATACGACGTGGCCGACCCGCGCGACGTCGACCCGGTGTTCGGCACGCTGCAGGACTTCGACGAGATGGTGGCCGACGCCCACGCGCTGGGCATCAAGGTGACCGTCGACCTGGTCCCGAACCACAGCTCCGACCAGCACGAATGGTTCCAGGCCGCGCTGGCGTCCGCGCCGGGCAGCCAGGAGCGCGAGCGGTACATCTTCCGCGACGGCCGGGGCCCGGACGGCAGCGAGCCGCCGAACAACTGGACGTCGGTGTTCGGCGGACCGGCCTGGCACCGCGTCGTCGAGTCCGACGGCAAGCCCGGCCAGTGGTACCTGCACCTGTTCGCGCCGGAGCAGCCCGACCTGAACTGGGAGAACCCCGAGGTCATGGCCGACCTGGAGCGGACGCTCCGGTTCTGGCTCGACCGCGGCGCCGACGGCTTCCGGATCGACGTCGCCCACGGGCTGGCGAAGCCGCCGGGCCTGCCGGACATGCCGGAGGTCAAGGAGACGCTGGTCGGCGACGGCCACCCGCGCTTCGACTTCGACGGCGTCCACGAGATCCACCGGCGGATCCGCAAGGTGCTCGACGAGTACCCGGACGCGATGGCCGTCGGTGAGATCTGGGTGCAGGACGTCGAGCGTCTCAAGCTCTACCTGCGGGCCGACGAGCTGCATCTGGCGTTCAACTTCGTCATCGTGCAGTCCCGCTGGCGCGCCGACGAACTGCGCCAGGCGATCGACGACTCGCGCGAGACCGTGCGTGGGACGCCGGCACCGCCGTGCTGGGTCTGGTCGAACCACGACATCGTGCGCCACGTCTCCCGGTTCGGCGAGGGCCTGGTCGGCGACCGGCGCGCCCGCGCGGCCGCGATGCTGACGTTCGCGCTGCCCGGCGTCGTGTACGTCTACTACGGCGATGAGCTGGGCATGCCGAACGTCGAGCTGCCCGACGAGGTGCTGCAGGACCCGACGTGGGAGCGGTCCGGGCACACGGTCCGGGGCCGGGACGCGTGCCGGATCCCGATGCCGTGGACGCCCGGCGAGCCGCCGTACGGGTTCTCGCCCGAGCCGGTGGACACCTGGCTGCCGCAGCCTCCCGGCTGGTCGCCGATCGCCGCGGAGTCGCAGGTCGGCGTCGAGGGCTCCACGCACTCGCTCTACAAGGACGCGATCGCGCTGCGGAAGTCGCACGAGGCGTTCGCCGGCGACCTCTCGTGGGTGGAGGCGCCGGAAGGTTGCCTCGCGTTCCAGCGTGAGGGCGGGCTGGTGTGCCTGGTGAACTTCACCAACCACCCGGTGGCGCTGCCGCCGCACCGCGAGCTGCTGCTGACCAGCGTTCCGCTGGTCGACGGCAAGCTCCCCGGCGACGCCGCGGCCTGGCTGGTCTGATCGGGTTGGGAGGGCCTACCGACGCCGTACGGCGTCGGTAGGCCCTTCACACCAAGAGGGCGGTGCTGCGGCGGCGGTAGACGACGCCGTGCGTCGCTGCGAGGCGGAGCCAGGGGCCGGACACCGCCACCGCCACCGGACCGTCACCCAGGAACGCCATCCGGGCCAGCCCGAGCAGCAGGCGGAACGGCACCGCGATCTCCGGCGCACCCGCGGTGTCGCCCCGGACCCGCAGCGTCTCGTGGTCGAGCAGCGACTCGCCCGCGGCGCGGCTGCCGATGGTCCGGAAAGCCTGCTGACCTGCGGTGATCAGATCGCGGACGACGTCGGCGGGCACCGAGTCGAGCGGTTGCCAGCCGCGTTCGGGCGGTAGCGACCCCCGCCAGTCCGTGTCTCGCCGGCGGGGCAGTACCAGCGTCGCGGCGCCGGACACGGTTTCCAGCAGATCAGCGGCGGCGACCGTCACGTCGTCCGGCCAGGAACCGGCCACCGACCGCGCGGCCAGCACGTCGAACGGCAGCTGGGCCCAGAGCGTCAACCGCGCCGGACCGGCCGGCCGCACGCGAACCAGCGCGGCCGCGTCCAGCCGGATCACCCTGGCCAGGAACACGCCCATGTCCCGCCGATGATCGACGGAGACCGCGGGGTCGGTCATGACTCGGCCCGCCACGCGTCGAGGAACTCACGCTCCTTCGGCAGTAACCGCCGCGGACGCCCGGCAGGCAGCGAGATCGGGCTCAACCGGCTGACCGCCCGCGCAGCGGGCTCGCCGTCGTGGTCGAACATCTCGTAACCGACGCCGAAGCTCGCGTGCCGGACGTCGGTGACCCAGCAGTCGACGCGGATCGGGTCGCGCCGGTAGGTCACCGGACGCAGGTAGTCGATCTCGTGCCGGGTCACCACACACCCGTCGAGCAGCCCGGACAGCGCTTCACCTCCGTCGAGGATCAGCGCGGTCCGGGCCTCCTCGAACAGCGTCAGGAACCGGGCGTTGTTGACGTGCCCGAACGCGTCCATGTCCGACCAACGAACCTGGCACCGCATGGTGTGCCTGGGCACCGTCCCGCTACACCCCCCGCCCGGCCACCCGAAATCGGAAGACCATTCCTGACTAGTCCCGCGTGAGCTTCCGGTAGGTCACCCGGTGCGGCCGGGCGGCCTCGGCACCGAGCCGGTCGACCTTGTTCTTCTCGTACGACTCGAAGTTGCCCTCGAACCAGTACCACTGCGACTCACCCTCGTAGGCGAGGATGTGCGTCGCGACGCGGTCGAGGAACCACCGGTCGTGGGTGATGACCACCGCGCACCCGGGGAACTCGAGCAGCGCGTTCTCCAGCGACGAGAGCGTCTCGACGTCGAGGTCGTTGGTCGGCTCGTCCAGGAGCAGCAGGTTGCCGCCCTGCTTGAGCGTGAGCGCGAGGTTCAGCCGGTTGCGCTCACCACCGGACAGCACGCCGGCCGGCTTCTGCTGGTCGGGGCCCTTGAAACCGAACGCGCTGACGTACGCGCGCGAGGGCATCTCGACCTTGCCGACGTTGATGTAGTCCAGGCCGTCGGAGACGACCTCCCACAGCGTCTTCTTCGGGTCGATGCCGCCGCGGCCCTGGTCGACGTACGCGATCTGGACAGTCTCGCCGATCTTCACCGAGCCGCTGTCCGCCTTCTCTTCGCCCATCAGCGTGCGGAACAGCGTCGTCTTACCGGCGCCGTTCGGACCGATGATGCCGACGATGCCGTTGCGCGGCAGCGTGAAGCTCAGGTTGTCGATCAGCACCCGGTCGCCGAAGCCCTTGGTGAGGTTTTCGACCTCGATCACGACCTGGCCCAGACGCGGGCCCGGCGGGATCTGGATCTCCTCGAAGTCGAGCTTGCGGTGCCGGTCGGCCTCGGCGGCCATCTCCTCGTACCGGGCCAGCCGGGACTTGCTCTTGGCCTGCCGCGCCTTGGGGTTCGAGCGGACCCACTCGAGCTCGTCGCGCAGGCGCTTGGCGCGCTTGGCGTCCTTCTGGCCCTCGACCTTCATCCGCTCGGCCTTCTTCTCCAGGTAGGTGGAGTAGTTGCCTTCGTACGGATGGGTGCGACCGCGGTCGAGCTCAAGAATCCACTCGGCGACGTTGTCGAGGAAGTACCGGTCGTGTGTGACGGCGAGCACGGCACCGGCGTACTTGGAGAGGTGCTGCTCGAGCCAGAGCACGCTCTCGGCGTCGAGGTGGTTGGTGGGCTCGTCGAGCAGCAGCAGATCGGGCGCCTGCAGCAGCAGCTTGCACAGCGCGACCCGGCGCTTCTCACCACCCGAGAGCACCCGGACGTCGGCGTCGCCCGGGGGGCAGCGCAGCGCGTCCATCGCCTGCTCGATCTGGCTGTCGAGCTCCCAGGCGTTGGCCGCCTCGATCTTGTCCATCAGCTCGGCCTGCTCGGCCAGCAGCGCGTCGAAGTCGGCGTCCGGGTCGGCCATCGCCTCGTTCACCGCGTCGTAGCGCTTGAGCACCGCGCGGATCTCGGCGACGCCCTCTTCGACGTTCTCCCGGACGTTGAGGTCCTCGTTGAGTGGCGGCTCCTGGAGCAGGATGCCGACCGTGGCCTCCGGGGCGAGGAGTGCGTCACCGTTCGACGCGTGCTCCAGGCCGGCCATGATCTTCAAAACCGTCGACTTGCCGGCGCCGTTGGGGCCGACGACGCCGATCTTCGCGCCGGGCAGGAACGACAACGTGACGTCGTCGAGGATCACCTTGTCGCCGTGCGCCTTACGAACCTTGCGCATCGTGTAGATGTACTGGGCCATCAGGGGGTCGTTCCTCCGCAGATCGCGTACTTCCTTCCATCCTCCCAGGTCTGCACTGCGCTACGAAATCGCCGCCCCAGAAAGAGGCGCCGGGCCCGAAGGGGTGGGGCCCGGCGCCTCTGCGGTGGAACGGCTAACCCTTCAGGCCGCCTGCCAGAAGACCTCTGACGAAGTACTTCTGCAACGACAGGAACACGATCAGCGGAACGATCAGCGAGACGAACGCACCGGCGGTGAGACGTTCCCACCGGTCACCTCGCGATCCCGCCATCTCCGCCAGCCGCACGGTCAGCGGCGCGACGTCCTTCGTCCCTCCGGTGAACGTGAGCGCGACCAGCAGGTCGTTCCAGATCCAGAGGAACTCGAAGATGCCGAACGACGCCAGCGCCGGCGTGATCAGCGGAAGCATCAGCTTCCGGAAGATCGCGCCGTGCCCGGCACCGTCCACGCGTGCCGCCTCCACCATCTCCCTGGGGATCTCGGAGATGAAGTTGTGCAGCAGGAACACACCGAGCGGCAGACCGAACGCGGTGTGGGCGAGCCACACGGTCACGAACGAACCGGTCAGGTTCAGGTCCGGGACGATCGTGATGCTGCCGATGTGTGCGCCGTTCGAGAACAGCTGGAGCAGCGGGATCAGCGCCATCTGCAGCGGAACGATCTGCAGGGCGAAGATCCCGATGAAGACCCAGTTCCGGCCTTTGAAATCGATCCAGGCCAGCGCGTACGCGGCCAGCGCCGCCAACGTCAGCGCGAAGATGGTCGCCGGGACGGCGATCACGATCGAGTTGATGAAGTAGCTGGCCAGCTGGGTGGACGACGTCCCGAACAGAACGGTCTCGTAGTTCTCCAGCGTGAACGACGGATTGGTGAACGCGGTCCACCAGCCGGTCGTCTTGATCTCGCGCTCCGGCCGGAACGACGAGAGCAGCAGGCCGAACGTCGGGATCGTCCAGACCACCGCGATCAACAGCGAGATGACCGTCGCGGTCCGGGACGTGAGACGCTTCTTCACCCGCCCGGCCATCGGCTCGGCGACCGGCACCGCCGCCGGCTGGGAAGTGGAAGCGGCCGCAACAGTGCTCATCGGGTCTCCTCCCGCTGCCGCAGAACCCGTACCTGGTAGGCCACCAGCGGGATCACCAGGACGAAGAGAAGCACCGCGAGCGCGGCGCCTCGGCCGGGCTCCCGGAACCGGAACGCCTGCGTGTACATCTCGTTCGCGATGACGCTGGTGTCGAAGTTACCGGCGGTCATCGTGCGGACGATGTCGAAGACCTTCAGCACCGCGATCGTGATCGTCGACAGCACGACGATCACCGCACCGCGGATCGAGGGCAGCGTGACGTTCCAGAACATGCTCCAGGGGTTCGCCCCGTCGATCTTCGCGGCCTCGACGATGTCCGCCGGGATGCCCTTGATCGCCGCTGAGAGCACGACCATCGCGAACCCGGCCTGGATCCAGACCATGACGAACAGCAGCAGGAACGTGTTGAGCGGCGGATCCAGCAGCAGGTTCTTGGGCTCGCCGCCGAACCAGACGATGATCTGGTTGACCAGACCGATCTGGTCGTTGTCGCCGCCCCGGTAGGCGTACATGAACTTCCAGATGATGCCCGCGCCGACGAACGAGATCGCCATCGGCATGAACATCAGCGTCTTGGAGATCGACTCGGTGCGCGCCCGGTCGATCAGGATCGCGTAGATCAGGCCGATGCCGGTCGCCAGGATCGGCGTCAGCACGGTCCAGATGATCGTGTTGCGGATCGTGACCCGAGCTTCGTCCTCGGTGAACATCCACTTGTAGTTGTCGATCCCGACGAAGTCACCGGCCGCGTTGGTGAACGACAGGATCGTGGTGCGGACCGCCGGGATCAGCAGTCCCACGGTCAACATGAAAATGGCCGGCAGCAGGAACACTGCCAGCTGGTACCGGTCGTGCCCGCGTTTCGGCGCTCGGTCGACGACGAGTAGCAGAAGCCCCACTACCCCGCCGAAGACGGCGACGGCCAGTAGGGCGTTGAACAGTTTCGGGCCCCAGTCGACGAAATCCACGGCCCCACTCCTTCCGATGCCGGATGCCCGGCGGCCCACGAGATCGTGGGACACCGCCGGGCATCCGACCCGCTCAGGGTTCTCGGGGCACGGTCCTAGCGCGGACCGCGCCACCGCTGAATGGCCACCCGATCGCGGGCAGCCGGGCGCCCGGGAGGTGAATTCTCACCCCCCGGGCCGGTCAGCGTCAGCCGACCCCGTGGATCACTTCGGCCAGCTCTTCTCGACCGTGTCGAGCGCCGACTTGGTGCTGCCGCCGTTCAGCCAGGCAACCATCGCCTTCCAGAACGAACCGGCACCGACCGAACCCGGCATCTGGTCCGAACCGTCGAAGCGGAACACCGTCTTCGGGTCCTGCAGCAGCTCGACCGACAGGACGTCGATCGGGCTCTTCAGGTTGGCCTTGTCCAGACCCTTGTTCGCGCTGATCCAGCCACCCTCACCGACCTTGGCGCGGCTGTTGGCCCAGTCCGGCGTGGAGAGGTACTCCTGCACCGACTGCACCTCGGGACGGTCGGCGAAGGCACCGACGAACTCACCGGCACCCAGCACCGGCTTGCCCTTCGCGGCGTCGATCGCCGGCAGGTAGAACGCGAAGACGTCGCCGTCCTCGGCGACCTTCGTGCCTTCCGGCCACTGGTTGCCGTAGAAGGAGGCCTGACGGTGCATCGAGCACTTGTTCTCGAGGATGGGCAGGCCACCCTCCTGGAACGACGTGGTCACGATGCTCTTGACGTCGCCGTAACCACCGTTGACGTACTTGGCGTTCTTCAGGACCTGGCCGACCTTGTCCAGACCCGCGACGACGTTCGGCGCGTTGAACGGCGTCTGGTGGTTGACCCACTGGTCGTACTGCTCCGGCGTACCGGTGCGCAGCAGGACGTCCTCCAGCCAGTCGGTGGCCGGCCAGCCGGTGGCGTCACCGGACTCGACACCCGCACACCACGGCTTCTCGCCGGTGGCCGCGATCTTGTCGGAGAGAGCGATCATCTCGTCCCACGTCTGCGGGACGGTGTAACCCTTCTCCTTGAACGTCTTCGGCGAGTACCAGACGAACGACTTCACGTTCGCGCCGAGCGGTGCGGCGTAGAACTTGCCGTCGACCGTGCCGTACTTGATCCAGTCGGCGGAGTAGTTCGCGTCGGCGCTGGTCTTGACCGCGGCCGGCGCGGGCTTGACCTTGCCCTCCTTGGCGAGCGAGGCCAGGAAGCCAGGCTGCGGGAAGAACGCCAGGTCAGGTGCGTTGCCACCGTCAACGCGGACGTTGAGCTGGGCCTCGAACTCACCGGAGCCCTCGTGCTCGATGGTGATGCCCGTGCAGTCCTCGAACTGCTTCCAGGACTCCTCGAGCCGGTCGGCCTCGACGTCACGGATCGACGAGTAGATCGTCACCGTGGCGTCGCTGTCGACCGCCCACTTCTTGTAGGGCTCACACTCGGCGGAGTCCTTGTCCGCCCCGGAGCCGCCGGTGCTGCAGCTAGCGAGGAGGAGCACCGCTCCCACCGACGCGACGAGCTGTGTCACAGCTCGTTTGCGCGGCACACCAAACACCATCGTCTGTAACCTCCTTCTTAACGAGGGATGGCGTGTCCCACGACGGCCGCTCCACCGGCCACCGTGTGAGCTACGCCTCGAACTCCCCCGGGCGGTAGAGCGATGAAAGCGCTTTCTTAACCGCAGCGCAACATGCTTGGGAATCAAACAGGTAACGATCAGGAAGCGACGAACCCCCCGGGCCTCCCGCGGGAGGTTCGGTCGGTACCCAACTGAATCGATAGAGGGAATGCCCTCTGTTTACGGGGTATATGCCCATTCGTCACCCCAGGTATGCACGGACCGTAATCGAATAGTCCGGAACGGTCGGTCTTGGCCGTGGCGGTGGCTTGGCCTCGGCGGACGCCCGATAGGATGACGGCCGTACGGACAACCCGAGGGGGTTCCGCCCGTGTCGGACCGCAGATCGATCGTCGTCGTCGCCAACCGATTGCCCGTCGATCGCGAAGTCAGACCCGACGGTTCCGTCCACTGGCGTCCCAGCCCCGGCGGTCTCGTCACGGCGCTGGAGCCGGTGATGCGCAGCCGCCACGGCGTCTGGGTCGGCTGGTCGGGCGACGCCGGTGACGCGCCCGAGCCGTTCGAGACCGGGGGCATCCAGATCCACCCGGTGCCGCTCTCGGCGCGCGAGGTCGACTCGTACTACGAAGGTTTCTCGAACGCCACGCTCTGGCCGCTCTACCACGACGTCATCGCCGAGCCGGAGTACCACCGCAGCTGGTGGGACGATTACGTGACCGTGAACCGGCGGTTCGCGGACGCGGCCGCCGAGGCCGCACCGGACGACTCGGTCGTCTGGGTCCAGGACTACCAGCTCCAACTGGTGCCGCAGATGCTGCGCGAGCGGCGTCCGGACCTGCGGATCGGGTTCTTCCTGCACATCCCGTTCCCGCCGCAGGAGCTGTTCATGCAGCTGCCGTGGCGCACGCAGGTGGTCCGAGGGCTGCTGGGCGCTGACCTGATCGGGTTCCAGTTGCCCGGCGGCGCCGCGAACTTCCTGCGGCTGGCCCGCCGGCTGGTCGACCTGAAGCCGCGCGGCAGCGAGGTCGAGTTCGAGGGCCGGACGGTCCGGGCGCGGTCGTTCCCGATCTCGATCGACTTCGCGAGCATCGACGCGATCGCCCGCGAGGAGCGGATCGCCAAGCGTGCCGCGGAGATCCGCGACGAGCTGGGCAACCCGAGAGCGATCCTGCTCGGCGTCGACCGCCTCGACTACACCAAGGGCATCGGCATCCGGCTCAAGACGTTCCAGGAACTGCTGCAGGACGGCTCGGTCACCGTGCCGGAGGTCGTGCTGGTGCAGATCGCGACGCCCAGCCGGGAGCGGGTCGAGCACTACAAGGTGCTCCGCGACGAGATCGAGCTCCAGGTCGGACGGATCAACGGCGACTACGGCAACGTCGGACAGCCCGCGGTGCACTACCTGCACCAGTCGTTCAGCCGCGAGGAGCTGACCGCGTTCTACCGCGCGGCCGACGTCATGCTGGTCACGCCGCTGCGTGACGGGATGAACCTGGTCGCCAAGGAGTACGTCGCTGCCCGGGTCGACCACGGCGGAACGCTGATCCTGAGCGAGTTCACCGGCGCCGCCGCCGAGCTCAAGCAGGCCTACCTGGTCAACCCGCACGACATCGACGGGGTCAAGGAGCGCGTGCGGCAGGCGATCCACGCCGATCCGGCCGACGCCAGGCGCCGGATGCGGCGGATGCGCAGGCAGATCGCGGAGCACGACGTCTCCCGCTGGGCCGCCGACTTCCTGACCGCGATGGGGATCGAGACGTGACCCGGCCCACCCAGCAGCCCACGAACGGGATCAACGGCCCGCTGCGGGACGCGATCGGGCGGCTGACCGGCGTCGAGACGTTGCTGATCGCGTCCGATTACGACGGTGTGCTCGCACCGATCGTGAACGACCCGGCCGCGGCGTTCCCGCTGCCGTCGGCGATCGACGCGCTGCAGGAGCTGGCGACGCTCCCCCGCACCTCGATCGCGCTGCTGTCCGGTCGCGCGCTGGTCGACCTCGCGCGTCTGTCCGGTCTGGGCGGTGAGGCGCTGCTGGTCGGCACGCACGGCGTCGAGTTCGACGACGGGTTCGCGATCCCGCCGGAGGCCGCCGCGCTGCGCGCGCAGCTGCTCGACGAACTGCGCCCGATGGTCACGGCCGTCCCGGGTGCCGCCTTGGAAGAGAAGATCGCGAGCGTCGCGGTGCACGTCCGAAACGCCGATCCGGACGCCGGGGAGAAGCTGCTCGGCGGCGTGGCGGACGGGCCGGGAAGCTGGCCGGGTGTGCACTCGACGGCCGGCAAAAAAGTGCTGGAGCTGGCCGTCGTGAAGACCAGCAAGGGCACGGCGCTCGACGTCCTGCGCGACCGCACCGGTGCCGACGCGGTGTTGTTCGCGGGCGACGACGTGACCGACGAAAAAGCGTTCGCTGTGCTCCGACCCGGTGACGTCGGTATCAAGGTCGGGCCGGGCGAAACAGCTGCGGAGTACCGAGTGGACGATCCGGAGCAGATCGTCGGCGTATTCGCGTTGCTGGCCGAAGAACGTCGGCTGCACGTCGGTACTTGAACCCCCAATGTGAAGACCTACCCCGGCTTATCACCGGGGTAGGTCTCACAAAGTGGTTAGCCCATCACAGGCAGGCTCATCGCCAGTGGCGGTGGTGGTGACGCCACCAACGGTGGTGATGACCACCCCAACCCCAATCACCGCGGCCCCACCAGAAGCCGGGACGGTTGAAGTAGTAGTAGTCGCCGCCCCAGTAGTAATCCCCGGCCCATGGGTAATCCAGGAAGTCCGGATACTGGCATCCGTAGACGGGAGCCCACCCGTCACAGATGATCACGATCGCGGCCTTCTTGTGCGCCGGTGCCGCGGCCTGGGTAGTCGCCTTCGCGACGGTCCGGGTCTCCGCCGAGACAGTGCTCGGCGTGGCTGCCGACGCGGGGGCAGCCGCGCTGGCGATGCTGGCGGTCACGACGCCTGCGAGAATGACCCCACGAATGAACTTGGAAGACAAGGCGAAAGACCTCCTTTCGACTGGATGGCAATTATCAGCGTGCATGCGGAAAACGCCTGTAAGCACGTGGAGCAGCGGCCACCAACGCATTCGGAGTAAGACTCCAGCAACGGAAGAGCGACTTTCGCCAGCGTGCGTTCCAACGATTTCCGCACTGCGCGAGCGATTCGCTCAGCGGTCGCCACCACACTGGACGGCGGCGCGACCCTGAGTTCGTGCTCCTCCGAGTATGCATGGCCGAAAGGGACAAAGCAACGTAAAACACCCCTACTTCGGCTGCGCTCGATTTTCTCCGGAAATGGTCAGCAGTAGCGCTCCGCGCCTTAGCACGAACTGTCACCGACTACTCGGAACCCGCCGGTAATAGCGGCGAGAAATGCCGAGACGTTATCCGCGCCGGTGACCCCTGCGCCAACCGTCACGATCGCCGTCCCGGCGGTCGTGATCCCCGCGCCAGCGGTCGCGGTCATGTCCCCGGCGATCGCGATCGCCGTCCCAGCGGCCGTGGTCGTGATCGCGGCCCCAGTCCCGGTCCCGCCAGTGACACCGGTCGTCCCAGCGCCACCGCTCGTGGTGCCACCGCCGGTCCCAGCACCAGCGAGGATGCCGGTGACACCATCGGTCCCAGCGCGGACACCACCGCGACGCCGAAACCGTCGCGCCGACGTCAGCCGGCGCCACCACGGTCGGTGGGGCCACGGTCGGCGGCGCCACAGCTGCGCCGGCGGGGGAAGCGGTCAGTACCAGCCCGGCCCCGAGTACACCGGCGGCCAGGCCGGCACGGAGCTTGGAGGTCTTCATCGGTTTGCCTTCCCAGAGCGAGAGTCGCACCGACCTCCGAGCGCCATCGCTCCACAGGGGCTGTTCCGCGCACTCCATTCCGGACACGGAACGTTCTGCCACACGGGGGACGCCGCCGGGGCCACAGGGATACGGAACTCTCCGCACGCCGGGTCGCCAGGGTCATAA
Source organism: Cryptosporangium aurantiacum (assembly GCF_900143005.1). Lineage (NCBI taxonomy): Bacteria > Bacillati > Actinomycetota > Actinomycetes > Cryptosporangiales > Cryptosporangiaceae > Cryptosporangium > Cryptosporangium aurantiacum. Next base: position 358,876 of record NZ_FRCS01000004.1, read on the forward strand.
CGGCGTCTGCCGAGGCCGTGCGACCGTAGTATGACCACGCGAAAGGGGTAAAGTAAAGGAAACAGCCTAAACCGGACGAGTTCCGGAACAGCCTCAGACGCGGGTACCCGTAGGCAGCGTGGACGCCAGCGCGGTCAACCGCTCGGCGATCGTGACGACCTCACCGACCACACAGATCGCCGGATGCGACAACCCGGCGGCGAGCGCGTTCGCGGCCACCGTCCCGAGCGTCGCGATCACCTGACGCTGCGCGCCGGTGGTGCCCTCCTGGATGACCGCCGCCGGGGTGTCCGCCGGGCGTCCGTGGGCGATCAGCGCGGCGGTGATCGCCGGCAGCCGCTCGACGCCCATCAGGATCACCAGCGTTCCGCGCAACCGCGCCAACGCCGACCAGTCGACCAGCGACCGCGGGTCGTCCGGAGCGACGTGCCCGGACACCACGACGAACTCGTGGGCGATACCCCGGTGGGTGACCGGGATCCACGCCGCCGACGGCACCGAGACCGCGGACGTCACGCCGGGAACCACCTCGACCGGCACCCCGGCGGCCAGGCAGGCCTCCAGTTCCTCGCTGCCGCGGCCGAACACGAACGAGTCGCCGCCCTTGAGCCGGACCACGAACTGCCCGGCCTTCGCCCGGGACACCAGCGTCTCGTTGATCGCCTCCTGCGCCATCGCGCGCCCGTACGGCACCTTCGACGCATCCACGACCTCGACGTGCGAGGGCAACTCGTCCAGCAGGAGCTGCGGGGCGAGCCGGTCGGCGACCACGACGTCGGCGTGCGAGAGCAGCCGCCTGCCCCGGACCGTGATCAGCTCCGGATCACCCGGCCCGGCTCCGACCAACGCGACACCGGGTACCGGACCGCGACCACGCTGCGGGGCGGCGTCGAGCGAACCATCGGAGAGCCGGTCGACCACCGCGTCCCGCAGCAGCGCGGCCCGGCGCGGGTCCCGGTCGGCGTGCACGGCCACGGTCAGCTGCCCGTGCCGTCCGACCGCCGGTGTCCACGCGGACGCGTCCGACCCGTCGTCGGCGCGGGCGCAGAACGTGTGCGCGCGCTCGGCGGCCTCCGCGACCGCGGCGTTCACCTCGGGGACGTCGGTGGCGGCCACCACGTACCAGGCGCCCTCGACGTCACCCTCGGTGTACGGGCGCCGTTCCCAGCGCAGCCGGCCGGCCGCGGCGAGCGCGTCCAGCGCCGGTGTCGCCTCCGGCGCGACCAGCACGATCTGCGCGCCGGCGTCGAGCAGGCCGGACACCCGGCGCTGCGCCACCGTGCCGCCGCCGACGACCAGGACGCGTCGTCCCGTCAGCCGCAACCCGACCGGATACGTCACTGCTTCTCCGTCACACCGGCAGAGTCGAACGTCGCCACGTCCCGCAGCGCGCGGACCGAGGCCTGCACCAGCGGGAGCGCGAGCACCGCACCGGTGCCCTCGCCCAGCCGCAGCGAGAGGTCGACGAGCGGGGTCAGCCCCAGGTGCGCGAGCGCGACGCCGTGCCCCGGCTCGGTGGACCGGTGACCGGCCACGGCCGCGTCCAGGCAGGCCGGGGCGAGCGCGGCGGCGACCAGCGCGGACGAACCGGCGATCACCCCGTCGAGGATGACCGGCACCCGCTCGGCGGCGGCGCCGAGCACGAACCCGGCGATCGCCGCGTGCTCCAGCCCGCCGACCGCGGCCAGCGTCTCGATCGGATCGGCCGCGCCGGGCGCGGTTCCGGTGGCCGATCCCGCCGCCGGAGCGTCGCCGACGAGCCCGTGGCGCGCCAGTGCACGCCGCACGATGTCGGTCTTGTGGCGCAGCGTCTCGGCGTCGACGCCGGTGCCCGCACCGGTGACGGCGCCCGCGTCGGCGCCGGTGAACGCGGCGACCAGCGCGGCCGAGGCGGTCGTGTTGGCGATCCCCATGTCCCCGGTCAGCAGCGCGCGGTTACCCGCGGCGACCAGGTCACGGGCCACCGCGATGCCGACCTCGATCGCGGCCACCGCCTCGTCCCGGGTCATCGCCGGTTCGACGGTCATGTCGCGGGTGCCGCGGCGGATGTTGCGGTCGAGCAGCCCGTCTCCGGCGGGGGGCAGCGTGCCGACGCCGACGTCGACGACCGTGACCGATGCCCCGACCTGGGTGGCGAACGCGTTCACGACCGCGCCGCCGGCCAGGAAGTTCGCGACCATCTGGCCGGTGACCTCCTGCGGCCACGGCGTGACGCCCTGGGCGTGGACACCGTGGTCACCGGCGAACACCGCGACCGCGGCCGGCTCGGGCAGCGGCGGCGGGCACACCCCGGCCAGGCCGGCCAGCCGCACCGAGAGGTCTTCGAGCACGCCGAGGGACCCGGCCGGCTTCGTCATCCGGGCCTGCCGGTCCCGCGCCTGCGCAGCGGCCTCGGCGTCGGCCGGGCTGATCGCCGCGAGGGTCTCGTTCAACAGGCTCATCGGTTCCTCCCAGGCAGGGACACACACCCCTGCTAATCGTGCACTGCTTCGCTCGGTAGCCGCCGCCGCCCCACCCGGTACCCGGCATCCGGGCGGCCTAGATCACCGCAGCCCGCGGAGGACCGCCAGGAACGCGTCGGTGGTGGTGCGGTCGCGGACGGCGATGCGGAGCCAGTCCGGGCCCAGGCCGGGAAACGTGTCGCCGCGGCGGACGGCCCAGCCGTGGCTGCGCAGCTCCTCCCGGAGTGCGGTGGCGCCCTCGGTCTCGACCAGCACGAAGGACGACGCCGGTACGCCGTGCACCCGAATCCCCGGTAGTGCGCGGAGACCGGCCAGCAAATGATCCCGGTCGGCGGCGAGCTGCTCGGCGTACGCGTCGGCCGTTCGGCGCGCGCGGTCGGTGCTGCAGGCCTCGGCGGCGGCCAGCGCGGGCGTCGAGACTCCCCAGAGCGGCTGCGCGGACGCCAGCGCGTCCACGGTCGGCGCGTCCGCCAGCAGGTAGCCGACCCGCAGGCCGGCCAGCCCCCAGGTCTTGGTCAGGCTGCGGACGACGACCAGCCCCGGCAGGTCCCGCCGGTGGGCGACCGACGCGGGCTCCCCCGCGACCGTGTCCGCGAACGCCTCGTCGACCACCAGCGTCCGTCCGGGGCGGGCCAGTGCGGCGACGGCCTCCGCCGGGTGGAGTACCGACGTGGGGTTCGTCGGGTTGCCCAGCACGACCAGGTCGGCGGCGTCCGGCACGGCGTCCGGATCGAGCACGAAGCCGTCGGAGGCAGCGAGCAGCACCCGGTCGACCGCGTGACCGGCGGCGCGCAGCGCCGCCTCGGGTTCGGTGAACTGCGGGTGCACCACCACCGGACGCCGTGGGCGCAGCACCCGGGCCAGCAGCACGAACGCTTCGGCGGCACCGGCGGTGAGCAGGACCTCCTGCGGCGGACGCCGGTGCCGCCGCGCGACCGCGGCCCGGGCCGGGGTCTGGTCGGGATAGGCGGCGAGCGCGTCCAGCGAGGCCCGCACCGGCTCGGCGAGCCAGTCCGGCATCGGGCCCGGACGGACGTTCACTGCGAGGTCGGTCAGGCCCGCGTCGCGTACCTCGACGTCGCCGTGGTGCCGGAGGTCAAGCACGGTGCTGGGCGATCGCGACGGTCACGGTCGGCGACGTCCGCTTCGGGATGATCAGCGCGCCGGTCGGACGGCCGGTCGCGTCCAGCAGCGCCGCGGCCTCGGCGACGCTCGCCGTGCCGGCCACCTCCCCCACCAGCGCGGACGGCGTCGGCACCAGCACCTGGCCCAGCCGGGCCGCCGACCAGGTCACGACCGGCCAGCCGCGGTCCGCGGCGGCCGTGCGGATCCCCGCCTCGGCGCCCTTCGCCTCCAGCGTCGCGAGGTGCGCCACCGCGTCCGCGGTGATGCGCGCGTCGGCGAGCGCCTGGTCCACCAGGGCTCCGACCTCGGCGGCGGACGCCCCCTGCCGCGCCCCGACCCCGACGACGTATGCCGTTAACCGGTTCATCGATCTCCGCTCCGCACGACGCTCCGGCGGGCCGGAACCAGGACCGACGACAGGTACGGCGCGGTGTTGCCGTCCGCGGACGCCAGCGGGCGGAGAACCTCGCCGGGCAGCCCGAGCCGGGCGCCGTAGAGCGCCCCGTGCAACCGGCCCGCGCGCCGGACCGCCTCCTTCACCCCGATCAGGTGCCGCCCGCTCTTGTAGACCACGACGCTGCCCGGACGGTCGAGCACGTCGGAGAGGCCGTGGACGCCCGCGCCGAGTGGCAGCAGCGTCAGCGACTCACCGCCGTCGACCAGCGGCACCCGGGACCGGCTCGCCAGGTCCTGCGCGGCGGTGACGCCCGGCACGGTCTCGACCGTGACGTCCGGCAGCATCGCCCGGACCGACTGGGCCAGCGTGGTGAACGGCGAGTAGACGTTGGGGTCGCCGATCGTCGCGAACACCACCGAACCGCCGGGGCCGAGCGCGTGCAGATACCGGGCGACCGCCTCGCTCGCCGTGTCCGGATCGTCCGGAGAGGCGGGTGGCGCGAAGACCAGCCGCTCGACCCGGTCGTGGTCGACGTGCGTGCGGACGGTGATCTCGGCGTAGCCGGTCTCGTCCGCGGACAGCACCGGTACGTAGACACGGTCGGCGGCGCGCATCATCCGCACCGCCTTCACCGTGACCAGCTCCGGGTCGCCCGGTCCCACGCCGACGCCGATCAGCTTCATACGACGCTCCTCTGCCGGCGGTCGGGCCGGACCACCCAGCCCGGCGCGACCACCCGCCGATGAAAGCTCATGATCCGTCGCGATCCGCCGGAGAGGCCGGATCGTCGGTCCGCGACACGCGGGGCGAACTTTCCTTTTCGTCGTTTTCATCCGAGTCGGCGGCCGGCTCCGCGGTGGACACACCGTCGGGCGCGGCCGACTCAGCGCGTGCGCGCTCGGCGGCAGCGTCGGCCTCCGCGCGTGCCTTCGCCGCGGCGGCGTCGGCCTCGGCCCGCGCCTGCGCCGCGGCAGCATCCGCGTCCGCGCGCTCCACGGCATCGCCGACGACCACCGCGGTCGGTGTCTCGGACTCGGCCACCGCATTCCCCGGCCGCACCACCGCAGTCGGCGTATCCGACTCCGGCACCGCGTCCCCCGGCCGCACCACCGCGGTCGGGGTTTCGGGCTCCGGGCTGTCCACCGCGGTGTGCGCGTTGTCGGCCGCGAGGGCCGCGGATCCACCGGCCGGAGCCGTCCGGGCCTGCACCCGGGCAGCCGCGTCCACCAGGCGCCGGGCGATGCCCGGGTGCGCCGCCCAGTGCAGGTGCAGGTAGGAGGCGTGGACGCCGCCCTGGACGAACCCCTCCGGCGGACGGCCCTTCCACTGCCACGCCGGACGGGCGCCCGCGCGCGGTTCGACCTGGGTGCGGTGGAACACGTGCCCGTGCACGCGGGTGCCCTCGGGCAGCAGCTGCGAGTCGGAGATCGCCACCGCGCTGCGGTAGCCGAGCGTGAGGTTCGGGGTCATCCCGGCCTCGGCGTCCAGCACGCCACACATCGGCTTGCCGTCCAGCGACTTCGTCAGCCAGAGCAGACCGGCGCACTCGGCGGCGATCGGCGCGCCGGACGCCGCCAGCTCCCGGACCGCCTTCTTCAGCGGCTCGTTGGCGGACAGCGCCTCCGCGTGCACCTCGGGGAACCCACCGCCGACGACCAGGCCGGCCGTCCCGTCGGGCAGGGACTCGTCGTGCAGCGGGTCGAACCGCGCGACGGTCGCGCCGGACGCCTCGAGCAGCTCGACGGTCTCGGCGTACCCGAACGTGAACGCCGCCCCGGACGCGACCGCGATCACCGGCCGCTCCGACACCGCACCACCGACCGCGTCGGACGGTGACCACGGCTCGGCCGACACCGGCGGCGCCGACCGGGCGAGCCAGAGCAGCCGGTCCAGGTCGACACCCTCGGCGATGACCCGGCCCATCGCCTCGACGGCCTCAGTCGCCTCCGGGCTGCGCTCGGCAACCGGAACCAGACCCAGGTGCCGCGACGGCGTCCGGATCGCGTCCCGCCGCCGTAGCGCACCGAACACCGGCGTGCCGATCTCCTCGCAGGCCTCGCGGAGGATCTGCTCGTGCCGATCGGAACCGACCCGGTTGAGGATCACGCCACCCAGCCACACCGTCGGCTCGTAGGTGCGGAACCCGTGCACCAGCGCGGCCACCGACCGGCCCTGTGCGGCCGCGTCCACGACGAGGACGACCGGCGCGCGCAACGCGGCCGCGACCTGCGCGGTCGAGCCCAGGTCGCCGTGGCCGACCGCGCCGTCGTAGAGGCCCATCACGCCCTCGACGATCGCCAGGTCGGCACCGGCCGCACCGTGCGCGAACAGCGGACCGACCAGGTGCGGCCCGACCAGATACGGGTCGAGGTTGCGTCCCGGCCGCCCGGAGGCGAGCGCGTGATACCCCGGGTCGATGTAGTCCGGACCGACCTTGTGCGGGCTGACCCGCAGCCCACGCGCGGCGTAGGCGGCGAGCAGACCGGTCGTCACGGTGGTCTTGCCGTGGCCGGACGCGGGGGCGCCGATGACGAGGCGGGGGACGACGGTCACCACTCGATTCCCTTCTGGCCTTTCTGCCCGGCGTCCATCGGGTGCTTGACCTTGGTCATCTCGGTGACCAGGTCAGCAGCCTCGAGGAGGGACGGATGGGCGTCACGGCCGGTGATCACGACGTGTTGGCTGCCAGGGCGGTTCCCCAGCGTCTCCACCACATCATCGACGTCGACCCAACCCCACTTCATCGGATAGGTGAACTCATCCAGGACATACAGCCCATAGCTTTCGGCGGCGAAGTCCCGCTTGATCTGTTCCCAGCCCTCGGCGGCGTCCCGCGCGTGGTCCGCTTCGGTGCCCGCGCGCTGGATCCAGGACCAGCCTTCGCCCATCTTGTGCCAGGTCACCGGCGCGCCCTTGCCGGTCTGCGCGTGGTACTCGCCGAGCGCGGTGAGCGCGTCCTCCTCGCCCACCCGCCACTTCGCGCTCTTCACGAACTGGAAGACGCCGATCGGCCAGCCGGCGTTCCAGCCACGCAGCGCGAGCCCGAACGCGGCCGTGGACTTGCCCTTTCCGGGACCGGTGTGGACGGCGAGGATCGGACGGCGGCGGCGCTGCCGGGTGGTGAGGCCGTCGTTCGGGATCGTCGTGGGTTTGCCCTGGGGCATTTATGCAGCCCTCGCAATCGTGGCCAGTCCGTCGGCGGAGAGGTCGCCGAGGCGGAGTGCGGTGGCGCCGAGATGGACGGCGAGTTCCTGGGCGAGGCCGAGACGGATCGGTCCGGCCTCGCAGTCGACGACGACCGAGGCGATGCGGTCGGCGGCGAGGTACGCGGCGGCCCGACGCGCCTCGTCCCTGGCGTTCTTGCCGTGGGTGGCCCGGCCGTCGGTGACCACGACCAGCAGCGGACGCCGGTGCGGGTTGCGTCGGCGCTCCAGCCGGATGACCTCGGCGGACTTGGCCAGCCCCGCGGCGAGCGGCGTCCGCCCACCGGTGGGCAGCTCGTCCAGGCGGCGGGCGGCGACCTCGATGCTGCCGGTGGGCGGCAGCGCGAGCGTCGCGGTGTCCCGGCGGAACGTCACCAGCCCGACGGTGTCGCGGCGCTGGTACGCGTCGAGCAGCAGGGAGAGCACCGCGCCCTTGACCGCGGCCATCCGCTGCCGCGCCGCCATCGATCCGGAGGCGTCGACGCAGAACAGGATCGTGTTCGACTCCCGGCCGCGGCGGACCGCGGCACGTAGGTCGGTCTTCTCCAGGATCAGGCCCGCGGTGCGTCCGCGCGACCGCTGGTGCGGCGCTGCGGCCAGCAACGTCGCAGTCAGGTGGACGTCGGTCACCGGGCCGTCCGTACGGGTGGCGCGCACCACCCGGCCACGGCGGGACTCGGCGGGCGAGCGCCGGCCGGTGGCGTCGGACTGATTCCGGCCGACGCCGGGCACCGTGAGCAGCTTCGTGCGGTAGGGGGACGCCGCCCGGACCGCCGCCTGCTCGACCGGGGACGGCCCGGGTAGCCGCGGTGCGTCAGCCGCACCATCGGCCGACGGCCGGCCGGCCGGAACCGGCCCGGCCGGTACGTCGGGCCCGCCGCCGTCCGGAGTGCCCGGCGGTGTACCCGACGGGGTTCCCGGTGCGTCCGCGGTCGGGTCGTTCCGCTCGGTGCCACCGTCCGGGCCGTCGGCTCCGCCGGGGCCACCGTCGTCAGGGCCACCGTCGTCAGGGCCATCCGGGCCGCCGTCGCCGGGACCGCCGCCATCGGGGCCGTCGGGGTCCTCGTCGGGATCGTTCTCGGCGGCGTCCCGCAGCGCCTGGTCGAGCTTGTCCTGATCGAGCCCGGGCGCGTCGAACGGGTTCCGGCGGCGGCGGTGCGGCAGCGCGAGCTCGGCGGCGCGCCGGATGTCGTCGTCGGTGACGTGATCCCGCCCGTGCCACGCCGCCAGCGCGACCGCGGTCCGCGCGGTGACCAGGTCCGCCCGGAGCCCATCCACGTCAAAAGCGGCGCACACCGCGGTGATCCGCCGCAGGGCGGCGTCGCTCAGGACGACGTCCGCCAATCGGGTGCGGGCCTCGACGATCCGGGCCGCCAGCGAGGCGTCCTCCGCGGCCCAGCGGGCCGCGAACCCCTCCGGGTCGGCCTCGTAGGCCAGCCGCCGCCGGACCACATCGGCCCGCTCGGCGGGATTCCGGCTCGCGGTCACCTCGACGGTCAGCCCGAACCGGTCGAGCAGCTGCGGCCGCAGCTCACCCTCTTCCGGGTTCATCGTGCCGACCAGCAGGAACCGCGCCGCGTGCCGCACCGAGACGCCGTCACGCTCGACGTAGGCGCGGCCCATGCCCGCCGCGTCGAGGAGCGTGTCGACGAGGTGGTCGGCGAGCAGGTTCACCTCGTCCACGTACAGGACGCCACGGTGCGCGGCCGCGAGCAGACCCGGCTGGTAGGCGCGGACGCCCTCGGTGAGCGCGCGCTCCAGGTCGAGGGCGCCAACGAGACGGTCCTCGGTGGCGCCGACGGGCAGCTCCACGAGCCGCGCCGCCCGGGCTTCGGGGAGCACGTCGCCGTGCGGACCATCCGGGCACTGCGGGTCGGGGGCGGCCGGGTCGCAGGCGAATCGGCACCCGGCGACGACGGTGATCGGGGGCAGCAGCGCGTGCAGCGCACGCACCACGGTCGATTTTGCGGTGCCCTTCTCACCCCGGGCCAGGACGCCGCCGATGGCGGGCGAGATGGCGTTGAGCGTCAACGCCAGGCGCAGGTCGTCGAGTCCGACGACTGCGGAGAACGGGTACGGCGGTGTCACCCGCCGGTCACGCACGAGGGCATGCCAGGGTCCTTCCCGCGGGTGTCCACGCCCGCGTGTGGGTGTCCTGCGAGCAGGCTCGCAGGGAGCGGACACAGTGTCCTGGCTCCCGGATCGACGCGTGTCCTCGGCCTTCCAGCCGTGTCCGGCCGTGACCGTTGGGTGAGGTCGGCTCCCCGGTAACAGTGGCGGGACCGCGCCGGATTCTCACCGGTCTTCCTGCCCTCCGCTCGCGGGTAACTCTGACTCACGGTCCGCCCCGCCGTCAAAGGGCGCCCACCCCGCGAGACGCGCGTCACCCACGACCACAGATGGTGGTCCGGACGGATGCCGGGACCACCCTCTGTTGTCGTGCTCCCTCAGAGGCGGAGTGCGGCGCTGTCTTGGCGGGCGGCGTGCAGCTCCTGCTCCACCTGCTCGTCGGTGAGCTGCGGGAAGTCGCGGTAGTGGAACCCGACCGCGCGGAACTCCGGCGGCGCGCTGACGCAGACCACGGCGTCGGCCTCGGTGCCGAGCATCGCCACCGCCTGGGGCGCGCACACGGGGGCCGCGAAAACGAGGTGCGCGGGGTTCTCGGCGCGGACCCGCCGCAGCGCCGCGCGTGCGGTGGCTCCGGTCGCGAGCCCGTCGTCGACCACCACGACGGTCCGCCCCGCGATCACCGGCGCCGGCCGTCCGCCCCGGTACCGCTCGGTGCGGCGGCGCGCCTCGGCCCGTTCGCGCTCCACGTCCGCGTCCAGGTCCTCCAGCCGCAGGCCGACCTGCCCGAGCAGGGCCTGGTCGAACAGCGCCGGGCCGTCGACGGTGACCGCGCCGACGCCGAGCTCCCGATGCCACGGCACCCCGATCTTCCGCGCGACGACGACGTCCAGCTCACCGTGGACCGCAGCGGCCACCGTCCGCGCGATCGGGACACCGCCGCGCGGCAGCCCGAGCACCAGCGGCACGTGGTGCGCACCGCCGTGCGCAGTCAGGTGCTCGGCCACCGCAGCGGCCAACGCCCGTCCTGCTTCCGTCCGGTCGGTGAAGAACATCTGGCACCCCCAGCGCCGGGAACCCGTTACTCCGGGTTACCCCAGCTCAGAGGAGTAACACCTCAGGTCGCCGCGCCCAGCCCGCGATCCCTGGCCAGCAACAGCGCCTCCGAGCGGTTCGGGACGCCGAGCTTCGTCAGCACGTTGGCCACGTGGTTCCGCACGGTCTTCGGGCTCAACACCAACCGGCGCGAGATCGTCGTGTTGTCGTAGCCGCGGGCGACCAGGTCCAGGACTTCCCGCTCGCGGTCGGTGAGCTCCGGGAACGGCAGCGGCCCGGCCGTGCGCGCGCCGGACAGGTACGTCATCGCCCGCGCGGCCACCTGCGGTCCGAGGATCACCTCGCCGTTCGCCACCGCACGCACCGCCCGCTCGACCTCCGCCGGCGTCGCGCCCTTCAGCAGGTAACCCCGAGCCCCGGCGCGGACCGACGCGACCACCGACTCGTCGTCCTCGAGCATCGTCACGACCAGGACCCGCACGTCCGGCATCCGTCGCACGAGTTCCCTGGTCGTCTCGGTGCCGGAGTCGTCGCCGAGGTGGAGGTCCATGATCACGACGTCGACGTCCGGCCCGATCGTCGCCAACGCTTCCTCCCGGGAGGCCGCCTGCGCCACCACGTCCACCGCGTCGAGGCTGGCGAGCAGCGCCACCATCCCGAGGCGGAACACCGGATGGTCGTCGACGACCGCGACCCGGATCACAGCGGAAGCACCGCGGCCACCCGCGTCCCGTCGTTCGCGGCCGGACCGATCTCGAACGCACCGCCCTGCTCCTCGGCGCGCTCCCGCATCGAGCGGGTCCCGACGCCGGCGACCGCGTCCGCCCGGAAACCCGTTCCGTCGTCTTCGACGACGAGCCGGACGGACTGCGCGTCGATCGTCACCTCGACGTCGCAGCGGGACGCCTCGGCGTGCCGCGCCACGTTCATCACGGCCTCCACCACGATGCCGTAGACCGCGGTCGCCAGCTGCGGGGACAGCCCCTCGGCGCCCTCGCACCGCACCCGCACGTCGAGGCTGCCCTGGGCGTGCCGGGCCGCCAGCTCGGCGAGGGCCGGCGCGAGCCCGAGCTCGTCGAGGATCGGCGGGAGCAGGTTGCGCGACAGCGTCCGGACGTCGTTCACGCGGCCGTCCAGCTCGTCCTGGAGCGCGGCGAGCAGCGTCCCGGCCGCCTGCGGATCGCGGCCGATCAGGTTGCGGGCGCCCTGCAGACCGAGCCGGATGCCCGCCAGCGACGGCCCGAGCCCGTCGTGCAGCTCACGCCGGATGACCCGCCGCTCCTCCAGCCGGACCGACGTCAGCCGCTGCCGGGCGTCCGCCAAGTCTTGGGAGGCGCGGGCGAGCACGACGCCGGCCGAGACCACCGACACCAGTTCGTCGAGCGCGCGCAGCGCGCGGGTGTCCAGGGCCTCCCCCGGCGGTGCGGTCACGCTGAGCAGACCGACCTCGTCGCCGCGGTGCTCCAACGGCACCACCAGCGGAAGCGACGTCGCGGTGCCCCAGGCCGCCGCGCGCACGCCTTCGACGTCGAGCGTCACCGACTCCAGACGCAACGCGTGGCCGACGCTCTCGACCAGGCCGTTCAGTAGTTCCTCGGCGCTCTGGGCCCCGCCGAGGTGGCGCCCGAGGCGACGGACGGCTCGCTCCGGCTCTGCGGCGTCACCGTAGACCAACCGGCGGACGTGACGCTGCAACCGGAGCCGCGAGGGCTGCACCGCGACCGCGACCACCGCTGCCGCCACCACCTGGGCCAGGCCGTCGCCGGGGAGGAACCGGGTGAGCACCGCGGTCACCGCGGTGTAGAGCACGACCAGACCGACGGTGAGCAGGCCACCGAGCACGGTCCGGCTGATCGCCAGATCCAGGCCCCACATCCGCTGGCGCAGTACCGAGACGAGGATCGCCGCCGGGAACACGGCCTGCGCGATCAGGTGCAGGACCGGCGTCACCCAGATCGGCAGCGGGTAGATCACCGACGCGATCATCGGGACGAACGACAGCGCCATCACCGCGACGCCGACCGCCAGCCAGCCGAGCCCGATCCGCTCGTCGACCGGCCCGCGCCGCCAGCGCCAGGTGACCTCGGCGGCGGTCACCAGGCCGACGAGCACGACCGCGCCCGCGGAGACGAGGAACGGCGTGAGCGCCGCGGACACCTGCGCGACGATGAACGCGGTCGCTGCGAGGATCCCGGCGACAACACCGGCCCTGGCCGGCCATCCGAGCCGGTGATCGCGGATCAGCCACGGCACGATCAGGAAGATCGCCAGCGTGCCGGGCACCCAGCCGAGCGTCTGCAGCCACTCGATCACCACCATGCCGGGCACCGGCCGCCGTGCGTCGAGGGACTCGCAGGCGAACCCGAACGCGGCGAGGCCGCAACCGACGGACATCAGCGCGACCAGCCACGGCACCGGATGCCGACGCCGCGACAGCGTGAGCCCGGCGACGAGGCCGTACACCACGGCGACCGTGACGTCGACGAGGAAGTACCAGAGGTTGTCGGTGACCGGCGGGCGGGCCACGATCAGCAGCACGGTCGACACGCCGGCCAGCAGCCAGGAGACGATCGCGATCGTGGCCGCCGTGCGGGGTAGTCCGTCGGGCGCGCCGAGAGCGCCCGCACCGCCGTTGTGGCTGGTGAGGGCGCTCTCGGGGGAGATCGTCGATCGGTTCATGTGCTCGCCGACTGTACGGTCGGCTAGCCGTTAGCGAAGTCAGGAATCGGACCGTTCGCCAGTCCGCTCCCGACGGGCCCGGGCCGCGCGGGCCGCGGCGCGCGGCCGCCCCGCGCGGGCCGCTCCCGGGCGGGTCAGGCGCGGGGGCGGTCGGCGAGCACGAAGCCGAGCGCGGTGACCAGCAGCCAGATCGGCCCGGTGAACCCGGCCATGTACTGCACCGGCGAGACACCCAGGACCAGCGTGAGCCCGCCCAGGATCGCGCCCACCCAGCCGATCCAGCGCGGCGCGGCAGAGTGTCGCAGCGCCGCCGCGGCGATCGCGACGCCTGCCACGCCCGCGCCGACCCAGAGCCAGGAGATCGTGGCGACCCAGTGCGCGTAGAAGTCGGCGCTCTCCGGGACGAGCTCGCCCTCCGGCGCGTGGATGCCGAACACGAACTCGGTGGTCAGGCCGCTGCCGAGCAGGCCGGCGACGGAGACGAGACCGAGCCCGGACGACGCCACCGCGGGGAGCAGGCTGCCGACCGGCGCCTGCGCCTCCAGCCGACGCTTCAGCCCGGCGGCGAACACCAGCAGGAGCAGCGCGGTGACGATCGTGAACGTGTGGTTGATCAGGATCCAGGTCGTCTGGTCGGCCAGCGCCTTGACGACCTCCTTCGGCTTGCCGATCGTCTCCGGCAGATACGCGGCGTCGATCTGGAGGCTGGCCACGATCGACGCGAAGCCGGTGACGCCTGCGGCGAGGCCGGTGGCGGCCCACGCCCGGCTGTTCCCGACGTCCCTGCGCTGCTGACGCGGCGGCACTGCCGCGCCGGGGGTGGTGTACGTAGTCATGCTGCTGTCCCTGCTCCTCATGTCTCCGGCCCTGTGGGCGAGCCCCGAAACGCCGGGGCCGACCGGAGATCACGGTGCCGCGCCCGGCGTCCCGGGTTCGAGGGCGCGAGGCCCGAATACACGGGCCGTTGCCCGGGCCCCCGGCACGGCTGCCCGAGCCGGTGCCTGGGCCACGGGCACGGCTGCCCGAGCCGTTGCCCGGGCCGCCCGGGCCGGTGCTCGGCGCTAGCCGGGCAGGGAGCGGCCCAGACCCGCGTCGCGGGCGCGCGCCACGGCCTCGGCGCGGTCGGCCACCTGGAGCTTCGTGAAGACGTTCGACACGTGGTTGCGCACGGTCTTCGGCGACAGGAACAGACGCCCGGCGATCGCGCTGTTGGTCAGGCCGCGGGCGACCAGGTCGAGGATCTCCCGCTCCCTGGTCGTCAGCTCGGGGAACGGCAGCGCCTGGGTCCCACCGGAGGTGAACCAGGCCAGCACCCGGCTCGCGACCCCGGCGCTGAACACCACCTCGCCGCCCGCCACCGCCTCGATCGCCCGCGCGATCTCCGCCCGTCCCGCCCCTTTCAGCAGGTAACCGCGGGCGCCGGCGCGCATCGCGGCGAACACCGCGTCGTCGCCCTCGAGCATCGTGAGCACGAGCACCGCGGTACCGGGCCGCCGGTCGACGACCTGCCTGGTGGCCTCCATCCCGGTGAGCCCGGGCATCTGCAGGTCCATCAGGACGACGTCCGGCGCGGCGTCGTCGACCGCGGCCACGGCGGCGGCGCCGTCCGCGCACTCGGCCACCACCTCGACGTCCGGCATCGCGGCCAGTGCGGTGACCAGGCCTTCCCGGTAGAGCGGGTGGTCGTCGACGATCATCACACGGATCGTCATCGCACGGTCACCGGCAACTCCGCCTCCACCCGCGTGCCCTGCCCGTCGTCGCCGGGTCCGAGCGTGAACGTACCGCCGAGCTCCTCCGCACGATGCCGCATCGAAGTCAGCCCGACCCCGGTGCCGCCGAGACCGGCGGGCGCAGCCAGCGCGCCGAGGCCACCCGGCCCAGCCTGCGCCGCGGAACCGGCGGGGCCGCCGATCGCGGCGTGGCCGGCGGGCGCCGCGGGGCCGGCGGGCGCCGCGGGGCCGGCGGGCGCCGCGGGGCCGGCGGGCGTGGCGGGCGCGGTGAGGCCGCGGCCGTTGTCGGTGACCACCACCCGCACCCGGTCGCCGGTGTCCGAGCGGGTCACCGACACGCGCACCGCGCGCGGTTCCGCGTGCCGCGCGGCGTTGGTCAGCGCCTCCGCGACGATCCGGTACGCCGCCACCTCCACCGCGGCCGGCAACGCCGCCCCGGTCTCGACCACGACGTCGACCGGGAACCGCGGCGCGAAGCGGCTGCCGAGCTCGGTCAGCGCCCCGTCCAGCCCCAGGTCGTCCAGGGCGGGTGGCCGGAGCCCGTGCACCACACCGCGGACGTCCTGCACGGTCTCCTGCAGCCGCGGCAGCGCCCGATCGAGCAGCGCGCCCGCCCGGTCGGCGTCCGGGGGAAGCAGTTCCCGCGCGGTCTCGATCTGCAGCGCGAGCGCGGCCAGCGCCGGTCCGAGCCCGTCGTGGAGGTCCCGGTAGAGCCGTTTCCGCTCCTCCTCCCGGGCGCTGACCAGCAGTTCCCGGGAGCGGTGCACCTCGCGGGTGAGCTGGACGGCGTGCACCGCGATCCCGGTGCGGCGGGCGAGGTCGTCGAGCGCACGACGGCGTCGGCGGGTGGTACCTGCCCCGCGCGGCACGACCAGCTGCCCGACGTCCACCCCGGCGTAGGCGAGCGGGATCGTCTCGACCGGATCCGAACGAACACCGCTCGCCACCGTGCTGCCGTCCGGCAGGACGATCGCCACGTACGGCAGCCGGAGCGCCGCCGCGGCCGTCGCCGCCACGTCCTCCAAGAGCGTCCCCGCGTCCTGGACCGCCTCCAGCCGCTCGCCCAGCCGGGCGAGCACCGCGTACGGGTCGTCCGGTTCGCCGTAGACCAGCCGGTTGACCAGCGCCCGTACCCGCCGGTGGGCCGGTGCCAGCAACAGTGCGACGACGACGGTCGCGACCAGCGGCGCACCCGCTGCCCCGCCGAACAGCGTCCCCAGCAGGCCGACACAGAGCACGTAGACGCCGGCCAGCACTGCCAGGAGCGCGCCCCACAGCAACGAGCGCGCGACCAGCGCATCAACGTCCCAAAGGCCGTGGCGCAGTGCTGCGACCGCGAACCCGACCGACAACGGGACCATCGCCAGTGCCGTGACCGCGGGCCCAGCCGCGAACCCCAGCCCGAACAGCGCCACGCTGGCCGCGAGGCCGAGCAGGATCCAGCTGAGCCGGTCGCGGACCGGACCGCGCGCCGTCCACCACCGGTGCACCAGGCTGATCAGCGACGCTGCGACCGCGACCATCGAGAACACGTTCAGCGGCCACGCGACCTCCGGCCGCGCCGCGGCCGCCAACCCGATCGGGTTCTCCAGGCCGGCCGCGGCCAGCCCCGGCGCGCCCTGCGCATACGGATAAACCGCCCAGTGGACGCTGTGCGTGACGACCGCCGCGAGCGCCAGCGCGAGTACCGGCCACCACCGGCGGGACGCGAGCCGTCCGTCCGGCGCCAGCACCGGCAGCACCGCGGCGATTCCGAGGAGCGCCGCGACCCAGGTCCAGTTGGCCCACCAGAGCAGCACCGGCGCGATCCCCGGGCCGCCCGGCCGGTCGAGTGCCCAGACGCCGTACTCCAGCGCGGCCAGCACCCAGGCCCCGACCAGCCCGATGCCGAGTAGTAACGGCCCGATCGGCAGGCGTGGCCGCGCCGCGACCAGCCAGGCACCGGCGGTGCCGTAGCCGATCCCGATCGCGGCCAGCATCAGCCACCAGACGGTCACCCCGGGTGCGGCGGTCGCGTCGGCGTTCCGCAGGTGCAGGGCCACGCCGATGACCAGCGGTGTCCCCAGCGCCGCCGCGCAGCCGCCGACGACGAGCGGGAGCCGCCCGGCTCTCGGCACCTCGGCGAGCACAGCCACGGCGCTCATCGTCGCCGATCCGGCCGCGCGTGTCATGGGACACCAAGTCCCGTTCGGGCAGGACACCGCGGCCCCGCGCGAACGGGGTCGCCGGCTCAGGCGCTCGGGACGGACGCGAACCGAGGCTGGTGCGGACACCGACCACTCTCTCCGGAGGAACCCCATGTCCGTCGTTCTCGAAGCACCTCGCGTCCGGTCCGGCGCCGCCGCCGCGACCGCAGCGGCGATCTGCTGGATCGCGCTCGGTATCGACTCGGTCGCCCGTGGTGGCGCCGAGACGTCCCGGGACGTGTTCGTCCTGCTGCCCTGGGTGCTCACCGCGTTCGCGGTCACCCAGTTGCACCTCGCCCAGCGTCCGCCGGCCGGGCGCCGCACCTGGATCGAGCCGGTGGGCTACTGGGCCGTGATGGTCGCGATGCTGCTCACGCTGGTCGGCACCGCAGCGTGGCCGCTCGACATACCCGCGCTCCAGGTCCTCGGGTTCCCGCTGGGCGTGATGATCTGGCTGGTTGCGATGATCGCGTTCGGCTGGGGCACGGTCCGCGCGGGCGTGTTTCCGACCTGGGCCGGGGTGCTGCTCGCGCTGCTGGAGCCCGGTTCGATCCTGACCGGCCTGTTGCTCTCCCCGATCGCCGGGCTGGAGGACCACGGAAACTACTCGGCGGGCCTGGAGAAGGGTGTTCTTCTGCTGCTGCTCGCGGGTGCGCTGCGCAGGGCATCGGTGGGTGCCGCCGACACCGCGGAGTGAGCGGTATTAGCCTCTGCGCATGGCGATCTCCACCGAGGCGCACACCTGGACCACCGACGTCCTCGGCGCCCCGTACGAGCAGTACACGATCCCGCTCGGTAGCGATGACCAGGGTGAGGTCGTCGCCACGCTGGTCCGCCGCCGTGCGGACCGGCCGACCGGGCGGGCGGTGCTCCACGTCCACGGTTTTGTCGACTACTTCTTCCAGACCCACCTGGCCGACCGGCTGGTCGAGTCCGGATTCGACTTCTACGCGATCGACCTGCGCAAGTACGGGCGCAGCCTGCGCCCGCACCAGACGCCGTACTTCTGCCGCAGCTTGACCGAGTACTTCGCCGATCTGGACGCCGCTGTCCGGATCATCCGGGAGCAGGACTCGCACGAGACCGTGCTGGTCCATGCCCACTCCACCGGCGGGCTGGTCACGCCGCTCTGGGTGCATCGGCACCGCACCGAACGGCTGGTTGACGGGCTCGCGCTGAACAGCCCGTTCTTCGACATGAACCAGCCGCGGTTGGTGCGTGGGGCGATCGACTTCTTCGGGGCTCCGATGGGCACGTTCCGGCCGTACCAGGTGCTGCCGGCCCCGTCGTCGAACTTCTACGGGCGCAGCCTGCACCGCGACCACGCCGGCGAATGGGACTACGACCTGGCCTGGAAGCCGATGTCCGGGGTGCAGATCCACGCCGGGTGGCTGCGGGCGATCCGGAACGGCCACCGCCGGATCGAGGCCGGTCTGGCGATCGAGGTCCCGATCCTGGTGGCCTGCTCCACGGCGACGTTCCGGTCGTCGCGCTGGGACGAGTCGGTGCTGCGTACCGATGCCGTGCTCGACGTCGAGCACATCGCCAGCCGTGCGCACCGGCTGGGTCGGCAGGTGACGCTGGTCCGGATCGAGAACGGTGTGCACGACCTGGCGCTGTCCGCTCCGCCGGTCCGGGAGCGGTATCTCGAAGAACTTCTACGCTGGGTAGAGACCTACGTTTGAGCCGGAGTAGCGTCGGGTCGTGTACCGCTTCCTGCTGAGCCCGAAGTGGGTTGCGTCGTTCCTGCTGTGCGTCGTGGCCGCGGTGGTCTGCGTACGGCTGGCGCACTGGCAACTCGATCGGCTCGACCAGAAGCGCGCGATCAACGATGCGATCACCACGGCCCGCGACGCGTCGCCGGTGCCCGCGTCCTCGCTGAACGACGAGCCCGAGTACACCCGGGTCCGGGCCACCGGGCAGTACGACGTCGCGCGCGAAGTGCTGGTGCGCAACCGGACACAGGACAACAAGCTCGGGTACTACGTGCTCGCGCCGCTGCGCACCACCGACGGCCCGGTGCTCTGGGTCGTCCGCGGTTGGGTGGCGGCCGGTTCCGGTGGCGCCACGTCGATTCCCACGTACGGGGCGGCGCCTGGTGGCACCGTCACCGTGGTGGGGCGGGTACGCGAACCGGAGAGCGGCTCGATCGGGTCCGTGCAGGTCAGCGGCCACAACCTGATCACCCGAATCACGCCGGAAGCGTTGCAGGCCGACGGTGAGCCTGCCTACGACGCGTTCGTCGAGCTGATCTCGTCGACGCCGGCTGATACTTCGCTCAGCGCCCTGCCTGCGCCGGACGACCTCGACGAGGGCCCACACTTGGCCTACGCCGTTCAGTGGTACCTGTTCGCGGGGATGTTCCTCGTCGGGTACCTGGTCCTCGCCCGCAACTACGCACATCGGGACGACGCCCCGCGCGCCACCGTCGACGCGGATCCGCCCGCCGTGCCTGCCGAGGCTCCTTAGACCGCGTTTCCCGGGCGTCGCTCTCGCGAGTGTCGGGGTGGTCCGCAACGGAGCTTGGGCTCGTAGCCCGTGGCCTAGGCTTCGCTCCATGGCGCCGATGCTCGAAGGCTTCACCCAGTTCGACTTCAGTCATCATGGCAAGACCCACCCGGTCTACCGAGCAGGCACCGGACCCGCGGTCATCGTGATTTCCGAGATCCCCGGCATCACGCCGAAGGTGCTGTCGTTCGCACGGCGGGTGGCCGATCTCGGCTGCACGGTGTTCCTGCCGTCGCTGTTCGGGATCCCCGGCCGCGACATCGACGGCAAGGCGCTACGCACGGCGATGCGGAACGTCTGCGTCTCCCGCGAGTTCACGATGTTGGCCCGCGGCAAGGCGTCGCCGGTGACCGTATGGTTGCGCGCGCTGGCGAAAGAGGCGCACGAGGAATGCGGCGGGCCGGGCGTCGGCGCGGTCGGGATGTGTTTCACCGGCGGGTTCGCGCTGGCGATGGCCGTGGATCGCCGGATGCTCGCGCCGGTGCTCGCCCAGCCGTCGCTGCCGTTCCCGGTCGGTGCCGCCCGAAAGTCCGACGTCGGCCTCGACACCGCGTCGCTGGCTCGGGTAAAGGAGCGCTGCGCGGACGAGGGGCTCTGCGTGTTGGGGCTGCGCTTCACCGACGACAAGTTCGTGCCCGCGGAGCGGTTCGCCCGGCTGCGGCGGGAACTCGGCGACGGTTTCGTCGGGGTGGAGATCCCGTCCTCGTCGGTGCCCAACGGGTCGCAGCCGGGTGGGATGGCGCACTCGGTGCTCACCGAGGACCTCGTGGACGAACCGGGCCATCCGACGCGGGTGGCCCTGGACCAGGTGCTGCAGTTGTTCCGCGACCGCCTGCTGCCCTGAGCAGGGCACGGCTGGGCGCGGGGCGCCGGGCGCCGGGTGCGGGGCGCCGGGTGCGGGGCGCCGGGTGCGGGGCGCCGGGTGCGGGGCGCCGGGTGCGGGGCGCCGGGCGGACGCTGGCTTGAGTCTCGGCATCCGGGCACGTCCCACCTGTCGGGAGCGCTAGCCCGATTCTCGCGCCACCCGTGCCCGCTTAGTCCCCGAGCGTCGGAATCCACGGCGGCGGACAGGCGAAGCGGGCGCGTTTACGCTGGCTATAGCCGCCCTAATCGCGCCCGCTTCGGTCCGCTCCCGGGATGAAACGCGGATCGGGTTCAGCCCCGGCTCAAGGCCGCGTAGCGAGAGGATTCGGCGGCTGGTCAAGTCCTTGCTCGGCGGGGTCACTCGCGGTGCCGGGTGCGGAGCGGGCTGCCCACCTGGTGGACGAGGGGTCCGCTGGACGGGAATGCGGCTGGGGGATTGTCCGATTTCCGCGATCCTGCGGGTCGTTTACTGTCGCTGTGTCTAGTTCCCGGAGTGGGCTGTTGAAGCGCTGCACAGTTTGTGCCGTCAGAGGGGCACAGAATGTGCAGCGCCTCCACACGGTCGACGCCGCGCTCGGGGCTGACGTCCGGTCGGGTGGCCTTGAGGCCGGGCCGGACCAATCCGCGTTCGTAGCGGCGGCATTCCGGGGCCCACCCGAGAGGATAAATCCGCAACACCGTCCCCCACGCAACGCCGAACAGCCGGGGGGCCGCCACCGCGGGGCCGATCCTCTACCGCAGCGCAGCGGCCGGAGCGACGACGAAAGGCGCCCGCCCTCGATGGGGCGAGCGCCTTTCATGTGGCATCAGCGGCCGCCGTTGCCGTTCTCGTGCATCACGTCGCCGTGCGCACGGGCGTCCCAAACCAGGGTCGGTCCCGAGCGGAGCACGGTCGGCTGGTCGTCCTCGTCGCGCCCGTCATACGGATCGCGCGGATCGTACGGGTCACGAGCGGCCCGCGGGTCCCGTGCAGCACGCGGGTCGCGCCCGTCACGGGGGTCCCGAACGTCGCGGGGGTCGCGAGCGTCGCGCGGGTCCCGAACGTCGCGGGGGTCGCGAGCATCCCGCGGGTCCCGAGGGTCACGCGGGTCCCGAGCGTCGCGGGGGTCGTACGGGTCGCGAGGGTCGTACGGATCGCGGCCGTCGTAGGGGTCGCGTGCGTCCCAGTCACCACGCGGGTCGCGCGGGTCGCGGTCACGGGGGTCCCGGAAGTCACGCGCGTCGCGGGCGTCCCGCAGGTCGCCGGGTTCCATGGGCCATTCGGGCGTGCCCGGCCAGCCCCCGGCGAGCGGCGGCGGGCCGGAGGGCTGCCCGTACGGTTCGCCGTACGGGCCGGCGCCACCCGGCATCGGACCGCCGGACGTCGGACCGCCCGGAACCGGACCGCCTGGAATCGAGCCCGGCCCACCCGGAACCGGACCGAAGCCGCTCGGAACCGGACCCGGACCGCCAGGAACCGGACCCGGACCACCGCCCGGAATCGGGCCATCGCTCGGAAGCGAGCCCGGGCCACCGCCCGGGACCGGACCGGGACCACCAGGCATCAGTCCGGGGCCGCCCGAGCTGGGGCCGCCCGAACCGGGGCCCAGCGGGCTGGGGCCACCGTTCGGGCCGGGGCCGCCGGGGCCGGGGCGCCGGTCATCGAAGCCGCGACGGCGGTCCCCACGCTCACCGCGGTCCCACTCGGCGGGCGGCGGGGGCGGCGGGATGTCCCACTCGCTCCCTCCGAACCCGTCCGGACGACGGAACGGCGCATCCGAGTCCTCTCGGCGTCCACCGAAGTCGGACGGGCGCGGGACCGGGCCGCTGGAGTTGGGACCGAGTCCGACCGGGCTGCCCGGGCCGCCCCCCGGAACCGGACCACCGCCCGGAATGGGGCCACCGCTCGGAAGCGGACCCGGACCACCGCCCGGGATCGGACCTGGACCGCCGGGGATCGGGCCGGCGCCGCCGGAAAACGAACCGGGGCCGCCAGGACCGACCGGGCCAGGGCCGAGCGGGCCGGGACTCACCGGGCCGAGTCCGATCTGGCTGTTGGGACTAGTGGGGCCGTTCAGCCCGCCAAGTCCGTTCGGGCCTCCGGCACCACTCGGGCCGTTGGGGCCGCCGGGACCATTGGAGCCGCCGGGACCGTTCAGCCCGCCGGGGCCTCCCGCGCCGCCGGGGCCGCCGGAGCCACCGGGACCACTCAGGCTGCCAGGCCCTCCCGGACCACCAAAGCCGTCCGGCCCGTTCAGCCCGCCCGGACCGTGGAGCCCGCCGGGGCCTCCCGCGCCACCGGGACCGCCGGAGCCACCGGGACCACTCACGCCGCCGGGGCCGTTCGGGCCGCCGGGGCCGCCGCTCGCGCCGAACGGGCGGTCGGACGGCGTGGTAAACGGCGAGTCGCCGGGCGGAAACGACGGTGCCGGGTGCGATCCGGTCACGCTGACCCGGCCGGTGTTGGCCGGGCGTCCGTTCCGAGGCCGCACCGCGGGGATCTCGCTGGTGGCGTCGTCCATCTCGTCGTACGGCTGCGACCGCGGCGGCGGCGGACCGGAGCGCGGTGAGACCGGCGGACCGCTGACCGGTCCGCCGAGCGCCGAAAGCTCACCGGTCGGGCGCTCGAACGAACGGGGCGCCGCGCCCCCGCGGCCGAACGGCGAGTCCGATGTCGACGATTGATCGCCCGAGTCTCGGGGTTCCCGCAGCTCGCGAACCCAGGCCGGCAGTCGGTCGGGGCCCTCCGACAACACTGCAGTCGCCTGGTCGGGACGGCCGTCCGAGAAATCGTCCGGGAAGGGGCGGAACTGGTCCGGGCCCTGAGGGCCGCGCGGGTCGGGACCCAGCTGCTCGGAACGCGGCCCCGGCTCGCCACCGGGACCCCGGTCGCCGCCCGACCCGCGCTCGACACCCAGCCCACGCTCAGCCCCTGGACCCCACTCAGGACCGGGACCACGCTCAGGACCGCCGGGGCCGCGCTCGCCACCGGGACCACCCCCGAAACCACCGAGACCGCGCTCAGGTCCTCCGGGGCCACGCTCGCCGCTGAGGCCGCCAGGGCCACGCTCGCCACCGGGGCCACGCTCGCCACCGGGACCACCGGGGCCACGCTCGCCACCGGGACCGGCGGGGCCGCGCTCGCCGCTGAGGCCGACCAGACCACTAGGGCCGCGGTCAGAACCGCCAGGCTCGCCGCCGGAACCGCCAGGTCCGCGGCGTGCGGCGGCTTCCTCGATCGGGCCACGGCGCGCGGCGAGTTCTTCGATCGAGCCGCGGCGACCGGAATCGTCCCGACCGACCTCACGCAGACCCGGCTCTCGCGCCCCGATGTCACGGGGACCACCGTCGCGGGGAGCGCCCGGCGGCGGGCCGAACTCCGGCGGAACACTCAGCACCGCGGTCGGCGGCGGACCGATCACCGGCGGCTCGCCGAGGCCGGGACCCGCATCACCTGCGGAGCCGCCCGACACCGGCCGGTCGCCCAGGTGTGCGGCCGGCGCGCTCGGCTCCGGACGGCCGGTGCCGGGCGGCGGAGGCAGCACGCTTCCGCCCGGACCAGTCGCAGCGGAACTGTGGCCGGAGGCGTCGGGACCGGCCGGGCCGCCGGCAGCCGGGAAGGTCACCCGGCGCGGCTTCTCCGGCGCGGGACGCGCGGAACGCTCACGCTCGCTGCCCGATGGTGCCGGACGACGCGGCTGGCCGAGCCGCACAGCCGGGTCGGCCGACGGCTCGGGGGGCGTCGGCGGCTGCCCGTGGCGTCCGGTGGACGGCCTGGGCGGGAACGGCTCGTCGTCGATGCCGGTCAGCGTCGCGATCGGATCGTTCAGCGGGTCGGCGGCGCGGACCGCGGTGGGCCGGTCGTTCGACTCGTCGTCGTTGGCGGCGTGCGAGGCAGGGGCGCCGAGCCGGCGGACCGGAGCGCCGTCCGGAACTCCACGGCGACCCCGCTCGGAACGCTCGGCTTCGGGACGCGGTGGGGCTCCCTCGTCAGAAACGACGCTCAGCCCCACGGGAGGCGAGACCGGCCGAGGCGCCTCGGGGCGGCTCGGCCCGTCTACCCGGCCCGCGCCATCAACACGGTCGGCGCCCTCACCACGACCAGGCCCATCAACAGGCCCCACCCCGTCAAGGCGACCCGGCCCGTCAAGGCGACCCGGCCCATCGAGGCGACCCGGCCCATCGAGGCGACCCGGCCCATCGAGGCGGCCGGGCCCATCAGCACGGCCTGCCCTCTCAGGGCGGCTTGCCACGTCAACGCGGCCGACCACATCCGGACGGTCCGCTCCATCAGGACGACCAGCGCCCTCAGAACGACCAGCGCCCTCAGAACGACCAGCGCCCTCAGAACGACCCGGCCCATCGGGACGACCAGCACCTTCAAGACGACCAACGCCCGCAGAATGACCCGGCCCATCGGGACGGCCAGCGCCCTCGAGACGACCCGGCCCGTCAGGGCGGCCGGCGCCGTCGAACGAACGACCAGCGGCCTCGGAACGACCGATACCCTCAGAGCGACTCGGCCCATCGGGACGGCCAGCGCCCCCGAGACGACCCGGCCCGTCAGGGCGGCCGGCGCCGTCGAACGAACGACCAGCGGCCTCGGAACGACCGATACCCTCAGAGCGACCCGGCCCGTCGGGACGGCCAGTGCCCTCGAGCGAACGACCGGCGCCCTCGGAACGTCCGACGCTCTCAGAGCGACTCGGCCCCTCGGCACGTCCGACGCCCTCGGAGCGACTCGGCCCATCGGAGCGACCCGACCCCTCAGCACGAGCGAGGCCCTCAGCGCGACCCGGTCCGTCGGAGTGAGCGACGCCCTCGGAGCGTCTCGGGCCGTCGGGGCGACCCGGCCCGTCGGAGCGGCTGGCGCCCTCGGAGCGGCTGGCGCCCTCGGAGCGGCCCGGCGCCTCGGAACGCACAGCGCTGTCGGAAAGGCCAGCACCCTCGAGACGACCCGGCCCGTCAGGGCGGCCGGCGCCGTCGGACGAACGACCAGCGCCCTCGGCACGGCCCGGAGCGTCACCACCGACCACCGTCAGACCGGGACCGCGAGCCGGCGTCACCGGCTCCACACCGGTACGCCGGGCAGCACGGCCCCCACGCGGAACCGGCGCCAACACCGGGCGACCGGGCTCGTCGGTCGGAGCGGCGGGCGTGGTCGAGGACGGCGGTCCGAGCGGTTCCGCCGGGCTCGACGCAGCCGGGCTCGACGCAGCCGGAGAGGGAGCGGGAGTCGGAGCCGGCGAAGTAGAAGGAGCAGTCAGCGGATCGACGGACGGCGCCGGCGCCGGAACCCGTGCGGCCGGCGGGAGCGGACCCGGCGTCGCTGTGGGAACGATCGGCTCGCCGGGCGACGGCTTTCGCGGAGCGTCCGTATCGACCGAAGCGGCAGCGACGGAGAGCGGAACCGACGCACCACTCCCGGACGGGAACGGAACAGCAGAATAGGGACGGCTGACGGCCGCATCTTCGGTGCGCCCCACTGACCGGGCGAAAGCGTGCGCCTGGTCTCCGATGTCGAGCAGCAGCGTCCCGACCGACGAGCGCCAGACGCCGAGCGTCGCGACGGTCAGCGGCAGACCGTTCTCGACCAGGAGCTGGAACGTCGCGGTGGTGCGGTCGGCGAGTTCACCGGCGACCAGCACGAGCTTGGGGTTCGGCGCGAGCTTGCTGATGCCCTCGTCGTCGGCGAACCGCTTCCAGTCGTTCCAGAAGACGTCCTCGCCGCGCCAGTAGAGCGTCGCCAGCTCTTCCAGGCTGGCCGCGCGGGCCCACCCGAAGTATTCGAGGCATTCGGCCAGCTCGTTGCGGTCGACCCGCTGGCGCGCGTGGACGACGACCAGCCGCCCTTCGCCGTCGACGGCGATCAGCGTGGGGTGGCCGCCACCGCTGATCGTCGGACGCTGTTGGATCCGGAGTAATCGGCTGCCGTAGACGGGATCAGGATCACGCCATAACGCGTCCTCGATCTGCCGGTCGAAGTCACCGACACCTTGGTCCAGGCGCTGGAGCGGGACCAGGCCATCGGGCCCGACCTCGAAGAGCGGCATGAAGTCCTAACCTCCTACATCGGTTCGACACCGACGATCCGCCCGGGAGTCGTCGCGCCGCACCGCGTCCGGGGTATCGGGCCTCCGGACTAGGCACGCCGGAAGACCACTGGTCGCCCCGGACATCTGTGTTCGGGTCGTTACCCGGCGGCCTGTTCCGCTAGAGGCCGCTTTCGCAGCCTGCCACACTCCCGGTGTCTATGGTGCTCCCGGTGCAAGGAATGGCTGCCCGGCTGGTGCTCCCTCGCCGACAAGTCTGATCAGTGCATCGGTGTCGAGATGCGCCTCGACGAGATTCGCCAAAACGTCCAAAGCCTGGGCTCTGACCTGCAGGTAGTCGGTGTCGGGGGGCACCACGAAACCGCCCAGGCCGCGTTGGACGGCGACGTCGGTCAGCAGGCGTCGTCGGAAGCCGTCGCACTCCAGGGTCCCGTGCCAGTGGGTGCCGTACACCACGCCGGAAGCGTCCGAGTACCGGACCCCCTCGTCCTCCCCGGATCCGGTCGTGATCCACCCGGGAACAGCGGGGTGGCGACCGCTCACCTGGCCGTGATGGATCTCATAGCCGGTGACCGTCTCGCCGTCCGACGTCCCGGCCGGCCGGCCGAGCGTCTTCTCGGGTGCGAACGTGATGTCGACGGGCGCGAGTCCGAGGCCGTCGACGGTTCCGAGGTTGCTCTCCACGGTGTCGGTGATCGTCCGGGCGAGCATCTGGAACCCACCGCAGATCCCCACGACCGGCCGGCCGGCGCGGTGGTGGGCCAGGATCGCGTCCGCCAGGCCGGTGCGGCGTAGCCAGGCCAGGTCGTCCACAGTGGCCCTGCTCCCCGGGAGTACCACCAGGTCAGCGTCGGCCAACGCCGCTGGGTGTCGCACCAACCGCACCTGGACGCCCGGCTCGGCGGCGAGCGCGTCCACGTCCGTGACGTTCGACATCCGCGGCAGACGCGGCACCACGACCCGCAGCCAACTGCTGCCCAGCGGTGGCGCGCCCCGACCGATGACGCCGTCGGGGCTGTAGGACAGGGAGTCCTCGGCATCGAGCCACAGGCCGTCGACGAACGGGAGCGTACCCAGCACCGGACGCCCGGTGAGTTCGGTGAGCCGGTCGATGCCCGGTGCCAGGAGACGCGGGTCGCCGCGGAACTTGTTGATCACGAATCCGCTGATCAGCGCCTGGTCTTCGGCGTCGAGCAGGGCGAGCGTGCCGAACAGCGAGGCGAACACTCCGCCGCGATCGATGTCGCCGACGACGATCGTGGGGAGCTTCGCCGGTCGGGCCAGGCCCATGTTCGCGATGTCGGTCGCGCGCAGGTTGATCTCGGTCGGACTGCCCGCGCCCTCGCAGATCACGACGTCGTAGTCGCGGCGAAGGTCGGTCAGCGCGTCCAGGACGAGGCCGAGCAGCCGCGGTTTGACCTCCCGGTAGGACAGTGCGGTGACCTCGCCTGCGGCTCGGCCCTGCACCACCAGGTGCGACCGGCGGTCGCTGCCCGGCTTCAGCAAGACCGGGTTGAATCGGACGCTCGGCGCGAGCCCGCACGCCTCGGCCTGAAGCGCCTGCGCGCGGCCGATCTCCCCACCATCGGGGGTGACCACGGCGTTGTTGCTCATGTTCTGGGCTTTGAACGGCGCAACTCGGACGCCTTGGCGAGCGAGCCAGCGGCAGATGCCGGCGGTGACGAGGCTCTTGCCGGCGTCGGAGGTGGCCCCCGCGACCAGCAGTGCGCCCTTCACGACGCGCCCGTTCGTGAGGTGGACGTGCGCGCCGCGCGGCTCGGGCGCACCAGCGCGCGGAGGATTAGGGTCGCCGCGCCGAGCGCGGCCGCGCCCGCGCCGACCAGCAGGGAGAGCCGCGCCGCCGGGACGATGTCGGCCGGCCGGGCCTCCCGGCCGTCACCGAGCACCGGACGCTCGTCGACGGCGCCGCCGTACGTATTGCGGCCGCCGAGCCGAATGCCCAGCGCACCCGCGGTCGCTGCCTCGCACTGGCCGGCGTTCGGGCTCGGATGCGCGCCGCCGTCCCGCCGCCAGGTGCGCCAGGCCTCCCCCGCGGCGCCGCGGCGTACCAGCGGTGCGGCGCCGATCGTCAGAAGGGCGGTGAGCCTGGACGGCACGAGGTTGAGTAGGTCGTCGAACCGCGCGGACGCCCAGCCGAACTGGACATACCGGTCCGATCGGTGCCCGACCATGGCGTCCAGGGTGTTGACCGCGCGATAGCCGACCAACCCGGGGATCCCCGCCACCGCACCCCAGAAATACGGAGCGACGACGGCGTCCGCGGTGTTCTCCGCGACCGACTCGACGACCGCCCTGGCGAGTGCCGGAGGTTCCAGACCGGCCGGATCACGTCCGCAGAGGTGAGAGAGGCGGTTGCGCGCACCGGGCAGATCGTCGGCGGCGAGCAGGCGGTCCATCGCACCGGCCTCGCGGCGCAGTGACGCCCCGCCGACCACCGCCCACGTCGTCACCGCGGTGGCGGCTGCACGCAAAACTGGGCGTCGGCGGGTCAATCGGTCGACCGCGACGGCTGCGGCCACCGGTGCCCCGACCGCGAGCGCGGTGTAGACGACGCCCCGGGGACGCGTCGGCGCGTAGAGCCGCCGCTCGAGCGCTGCGGCGAACCGCCCGTACCCGGCGACCGGGTGGCCTCGGCGCGGGTCCGGGACGACGTGGTCGAGCATCGCGCCGAGGGTCAGCCCGACGGCCGTGGCGAGCAGGTCGGAGCGGGACGGAGCAGACACCGCCCGAGCCTAGCCAGCGGCCGTGCGCTGGCTCGCCGCCACTGCTCTCTGCGGTGGCGCCTGACACACCCGCGTTAGCACAAGCGCTGTCGCCGTCGGCGGCGTCCACAGGGGTGGGAGTTGTGCACAGGCACGCGGGCAGGCACTGCCCGGGCGGTGGTGGCGCCGGGACCGTGGTGGTGCGCCCGGGTGTCCGGGCAGACGATTCGCGGAAGCAGGGATCTTCAGATGAACGAGACGATCACCACGCTCGTGGGGAACGTCGTCGACACGCCGAGTCGGCGAACTCTCGACTCCGGCGTGAGCGTCACGTCGTTCCGAGTAGCCTCCACCTCCCGACGATTCGACCGGGTGACCAACCGTTGGGTCGACGGCGATTCGCTCTACCTCAAGGTGACGTGCTGGCGCTCGCTGGCCGAGAACACGTCCGTCTCGCTGGTGAAGGGCGATCCGGTGATCGTCACCGGGCGCCTGTACACCCGCCTCTACGAGGTGGCCGAGTCCCGGCGGGCGGCCTACGAACTGGAGGCGACGGCCATCGGCTTCGACCTCAACCGCGGCCGGGCCACGTTCCAACGCATGCCGAGCTCGCGTGCGGTGACCGTGGACGAGGCGGGTCCGGACGGTCTGCCGACGGGCAGCGCGGTGGATGCGCACCTGGATACCGGCGTGACGACGGAGAGCGGCGTCGCGGTGGGCGCCGATCCGCTCGGCGATGACGAGGAGGACGAGCGACCGGAGTCCGGGCCGCACATGGAGGGCATCGACGTACCTCGTACCCCACCGGTCGGCCCCGACGGCCGCCCGCTCGGCCCGCCGTTCGGCCCAGCCGGCGCGGTAGGTCGCGCTACTTCGACCAGCGCGGTTGGTCGGGCCACCCCCACCGGCGCGGAAGGCCGCGCCGTCCCGACCGGCGCGGAAGGCCGCCCCAGCCCGACCAGCGCGGGAGGCGTGAACAGCGCGTCCGGCGCCGGGGGCGCGAGCACGGCAGGCAACGCGGGGGGCGCGAGCAGCGCGTCCGGCGGCGGGGACGTGGGACGCGCGAGCACCGCAGGAGGCGCAGGCAGCGCGTCCGGCGCTGGGGGCGCGAGCACCGCGGGAGGCGCCGGGGGCGCGAGCACGACAGGCAGCGCGAGCGGCGCGGGAGGCGCGGGCAACGCGTCCGGCGCCGGGGGCGCGAGCACTGCGGGCAGCGCAGGCAGCGCGAGTGGCGCGGGAGGCGCGGGCAGCGCCGGGGGCGCGGGCGCGGTGGGAGGCGCGAGCGGCGCGGGAGGTGCGGGTGGTCGAACCGGGCCCGTTGGCGTGGGAGGCGCTGGGGCGGCGGCTACCACGGCGGCTGGGGCGGGTGGCTCGGCCGCTGAGGCGGAGCGGGACACTCCGCGGCCGGGCCCCCGTCGTCGCGGCTCATCGGCGGTTCCCGCGTAACGCGGCAGCCGTCAGAGCGATGTGCCCGGAGAGTGGTCTGTAGGACTGCGACTCACGGTGCTACCGGTCGGCGCCCAAGCGGATTGCATTTGGAAGACGTATGGCCCTTCCAAATGCAATCCGCTCAACGGCGCACGGCAGCGGTAGGCGTCAGACCGTGGCTATTCGGGGACGGGCGACGACCGGATACGGCATCCGGACGGCGGGCTCGGGCAGCGGGCGGTCATCAACGCCCGGCTCGCCGGGCACCGGCTCCGGCTCGAACGGCAGTGGGATGCGCGTCACCAGCAGATCGCCGGTGTACCGGGTACGCCGCTCCAATCCCAGCCGGTGCAGCATCGCCCGCAGCGCGCGGTTCTCCGGTCCGCCGAACGAGACAGCTTCGCGGTGCCCGAGCTCGTACGCGACGTGCAACGCGTGCTTGGCCAGGATCGCGCCCAGCCCGCGCCGCCGATGGTCCTCTCGCACCAGCACTCCGAAATCGGCGACCGGGAGGTGGCCGGTGATCTGCG
This sequence comes from Cryptosporangium aurantiacum, assembly GCF_900143005.1. NCBI lineage: Bacteria > Bacillati > Actinomycetota > Actinomycetes > Cryptosporangiales > Cryptosporangiaceae > Cryptosporangium > Cryptosporangium aurantiacum. The sequence continues at coordinate 389,869 of NZ_FRCS01000004.1, forward strand.
CGACTCCGACCAAGCGGAACCCGCTGAACGCCACGAGCGTGCAACTGCCGGGCACGGCGTCCAGGCATTGCTCCGGATCGGTCAGCGCGGGCGGCAGCGCCCCCGGGTACCGGTCCCGCAGCGAGGCAGGCGTCGAGCGCTCGTGCAGGTCGGCGACTGCGGCGGCGTCCCGAGGCCGGGCCGGACGGATCGCCACCACCGCCCCACCCACCAGCGCGGCGTGCACGACCGCGCGAGCCCGGGAGGGCCGAGCGGCCGGGCGACGGACAGCCTCGCTCCCGACGGGCGAGCCCAACCCGACCGAGCCCGAGGCGGCCAAACCCGCGCCAGCCGGACCTACGGCGGGTGCAGCCGTGGGCGGCGGACCCGACGCGGCCGGACCAGCGGTAGCCCGATCCGAGGCAGCCGGATCGGCGGAGCACGAGCCGCCAGCCGGTGGAGCGGCCGCCGGTGGGCCCGCGGAGGCCGGAGCCGCGGAGGCCGGAGCCGCGGAGGCCGGAGCCGCAGAGGCCGGAGCCGCAGAGGCCGGAGCCGCAGAGGCCGGAGCCGCAGAGGCCGGAGCCGCAGAGGCCGGAGCCGCAGAGGCGGGGGGCGGGGTGGATGGATCTGGGGAGGACGAGTCCTCGGCGGGTGGAGGCGGGGCACCTCGCGGCAGGTTGGTTGGAACTGGGGCCGGGCGCGCCCGGTCGCTTGCCACGGGTGTCACCTCCGCGTCGCTGTGCGGTCGACGTCAGCGTCCGTGGCTACTGTTTCGACGGCGTCACACGTGGGTGATAAGTCAGGTTCGGCGGATCCGTCCACCCTCTCGACAACTGGCCGTACCTGCGGTTCAACCTCCGGTGAGCGTGGCTGAGAGGTTGGTCACTCCGCCGGCACCGTCCGCGCCAACAATGCCTCGATCGCAGTACCGCGGGGCAGCGTCCCGAACGCATAGCCGCTCTCGCCGCCGAGCCGCGAGCCGCAGAACGCGCTGGCGACCTCCTCCGGCGCGTGCCGCACGAGCAGCGCGCCCTGCAGGACGAGCGCGAACCGCTCCACCAGCCGACGGGCCCGGTACTCCCACTCGTGGGTGTCGGACAGCTCGTTGCGCAACGCGGCCCACGCCGCGTCCAGGCGGCTGTCGGCTCCGTGCACCTGCTCGATCTCCTCGGTGTACGCGGCGAACGCGGCGGGCTCGCGACCCAGCGCCCGCAGGACGTCGAGCGCATTGACGTTGCCGGAGCCCTCCCAGATGCCGTTGAGCGGCGCCTCCCGGTAGAGCCGGGGCATGCCGCTCTCCTCGACGTATCCGTTGCCGCCGAGGCATTCGAGTGCCTCCGCGACGAACGCGGGCTGCCGCTTGCACACCCAGTACTTGCCGATCGCGGTGGCCAGCCGGGAAAACGCCCGCTCCTGATCGTCGCCCGCGAAGGCCCGGTCGACCGCGCCGGCCAGCCGGAGCGCGAGCGTGGTGGCGGCTTCCGACTCCAGTGCCAGGTCGGCCAGCACGTTGCCCATCAGCGGCTGGTCCACCAGACGCCGCCCGAACGCCGAGCGGTGGCGCGTGTGGTGGACGGCCTGAACCAGCGCGGCACGCATCCCCGCCGCGGAACCGACGACGTTGTCCAGCCGGGTCAGCGACACCATCTCGATGATCGTCCGGACGCCCCGCCCCTCGGGCCCGACCAGCCAGGCCACGGTGTCGTCGAACTCCGGCTCCGAGCTCGCGTTGCTCCGGTTGCCCAGTTTGTCCTTGAGACGCTGGATCCGGAACGTGTTCCGGGTGCCGTCCGGCAGGATGCGCGGCACCAAGAAGCAGGACAGCCCACCCGGCGCCTGCGCCAGGACCAGGAACACGTCGTTCATCGGCGCGCTCGTGAACCACTTGTGGCCGCGCAGCCGCCAGGTGCCGTCCCCGGCGAGCCGCGCGATGGTCGTGTTCGAGCGGACGTCGGATCCGCCCTGCTTCTCGGTCATACCCATGCCCGCGAGCAGACCGCGCTTGGTCGTCGGCACTCGCAGGCCGAAGTCGTAGACCCGGCTGGCCAGCAGCGGTTCGTAGACCTCGGCGAGGTCGGGGGTGGAGCGCAGCGCGGGCACCGCGGCGTACGTCATCGACAGCGGACACAGGTGCCCCGCCTCGAGCTGCCCCTGGACCAGCAGCCCGGCCGCCCGTGCCACGTGCGCGCCGACCCGGTCGTCGGCCCACGGCGTCGCGCCGAGGCCTGCCCCGACCGAGACGTCCAGCAGCCGGTGCCAGGACGGGTGGAACTCGACCTCGTCGATCCGGTGGCCGTACCGGTCGTGGGTGCGCAGCACCGGCTCGTGGCGGTTGGCTTCGTCGGCCCAGGTCTGCGCTTCGGCGCTACCGGCGATCCGCCCCAGCTGGTGCAACTCGGGCAGGAACCAGGACGCGCCCTCCCGGACGACGCCCGCGAGCAGCGCCGGATCGTCGGCCACGTCGTGGCCGACGAGCGGCGGAGGCTGGTTGGTGACCTGGTGCGTGCCCGCACCGGCGGCCGGAGCGGCCGAGAAGACCGGCGATTCGGACGTCACGAGCTCGGACATGCTGCCTCCAGTGAACTTTCCGCAGAGTGAGCGCCGTCCGCAGAGGTCGGTCGAACAGAATCCAGCGCGGAGGGGGCGAACTGGGTCACGGGTACTCCGACACACCGGAGCGCGAGCGCGGTGAGCTCGGCGACCAGCGAGCGGGCGGCCGGCCCGTCCACCGGCCCGGAGAGCTGGCCGATCAGGACCTCGGCAACGCCGCCGGTGAGCGCGGCGGCCGTGACGGCGGCGTTCTGCGGCACCATCTCGCCGGCGCGGACGCCGTCGAGGATCACCGCCGCGAACACCTCGTGATAGCGCCGCCGGTAGTTCAGCCGTTCGGTGACGACCAGCGGGTCGGCGGGTTCGGCGATCAACGCGTACGCCAGTTGGCGCCCGAGGATGGCCCGCTGCGCGAACAGCCCGACGCCCTGCGCCAGCCGGTCGGCCGACGAGACCGGCTCGGACGCCGACAGGACGGTGCCCAGCACCTCGAGCTCGCGCTGGGTGGCGCGGCGGAACACCTCGGCGGCGAGCGCTCCCTTGTTCGGGAAGTGCTGATAGACGGCGCCGGTGGAGATTTCCGCGGCGGCGGCGACGGCTGCGACCGTGGCGCCCGCCCAGCCCTGAGCGGCGACGATGCGGGTGGCCTCGGCCACGAGTCGTTCGCGCACGGCGGCGCGGCGGCGTGCGACCCGAGGGGGTTGGCGGTACGGCACGGAAGTAGTGAACCAGAGTTCACGGCTTCCCGATAGCCCGTGGCGTGAGGACGTTCACAGGACGCGTCAGACGTCCGGCCAGTTGCCAGAACTCCGCTGAGTCACGACACTTCATGGGGGTCTCGGACCAGCACACCCCGTCTACAGGTTGTAGATTTTCTTGTCTACACAACGTAGAATTTTGCTCATGAATTCGCCCCTGTCCGGTGCCGCAAGCGACGCTCTCGACCGGGCGCTCGACCAGCTCCGGATCCGCCTCCTGGCCACTGCGGCGACCCGCCTGCAGCCCGCGGAGAACGACCGGCCGATCGAGCCGTCGAACCGTCGATGCCACAGCACCGGTGCCCCGAGGCGCAAAAGCACCAACAACAACGCGGCCTGACCGGCGGTCAGCGGAACCCGACCGCCGGTCAGAACAGTTGGACCGATCAGCTCCGGGAGCCGACCGGATCCAGCGTCCGGACGACGTGGTCGACGAAGCCGTAGTCGCGCCCCTCCTCCGCCGTGAACCAGCGGTCCCGGTCGGAGTCGCGCTCGATGACCTCCAGCGGCTGACCGGTGTGGAACGCGATCAACTCGGCCATCGTCTTCTTGGTGTGCAGCATCTGCTCGGCTTGGATCCGGATCTCGGTCTCGGTACCGCCGAACCCGCCGTGCGGCTGGTGCATGACGATTCGGGAGTGCGGTAGCGCGTACCGCTTACCACGCGCACCGGAACAGAGCAGGAACTGTCCCATCGAGGCGGCAAATCCCAGCGCCACCGTGCAGACGTCGTTACTCACCCATTGCATGGTGTCGTAAATGCCCATTCCGGCGGTCACCGAGCCGCCCGGAGAATTGATGTAGAGCCAAATGTCACGCTCCGGGTCCTCGGCGTTGAGCAGCAACAATTGCGCGCAGATCGCGTTCGCCACCGCGTCGTTGACCTCACTGCCCAGAAACACGATCCGGTCCCGCAACAGCCGCGAGAAGACCTGCTCGTCCAGCCCGCCGCTCCCGATCGGAACCGGCGCTGACGCGGCGATTCCGGCGCGGACGACCGGCCCGGTCACCGGAACTGACGACCAGTGCGGCACGGTGTCGACTGCTCGGTCGTGCACTGCGGATCGCCTGCCGCCCGACGTCCGAAAAGGTATTTGAACCATATCGCGGACCTGCACCTCTCGACTCGCCTTTGTTTTCCTTCTCGGACGCTAAGCGGAGATCGAGCCGCGAATAGAAATGTTCGCTGGAGGCGATTCCGCTCTTGGCGTCTACGCCGAGAGCAATACGGGTAGCGGCAGGAGGCCGGGTCGGGCACGGAGCGGTTCGCTCCGTAAGCTACGAACAGGCTCCCACCGACCGGGAAGGACCGAGATGTCCGAGATTCTCTATCTCACGTCGATGGAGCCGCGTTCGGGAAAGTCGGCGGTGGCGTTGGGCTTGCTCGACCTGCTCGCCGCGGACGTCCGGCGGCTGGCGGTGTTCCGGCCGGTAGTGCCTGACCACGGGCAGCCGGATCCGATCGTCGAGCTGGCCCGCTCGCGGTATCAGCTCGACCTTCCGGAGCCCGACGCGGTCGCGTTCACGTACTCGTCGGCGGCGGAGCTGATCGAGTCCGGCGGGCCGGAGCGTCTCATCTCGGCGGTGGTCGAGCACGTCGCCCGGCTGCGTGAGCGCTACGACTTCGTGCTGTGCGTCGGCACCGACTTCACCGGACCGTCGCCCGCCGTGGAACTGGACCTCAACGCCGAGCTGGCTGCCAACCTCGGCGCCCCGGTGCTGCAGGTGCTCTCCGGGCACGGCCGTACCGCCGACGCAGTGACCACCGCACTCCGGGAGGGCCGCACGGTCCTCCGCGAACACGGCTGCGAGGTCCTGGCCACGATCGTCAACCGCGCCGGCCCCGAACACACCGGCCTGGCCTGCGACGACCCGCCGGTCTACGTGCTGCCGGACCTGCCGGTGCTGGCCGCGCTGACCGTCGCCGAGGTTGTCGCCGCCCTCGACGGGACGCTGCTCTCCGGCGACGGACCGGCGTTGCAGCGCGAGGTCGACTCGTACCTCGCCGGCTCGGCCTACCTGCAGACCGTGCTCCCGCTGCTCAAGGACGGCATGCTGCTGGTGTCGTCCGGTGACCGGATCGACCTGGCGGTCGGCGTCGCGGCGGCCGCCGTGAGCCCTGAGCTGCCCACTCCGGCGGGCATCGTGCTGACCGTCGGGCACGTGCCTGACCAGCAGAGCCTCGCGTTGCTCGAACCGTCCGGGCTGCCGGTGATCGCGGTGAAGGCCGATACCTACACGACGCTGCACCAGCTGGAGGGCCTCACCGGGCAGTTGCGGGCCGACAGCGCCCGTAAAGTTGCCGCCGCACTGGGGGCGTTCGCCGACCACGTCGACACCGAGACGCTCCGCAAACGGATCCAGCTGAGCAAGCCGGACGTCGTCACGCCGTTGATGTTCTCCGCCCAGCTGATCGCGCACGCCCGAGCCGACAAGCGGACGATCGTGCTCCCCGAGGGCGAAGAGGAACGAATCCTGCTCGCCACCGAGGAGCTGACCCACCGCGGCGTCGCCGACCTGGTCCTGCTCGGTGACCGCGACGTCATCGCGGCGAAGGCCACCCAGCTCGGCACCGACCTGTCCGGCGTCCGGATCATCGACCCGCTGCGCTCACCGCTGCGATCTCAGTTCGCGAAGACGTACGCCGAGCTGCGCGCGCACCGGGGCGTGACCCCGGAGATGGCCTACGACATCGTCGGTGACGTCTCGTACTTCGGCACGATGCTCGTGCACGCGGGTGAGGTCGACGGCATGGTGTCGGGCGCCGCGCACACGACCGCGCACACGATCCGGCCGGCTCTGGAGGTGATCCGGACGCTGCCCGACGTCTCGCTGGTCTCGAGCGCGTTCCTGATGTGCCTGCCGACGAAGGTCCTGGTGTTCGCCGACTGCGCCGTCGTCCCCGATCCGGACGCCGCCCAGCTGGCCGACATCGCGATCTGCGCCGCCGAGACCGCGGTCGCGTTCGGGGTCGAGCCGCAGGTCGCGATGGTGTCGTACTCGACCGGCGGCTCCGGGTCGGGCGTCGACGTCGACAAGGTGCGCGCGGCGACGTCGCTGGTGGCTGAACGACGGCCGGACCTGCCGCTGGCCGGACCCATCCAGTACGACGCCGCGGTCGACCCGGCGGTCGGCGCCGCGAAGCTGCCCGGCAACCCGGTGGCCGGGCATGCGACGGTCCTGGTCTTCCCCGACCTCAACACCGGCAACACCACGTACAAGGCCGTACAGCGGGCGGCATCGGCGATCGCGGTCGGCCCGGTGCTCCAGGGGCTGCGGCGACCGGTCAACGACCTGTCCCGCGGGTGCACGGTCGCCGACATCGTCAACACGGTTGCCATCACCGCCGTCCAGGCACAGCAGGGAGCGCGATGAAGCCGGTACTGGTGATCAACTCCGGATCGTCGTCGCTGAAGTACCAGCTGATCGACGTCGGGTCCGGTGTGCTCGCCAAGGGACTGATCGAGGAGATCGGTTCGGACGCCGCCCGGCTGCGGCACTCCGGACGCGAGCCGGACACCCGGCCGGCGAAGGACCACGACGCGGCGCTCGCGTGGATGCTCCAGGTTCTCGGCGGGTTGGACGGACTGCTCGCGGTCGGGCACCGCGTCGTCCACGGCGGGACGCGATACACCGCGCCGACCGTGATCGACGCCGCCGTCGAGGCCGGCATCGAGGAGCTGTCGCCGCTCGCGCCGCTGCACAACCCGGTCAACCTGGCCGGCATCCGGGCGCTGCGGACCCAGTTGCCGGACGTCCCGCAGGTCGCGGTGTTCGACACCGCGTTCCACGCGACGATCCCGGCAGTGGCCGCCACCTACGCGCTGCCGCTCGACGTGGCCGCGGAGTACGGCGTCCGCCGGTACGGGTTCCATGGCACGAGCTGCCAGTACGTGACGCGGCGGACCGGGGAGTACCTGGGCGCCGAGAACCTCATCATCTGCCATCTCGGGAACGGCGCCTCGGCGACCGCGGTGTCCGGCGGGCGGAGCGTCGACACCTCGATGGGGCTGTCGCCGCTGGAGGGCCTGGTGATGGGCACCCGCAGCGGTGACCTCGACCCGGCGCTCCCGTTTCACCTGATCAGGGCCGGGCTGGATCCGGCGGAGGTGGAGACGATCCTCACCTCTCGCAGCGGGCTGCGCGGCCTGGCCGGTGCGTCGGACATGCGGGAGGTTCGCGCGAAGGCCGACGCCGGGGACGCCGCTGCCCGGCTCGCGCGCGAGATCTACGCGTACCGGATCCGTAAGTACGTCGGCGCGTACCTGGCGGTGGTTCCGGGGGTGCAGGCGCTGGTGTTCACGGCGGGGGTCGGCGAGAACGACGCTCCGCTGCGGGCCGAGGTCTGTGGGTCGCTGGCCCATCTGGGTATCGAGTTGGACGACGACGCCAATCGCGCCGCCGTCGGGCCGTCGGAGCCGGTGACGATCGGCAGTGGGGCGGTGCCGGTCGTGGTCGTGCCCACCGACGAGGAGTCGGAGATCGCCGCACAGGCGGCAGCCGCCGTCCTCTCCTGACGGGGGGCGGGGGCCGGGCTCAGGGTTCCGGCAGCTCGGCCAGCCGATGTTCGGCACCGGCGACGCGCTGCGCTGCGAGCTGCGCCGATTTCCGCGCAGCCTCGTCCGCCCGCCGCGCGGCTTTCGCGTCGTGCTCGACGGAGTTCACGGCCGCCTCCGCGTCGTCCAGATCGAGGCGCAGCTGGTCGACGCGGTCCCGCGCGTCCTGCAGTCGCTGCTCGACCTCCGCCAACGCCCGCGCGGACTCCTCGCGCGACGCTTCGGCGTCGACCAGCGACGCCCGCGCGCGGTCCACGACCTCCTCCGCCTCCTCGCGGGCCCGGCGCAGCTGCTCGGTCCGCTCCTTCCGGCGCACGGCCAGGTCGTCGTCGGCCGGTTTGGAGGCCTTCGGTTTCGGCGTAGCCACCGGCGCCGGACCCGGCCCCACCGGCCCGAACCCGGCGTACTGCAGCGCGTTGGTCAGCCGTCCGCTTCGGACCGCCTCGGCCGCCTCCGGGTCGCCGAGCGCGGCGTGCAGCGTCTGCTCCAGTTCCCGGGCGACGTCGTCGCTGATTGCCTGCCCACGCTCGTGGCCGAGCGCCCGCGCTTCCTGAGCCACCGCGTAGACGAGCCGGTGCCGCTGCTGGGTCAGCGCCCGCAGCTGGTCGGCGCTCACCGAGGCCTGCAACTCGCGGAGCTGCTCCCCCAGCGCCAGCAACGGCTCGATCTGCTCCTGCCGGTCGCGGATCAGCTGGTTTGCCAGCCAGGCCGAGAGCGACGGCTTCCGCAGCGCCTTGATCTGCGCGGCGAGCTCACGATCGCCGGCCGCACGTGCCTCTTTCTCCCGAGCGGTGCGCGCGGCCGTGAACTGGCCAGGGTCGAGTCCGTACAGCTCGTCGGCCACCTCGTCGAGGTTCACGCGACGAGCGTGCCACGACCGAGGCCCACGCGTCCGCGCGACGCCGCTGACCATGGGCGCTTCACCCGTCCGGTCGAGGCCGCACTAGTCCGCGCAGCAGATTGTCCTATGTAGACTCGTGTGACGCCCACCTCCCTCTTTGACCAGCATCGATGTGCAATTTTCGGGAGCAGCGTGTAGCCTTCGACGTCGGGTCAACAGCGTGGGCCGAGGTCGAGGAGGTGGTCGTCGTGTCGTCGAACGATCCCTCCAGTAGTCATACCCGGCACGCGCTCAGCCGCTGAGGCGTCGGGAGACGACGCCACCCCTTCTTGCTGACGAAGCTCGCAGCCCCAAACAAACGGTGCTGCTCAGGGGAGCCGCGGTGCGCAGTGCCGGGTCAACGGGCCGCCGTTCGCTTCCGATCCGCGCAAGGGGTACCTCCCATGAGCAAGGTCACTGTTCCGTTCGCCGCCGTTCTCGTCCTGGCCTGGATCGTCACCATCACCGTTATCAACGCTTCCGCACACTGACAGTAGTCACCCGAGGGCTGGCGTAGTGATGCGCGGCGGGTGCAAATCGGTGAGTAACCTGATGGAAAAGTACGACTCGGGCTGTCCGTCAGTATCAATCGACGCGGATAGCAGGAGACGCGTCGGGAGTGTCCCTCCAGATCCCCGAGCACGGCTCTGACCTGCGGGTTACTCTGCTCTCCGAGATAACGGGGACCGGTGGGGCACGGCGGGGGCCGTCGACGAAACCTGCTCCCGTGCCATGCCCTCGTAGCTCAGCGGATAGAGCAGGTGCCTTCTAAGCACTTGGTCGCAGGTTCGAACCCTGCCGAGGGCACCACACCCGGGCGGCCAGCGTATCGTGCTCGCGCCACGATCTGAATACTCTGCGTAGCAGTACTGCTGCACTTCCGCTGATACCCGCCCACCCTCGTACGGTGGCCGGGTGCGGACCCTCGGGGTGGACCTGGCGGCCGAGGCCGCCAACATCACGAAGGCCGGGATCGACTGTCCGCTGGGCTGGCCGGACGAGTTCGCAGCGTTCCTCGCGGCCTGGTCGAGCGGCACGTTCGTCGCGCCGGTGGATATCGCCGGGAAGGAATGGCGCCGCCGGCTGGCCTATCGGCGGACCGACGAGGTGGTGCGTGCCCGGCTCGGGCTGACCGCGCGGGCTGCGGCGTTGGGTCTGACCTACGCACCGGATCCCTCGGACGCCGCGACGGCGGCGTCCGAGGGATGGATCGCGCTCCCGGCGAGCGGCCTCGACGCGCTGGTGCCCTGACCCACCGCGTGCACCCGCGTCAGCAGCGGAACTCCGCCCACACGATCTTGCCGGTGCCCCGCGGCTCCGACCCCCAGGAGGCGGAGAACCGGGCCACCACGTCCAGCCCGCGGCCACCGGTGCTGGTCAGCAACGCCCGGACCAGCCGCGGCGGCGTCGGCGAGTCGTCCTCGACGATCAGCCGGATCCGGTCGGGAAAACGAACCAGGGTCAGCTCGACCAGGCCTTCGCCGTGCCGGATCGCGTTCGTCACCAGCTCCGACGCGCACAGGACGGCCGGCTCCACGATGCTCGGGTCGAGGTCCCACCCGGCCAGGGTGCGGTTGACGAACGCCCGCGCTCGGCCGATCGCGCCCGGCGCGCCGGGCGCGATCGAATGGCGCGCCTCGTCGGTCCGGGTCTCGTCACCCCGGTCACGACGGGCGACGACGACCGCGACGTCGTCGAAGCGGCGCCCCGCCGGTCCGATCGGCGCGATGATCCGCTCGGCGAGGTGCTCAGCGTTCTCCCCGGCACCGATCGCGGCCCGCTCCGCCAGCGCGCGCAGCCCGGCGTCGATCGACTGGCCCGGTGATTCGATCAGCCCGTCGGTCACCAGGACCAGAGCGTCGCCCGGACCGATGTGGACCGCCGTCGACCGGTACACGGCCGCGTCCTGGACGCCGAGGATCAGCCCGCCGCTGGGCGCGACGATCTCCACCCCGCCGTCCGCGCGGACGACGATCGGCGGCGGATGCCCCGCCCCCACGACGACGCCGTCCCCGGTAACCGGGTCGATCGTGGCGTAACAGCAGGTCGCGAGCAGCCGCGTCTCCAGATCGACGAGCAGCCGGTTGGTGCGCGCCACCACCTCCTCGGGGCGGTGGCCCTCGGACGCGTACGCGCGCACCGCGATCCGCAGCTGCCCCATCACCGCGGCGGCGTGCGCGGTGTGCCCCTCGACGTCGCCGACGACCAGCCCCACTTCGCCGGACGGCAGCGCGATGACGTCGTACCAGTCCCCACCGACCTGCAACCCGTCCGCGCTGGGCAGGTACCGGCAGGCGGTGGAGACGCCGGGGATGCCGTCGGTGCGCCGGGGCAGCATCACCCGCTGCAGGCCGGCGGCCAGCTCGTGCTCGGCGTCGTAGAGGCGTGCCCGCTCGAACGACTGCGCGGCCAGCCCGCCGAGCGCGACCAGCATCGTCCGGTCGTCGGACGTGAACGGCTGCGGCTTGTCCCACCGCACCGCACAACCGCCGACCGGACGCCCGGTGGCGACCATCGGCAGATAGGCCCAGGCCGCACCGATGCCCTCGAGCGCGTCCGGCCAGCGGTCGACGAACGCGGCGGCGTCACCGGCGAACAGCGGCAGCCGCGAGCGCACGGCCTCGGCGAGCGGGCGTGGATCGTCCATCGACGCCCCGTCGAAGTCGGCGATGACGTGAGCGTCGTACCCGACCGCGTCGATGACCCGGAGCCGCCCGCTCTCGACGAGGACGACGCCCAGCGCGGACGCCCCGATCGCGGCCCGCAGCGTGCCGGTCAGTACCTGGGTGACGTCCTTGAGCGTCAGCGCCTCGGCGAGCGCTCTGGTCACCGCGTTGATCAGCTGAGCGCGCTCCGACTCCGCGCGGACGGCGTCCTGCTCGCGCTGCCAGGTCTCGTAGCGGTCGGTGCAGTCCGCGGCGACGCCGACCATCCGGTCCGGCGCGCCGTCCGTGCCCGCGAACACCCGGCCCCGCGCGTCCAGCCAGCGCTCGGTGCCGTCGGGCCGGACGATCCGGTACTCGGCGTGGTACTGGCCGCAGTCGTCGATGGCGCGCTGGACCACCTGCTCCACCCGGTCGCGGTCGGCCGGGTGGAGCGCGGCGTAGAACGTCTCGATCCGGCGGTCGAACGTCGCCGGGTCGAGGCCGACCAGGCGGCACAGGCGCTCGTCCCAGATCAGCTCACCGGTGGTGAGATCCCAGTCGAACGACCCGGTCCCGGAGGCGTCCAGAGCCAACTGGAGCCGGCCGAGCAGGACGTCGCTCCCCGCAGACTCCGGGGAACCCATCGGCGCGATCTCCTCCTGACGGCTGTTGACCTCCCCAGTATGCGGGCGTCACACGCGATCCGCCTGTCGGGCACGTCGGTCCGGTCAGGCAGCCCGTTTGCCGTCGACGACCGCTCGGGCGGTGTCCGGGAAGTCGGCGAACACCCCGTCGATGTCCTGGGCCAGCAGCAGGCGCAGCCAACCCTCGACGTTGCCCCGCGCGGTCGGGTCGGTACCGATGCGGAAGTCCACCGGGAGGAACTGGTTCTCGTTGCGGAGCGTCCAGACGTGGACGATCAGCTTCGCCTTGTGCGCGTCGGCGACCACGGTCGTCGGCGGCCGGGTGCGACCGGACGCGTCGAGCGGGATCACCCGGGCGGTGTTCAGCCCGACGCCGTCCGCGTAGGTCCGGATGTCCGCGAGACCGGCCGGCGTCACCAGGTCGTCGTAGGTGCGGCCGTCGCCGTACGGGGCGCCCGCGGCGTCGATGAGCTGGGCGAGCGGAACGTCGATCATCCGGTTCAGGCGCCGGAGGTTACCGGTCTCGAAGGACTGGATGACGACCTTCTTCCAGTGACTCCGCTTCAGCGTCTTGACCAGCGGCTCCTCGAGCGGCTTCCCGATCGAGCGGAAGTAGGTCGGGTGCTTGGTCTCCGGGTAGATCCCGATCGTCCGGTGACGCCGCTTGCTCTCCCGCTTCACCAGGTCGACGACCTCCTGCAAGGTCGGCACCGGGAACTTGCCGTCGTAGGCGGTGTTGGCGGGGCGGACGGCAGGGAGCCGCTCGATCGCGCGCAGCGTCTTGAGCTCGGGGAGCGTGAAGTCCTCGGTGAACCAGCCGGTGACCGCGCGCCCGTCGATCGTCTTGGTCGTCTTCCGGTCGGCGAACTCCGGGCGCTTCGCGACGTCGGTGGTGCCGCTGATCTCGTTCTCGTGCCGCGCCACGAGCACGCCGTCCTTGGTGATGACCAGGTCGGGCTCGACGTAGTCGGCGCCCTGCTGGATCGCGAGCTGATAGGCGGCCAGCGTGTGCTCGGGGCGGTAGCCGCTGGCACCCCGGTGGGCGATCACGACGGCGCTCTTCTTCTCCGCTTTGGCGGGTAAGGCCGCGGGGGCGGCGGCGGCCGGGGCCGCGACGCTGAAGGCACCGGCGAACAGGGTCAGCGCGAGCGTCGAGCCCGCGAGACTCCGAAAACTCCTGAGAGACACAGCTCCTCCTCGAGGCGCGGCGACGTGGATGTCGCCTCGCCCCGAGCAGCCCAGCGGAGCCAGTCAGATTTCAGTTGAAACAGGACTGAATGGGGTGTGAACCGTTACTGCAGGTAAGACTCGACCTCGCTCACCGGACGCGCTGCGGCGTCGTCGGGGTTCTGGCCGGCGTCACGGCGAGCCCGCCGCTGCCGCAGCAGGTCCCAGCACTGGTCGAGCTCTTCCTCGACGTGCTTGAGCCGCTCGTGCTCCTCGGCGGCGGTGAGCTCACCGGCGGCCAGGCGCTGCCGGAGCGAGTGCTCCTCGGCCACCAGCTCGTCGACCCGCGAAATGATCTGCTTCTCCGACACGGTCTGTTCCTCCTAGGAAGTTGCCGCCCCGACGGTACGCCGACGAGCGTCCCGCGCCTTCTGTAGTTCGACTGCAGAACGACGAAGCCCCTGACCCATCGGGTCAGGGGCTTCGGAACGAACATCAGGCCGCGACGACGCCTTCGGAGGCGGCTAGTTCGCGGAGTTGATGCAGTGCAGCGTTCTCGAGCTGACGCACCCGCTCGCGGGACAGGCCCAGCGTGCCGGCGATCTCGGTGAGCGACTGCTGCCGCCCGTCCTCGAGGCCGTACCGGGCACGCACGATCCGCGCCGACCGCGGGTCGAGCCGCTCGATCATCTGCCCGAGCCCGTCACGCTGGATCGCGGCGATGACCACGTCCTCCGGCGACGGCTCGTCACCGTCGGCGACCAGGTCGGACAGCGAGGTCTCGCCGTCCTCACCGACCGGGGTGTCCAGCGACACGGTCTCCCGCGCCCAGCGGATCAGCTCTTCGACCCGCGAAGGCTCGATGTCCAGGGCACCGGCGAGCTCCACGATCTCGGGCTCGCGGCCCAGCTCACGAGTGAGATCACGCCGGACGTTGCGCATCCGGTTGATCTCCTCCACGAGGTGGACGGGAAGTCGTACCGTCCGGGCCTGCTGCGCGATGGCCCGGCTGATCGCCTGCCGGATCCACCAGGTCGCGTACGTGGAGAACTTGTATCCGCGCTGGTAGTCGAACTTCTCGACCGCGCGAACCAGGCCGGAGTTGCCCTCCTGCACCAGGTCCAGCAGCGGCATCGCGCTGCGGGTGTAACGCCGCGCGATCGAAACCACCAGTCGGAGGTTGGCCAGAATGAACGCGTCCTTGGCTCGGCGGCCTTCGGCTACGAGCCGGGTAAGCTCAGAACGCGTGATGTGTTCGGGGATCGTTCCTTCGTCGAGCCAAAACTCGGCGAGGAGGCCGGCCTCGACCTGCTTCGCCAGCTCCACCTCCTGCGCAGCGTTCAGCAGCGGGGTGCGGCTGATCTCGTGCAGGTATGTGCCGACGAGGTCGCGGTCCGGCACCGCGGTGTCGTCCGCCTCGACGACCCGGGTACTCGGTTCCACAACGTCCGTCGTCATCGTCTCCCCAATCCCTCTTTGTGCCTCACACGTACGTAACCCACAACGGCGTTCACCCGGCAGAGATTCCGGTTTCGAAGGGTGATCCGCGCAACGTTGCGCGCCGCAAACCATCCGTCGGGGTATGCCCCTGCTATCGGCCGGGTAATCTGCTTCGGTGAGTTTCCGGACGAATCTGTGACGAACACCTCGGCCGATCAGGTGAAATCCGCGCTCGCGCGGTTCGCCACCGGGGTTGCGGTGCTCAGCGTCAGAGACGGAAGGCCACCCGATTCGGCGCCGCCCGGCCCCGATGTCGTTGATCCCGACGAAGACTTCGACGATCCCGCCGACGACATCGCCGCCACCCTCACAGCGTTCATGCCGGTCTCGTTGTTCCCGCCGATCGTGGCAATCTCAGCCGATCTCACCGGCTACGTCGCCGAGGTTCTGCAACGTCGGGCGCATTGGGGGCTGTCGGTCCTCTCGAGTGGCCAGGCGGCACTGGCGGGACGATTCGCGGCTGCCGGGCGTCCGAGTGCCCGGTTGTTGCTGGCAGGCGAGGAGCACCATCGGGGCCCGCTCACCGGCGCGCTGCTGCTCGACCGGGCCACCGCGACGATCGAGTGCGTGACGATCGATCGGCGGCCGGTCGGTGACCACCTGCTGGTGACGGCCTCGGTCGTCGACGTGACCGCCGCTGGGCCGAAGGACCCGCTGGTCCGCTACGACCGTGCCTATAGGGGTCTCACCCGCCGGGACTGATGCCGCGGGCCCGGAGACCGTGCAGCATGGCCGTGGGCTCACCCGGCGTGATTGACCGGGGCAGCGCCGGGTAACCGCGACGGCATGGAACGCAGCGACAAACACGGACCACGGCAGGACGAGGCGATGGCACGCGAGACCGAGGGCCTCGTGCGATCCGGGCACTCCGGGCGGACCGAGGAATGGCGCGACCCGGAGCCCGCCGGCGAGGACCAGCCCGAGGCCGACCGCGCGCCGAACGCGACGCTGACCGGGGGCGTCCCCGAAGGGATCACCCCCGCAGGCGTCGAGGAACGCTCGGAGCTCGCCGCCCATCTCGGCAAGGAGATCTACCCGGCCTACCGCGACGCGCTCGTCGACCGCCTGGTCGAGACCAACGCACCCGGCCGCCTCGTCACGGCCGTCCGCGACCTGCCGCCCGACGCGGAGTACCAGAACGCGGGTGAACTCGCCGAGGCCCTGGGTCTAGGCCACGAATCGCACCGCTTCTAGGCGTCACGCTCGTCGACTCCGCCGATCAGCACGGCGGAGTTGACGAGCGCAACGTGGCTGAACGCCTGCGGCGTATTGCCGAGGTGTCGCTTCGTCACCGGGTCGTACTCCTCGGCGAGCAGGCCGGTGTCGCTGGACAGCGCGACGAGCCGGTCGACCATCGCGACCGCCTCGTCCTTGCGCCCGATCAGGAACAGCGCGTCGGCGAGCCAGAAACTGCACGCCAGGAACGCACCTTCGGTGCCGGGGAGGCCGTCGACGGCTTCGGTCTCCGGCCGGTACCGCAGCACGAACCCGTCGACGCATAGCTCGCGCTGGACGGCCTCGACCGTGCCCACCACCCGGGGATCGTCCGGCGGCAGGAACCCCAGCCGCGGAATGAGCAGCAGCGACGCGTCCAGCCCGGCGGAGCCGTAATACTGCGTGAACGAATTCCGCGCCCGGTCGAAGCCCCGCGCGCACACTTCCGCGTGAATGGTGTCCCGGATCGTCCGCCAGCGGGCGACGTCGCCATCTTGGCCGAACTGCTCCGCGGTCTTCACCATCCGGTCGAACGCCACCCAGCACAGCACCTTCGAGTGCACGAAGTGCTGCCGGTCACCACGAACTTCCCACAGACCGTTGTCCGGCTCGCGCCACGCGGCCTCCAGGTGGTCGACCAGCCGCTTCTGCAGGCTCCACGCGTCGTCGCTGCCGCTGATCCCGGCCTTCCGGGAGAGGTGGAGACAGTCGAGCACCTCACCCCAGACGTC
Organism: Cryptosporangium aurantiacum; assembly: GCF_900143005.1. Lineage (NCBI taxonomy): Bacteria > Bacillati > Actinomycetota > Actinomycetes > Cryptosporangiales > Cryptosporangiaceae > Cryptosporangium > Cryptosporangium aurantiacum. Next base: position 406,494 of record NZ_FRCS01000004.1, read on the forward strand.
GAGCTGGAGCTGTTCGCTGGCCGCGTTGCCGATCCGGACCGGCGTCGACTTCTCGTAGCCGCCGAGCCAGGGCACTTCCCACTCGTCGATCCGCCTGCGGCCTTTGATCGAGTACATGATCTGCAGGTCGGACGGGTCGCCGGCGACCGCGCGCAGCAGCCAGTCGCGCCAGGCCAGCGCCTCCTGGTCGTACCCGTTGGTCAGCAGCGCCTGGAGCGTGAACGACGCGTCCCGCAGCCAGCAGTAGCGGTAGTCCCAGTTGCGAGGGCCGCCGACCTGCTCCGGCAGTGAGGTGGTGGCCGCGGCGACGATGCCGCCGGTCGGGTCGTAGGTCAGCGCTTTGAGCGTGATCAGCGACCGCCTGACCGCGTCCGCCCAGCGGCCCTGATAGCTGCACTGCTGGATCCATCCACGCCAGTACGCCTCGGTGGTATTGACCTGCTCAATGGCGTCCACATCGCGGTCGTTGTCGTTCCAGGACTCGCGCCAGGTGAGCACGAACGGGACGTACTCGCCCGGGCCGACCGTGAACTCGCCCACAGTCGCGAGGTTCTCACCGTGCAGCGGAACGCTGCTCCGCAGCCAGACCGCGTCCGGGCCGGCCACGGCGGCGAACTCGCCGTCGACGTGCCGCACCCAGGGAACGATCCGTCCGTAGTCGAACCGCAACCGCAGGACGCTGCGCATCGGCACGCGGCCGGAGATCCCCTCGACGACGCGGACCACGTCCACGGCGTCGTCCCGGGGCGGCATCAGGTCGATGACGCGGACGCGACCCTCCGGCGTCTCCCATTCGCTCTCCAGGATCAGCGTGTCCTCGCGGTACTTCCGGCTGACGCAGACCCCGCCCGCGACCGGGGCGATCGTCCAGTGCCCGTTGTCCTGGTCACCGAGCAGAGCCGCGAAGCACGCGCCGGAGTCGAATCGCGGTAGGCAGAGCCAGTCGATCGACCCGTCGGTGCCGACGAGCGCCGCGGTGTGCAGGTCGCCGATGACCGCGTAGTCCTCGATTCGCCCAGCCATGTGCTTCCTCCCGTGGTGACGTTCGGTACGTGCCCGGTGAGCAGGGCCGGGAAAACCCGTGGGCTGTCCGGAACTTGCCGTGCTGAGATCAGCGTCATGCTCACCGCTGCCCTGGCCGGGCTGGGCCTCGGCCTGTTCGTCGCGGCCCAGGTCGGGCCGGTTTCCCTGCTCTGCGTCCGCACCGTGCTGCGCTACGGGCTCGCTCCCGGGCTCGCGATCGGCATGGGGGCGGCGCTGGTGGACGTGGCCTACGCCACGCTCGGGATGCTGGGGGTCGCGCAGCTGGTCCAGTCGGACGTGATCCGCTGGACGCTCGGCACGGTGGGGGCCGGCGTCCTGATCTGGATGGGCGCACGCACGCTCTGGACGGCCCACCGGGTCAGGCTCGGGCTGGAAACCGTCGACGAAGTGACCACCGTAGGGGCGGCGTTGCGCACGTCCGTGCTGGCCACCGCGTCGAACCCGCTGACGATCGCGTCCTGGGCGTCGATCTTCGCCGCGGCGTCCACGGCCGCTCTGACGTCGTCCACAGCGTCCGCGGTGAGCCTGCTCGTCGGGCTCGGCGTCGGCAGCGTCGGCTGGTTCACGGTCCTGGCGATCGGCGTCGCGCTCGCGCGACGCCGCATCGGTGACCGCCTCATGCGGGTGGTCGACGCGATCTCCGGAGCCGGTCTGGTGACCTTCGGCGGTATCCTCGCATTTCGGGCTGCGAGGGATACTTAGGCAGCGCTCGACACGATGATTCATCAGGGTGGATAGGCTGCCGTGCGTGACTGAGCGTTTGGTGTGGGTCGACTGCGAGATGACCGGGCTCGAACTGGAGCACGACGCGCTCATCGAGGTTGCGGCTCTCGTTACCGATTCCGAGTTGAACATCCTCGGTGAAGGCGTCGACGTGGTGATCCACGCCCCCGACGACGCGTTGAGCGGGATGCTCGACGTCGTCCGGGAGATGCATGCGAAGTCGGGGCTCACCGAGGAGGTTCGAGCCTCGACCGTGTCGATCGCCGAGGCCGAGGACCGGGTGCTCTCGTACATCACCGAGCACGTCCCGGACCCGAAGTCGGCCCCGCTGTGCGGGAACTCGATCGCGACCGACCGGGGATTCCTCGCCCGGGACATGCCGCGGCTCGACAACTACCTGCACTATCGGATGGTCGATGTCTCCTCGATCAAGGAGCTGTGCCGGCGCTGGTACCCGCGGGTGTACTTCGGGCAGCCCGCGAAGGGGCTCGCGCACCGGGCGCTGGCTGACATCCGGGAGAGCATCCGGGAACTCCAGTACTACCGGCAGGCGATCTTCGTCCCCCAGCCCGGTCCGGACGTGGAGCAGGCGAGGGCCATCGCAGCGGGGCTGGCCGACCCGGAGTGACGGGGATCCGATTCTCGAAGGGGGTATCGAGGTCGAGGTGTCCCCAGCGGGACCGCTATGATGAGTGAGCCGCGCGGGTGACTGCGCGAGCATGGTGGCTGTAGCTCAGTTGGCAGAGCACCGGGTTGTGGTCCCGGGTGTCGTGGGTTCAAATCCCATCAGTCACCCCACAGAGCGAAGGGCCGGTCCATTCGGACCGGCCCTTTGTTGTGGGCCGCCGACGCTCGGCGGCCCGCACCGTCACTTGATGGCGCTGCCGGCCTTGTACTCCTCCCAGGAGAGCTCCCAGTCGGTCCAGCCGTTGCCCTTCTCGACGTGCACCTCGGTGCCGACGACCTCGATCGGGTCGCCCTTGAGCGTCAGCTCGTAGAACCAGCTCGCGTTGGCGGTCGACGCATTGACACACCCGTGCGAGACATTCTCACGTCCCTGCGAGCCGACCGACCACGGCGCGGCGTGGACGAACTCGCCACCCCAGGTGAACCGGACGTCGTAGTACACCACCTGCCGGTAACCGTCAGGCGAGTCCGACGGCACGCCGAACGTCCCGGAGTCGAACGTCTTCTGGTACGCCTTCTCCATCGCGACCATCCGGCCGGACGACGTCGGCGTGCTGCGTTTGCCGAGGCTGATCGGGAACTTCCGGAGCAGCTTGCCGTCCCGGTAGACGTACATCGTCTTTTCCTTGTTGACGATCTTGCTCGTCACCGCGCGCCCCACCGTGAACGTGGCGAACCGGTCACGCTTGCCGTAGTTCCCGTTGCCCATCGGCAGGCCGCCGATCGCGAGCCGCACCGAGACCTTCGTGCCGGTCGGCCAGTAGTCGCGCGGGCGGTAGTGGATCTCGTTCGCCGCGAACCAGTGCCAGGACCCCTCGACGGCCGGCGTACTGGTGACGAACAGCCGCTTCTCGACCGCGGCCCGCTGGGCCTTCGGGATGCTGTTGGTGAATTCGACGACGATCGGCAGCCCGACGCCCACCGTGTCACCGTCGTTGACGTAGAGGTCGGCGCCGGTGATCGAGTACGGCTTGGCCATCGTCGTGAACGTGGACGTCACGGACTTGCTGTTGCCGCTGCCCTGGCTCGCGGTGGCGACGACCTTGTAGGTCGTGCTGTACGCGAGTTGCCGGGCCGGCACCCAGGACTTGCGGTCGGTGGCCACGTTGCCCGGCACCGGCTTGCCGTCGGTGCCGGTGAGCGTCACGGTCTCGAGGGCACCGTTGGTGGCGAACGTCAGCACCGAGCTCGTCAGCACCTTCGTCGCCTTGTTCGCCGGCGCCGTGAGCGCGAGCGTCGTCGGCGGCGCGGACGGACTCTTCGCTATGTTGCCGGCCGGGCTGAACTCGCCGGTCGGAGCGCCTGACGCGCTGTCGCACGCGGCCAGCAACCCGACGGCGAGCACGGCGGCGCCGACCCGCTTCGCCCATTGCCCACCGACGTTGTCGCTGCTTGAGGCGCGGACCGCCCGCATCGTCACCCCGCTCGTTCGCTGAACTTCCGGCCCATCCCGTGCCGTATACCTACACGACACTGTGAATCACCTGTACACGATGTTGTCAACCCCTACGGAGGTAGGGACGCGTCGGTTCACCGTTCTTCCGAGGGGTGTGACGGACGGCTCGGCTTACCGATTTCAGGCCCGAGGCGGCGGCTGCTATCGTTGTCTCTCGTCACCCGGGGTGGTCGCCCCTCCCGGGACCGACGGGCGCCATTAGCTCAATAGGCAGAGCAGCTGACTCTTAATCAGCGGGTTCGGGGTTCGAGTCCCTGATGGCGCACTTTCTTGTTTCCGCAGGTCAGCCCTCTGTGAGCACGTACGGCTGCTAGCGTCCGGTGCTATGTGGACCGAAGAGATCGTGGCCGGGCGGCCGGCGTGGCGGCACACCCCATCCGGCGTGGTCTTTCGAGCGGTATCGGCTGGCACCTACCGCATGGGCCTGTCCGAGGCCGAGCTGGCGGCGGTACGCGCGATCGAGCTCAATGGCGGCGCCGAGGACACGCTTGAGCCATTCTTCGCCGGCGCCGGGGACGCCCAGCCGGTCCGCGAGGTGCGGGTCGAACCATTTCTGATCGCCCGGCACCCGTTGACGGTCGCGCAGGTTCAGCACTGGTTGCCCGAGTACGAGGACGACTACGCCGACGCGGACTCCGGCACGGCCCGGCTCGAGGACGACCTCGACGACCTGCTCGAGGCGCTCCCGTTCCGGCTACCCAGCGAGGCCGAGTGGGAGTACGCGGCCCGGGCAGGCACCGCCACCGTGACCTTCCGCGGAGACGGCAAGCCCGGCGAGGACCAGCTGCTCGACGACTTCGGCAACGAGCAGCGGACGGCCGCCGCTGAGAACGCGTTCGGGCTGGCGGCCATGGGCTCGGCGGCCGAAATCTGCGCCGACGTATGGATTCCCGGGTTCGCGGGCGCACCGGCGGATGCCCGTCCACGCGTCGGTGACGGTCCCCGGGTGGTCCGCGGTGGCGCCGCCGACCTCTACCCGTGGCAGGGCTGTGACGAATGGCTGCTGCTGCTCTCCGCCACCCGGTACGAGCACGCCCAGTTCACGGCGGTCCGCCCGGTCGCGCCGGTGCCGCCCTGGAAATAGCCTGCTCGGGCCGCCGCACTGCCGCCGTCGGAGGAAGTGGTTGCGGCTGTCACCGGCGCGGTCGCCACAAATCATGCTGCTGCACGTCAAGGCGGTGTGAACATGACGCCATGACTACCTGGCGCTTCACCGTCGATGGCCACGACTGGATCGTCCGCGAGCGCGTCGGGCAGCACGGCGTCTACGACTACGAGTGGCTCACCGGTCCTAACACCTATGGGTTCACCGGGGCCGCCTCCGGCGGGACGATCGACGAGGACGACATGAAGGTTGCCATCGCCGACTTCCTCGCCGAGATCAACCCGGAGACCGGTTACCTGGACTGACCGGAGCGTGCGCCTGCCGGGAAAGTGGACCCGCTTGGGCTAGTCATAGCTGGCCCAGACGGGTCCACTCGCCGCGGCGCTGCTTCGAACAGCGGGTGGCCGGCTCGGCCGGGTACGGTCGCGGGATGTCCCACCCGCTGAGAGGCGGTGCCGTTGATGGCATGTCGTATCGGTGAGCTCGTGCTCGGCTGCCGCGACCCGGAGGTGCTGGCGCGGTTCTGGTGCGAGGTTCTGGACTTCGTCGTGCTCGATCGGGAGGACGACGGGTCGATCGAGATCGGGCCGCGGGAAGGGTTCGGCGGGCCGCAGCCGACGATCTTCCTCAGTCGCCGGGACGAGCCGGAGAAGGGCAAATCCCGGCTGCACATCGACGTCAACCCCACCGACCGCGACCAGGACGCCGAGCTCGAACGCCTGCTGAAGATCGGAGCGCGCCCGGCCGACATCGGTCAGACGGGTGACGAGTCGTGGCATGTCCTCGTCGACCCGGAAGGCAACGAGTTCTGCCTGCTCAAGACCCGTCTCAACGCACTCTGACGCGTCGCGGAGTCACCTGCTGGGCCGGAAGCCTCGAAGGCGGAGGCTGTTGGTGACGACGAACACGGACGAGAACGCCATCGCGGCGCCGGCGATCATCGGGTTGAGCAGTCCGGCGGCCGCCAGCGGCAGGGCGGCGATGTTGTAGGCGAAGGCCCAGAACAGGTTGCCCTTGATCGTGGCCAGCGTCCGGCGCGACAGGCGGATCGCGTCGACGGCTGCCATCAGGTCGCCGCGGACGAGCGTGAGGTCGCTGGCCTGGATCGCGGCGTCGGTGCCGGTGCCGATGGCCAGGCCGAGGTCGGCTTGGGCGAGTGCGGCGGCGTCGTTCACGCCGTCGCCGACCATCGCGACGATCTTGCCGTCGGCCTGCAGTTGCTTGATGACGTCGACCTTCTCGGTGGGCAGGACCTCCGCGATGACCTCGTCGATGCCGACCTGGCCGGCGACCGCGCGGGCGACCGTGGTGTTGTCGCCGGTGAGCAGGATCGGAGTGAGGCCCAGGCCGCGGAGTGCGGCGATCGCGGCACGACTGGTGGGCTTGGGGACGTCAGCGACGGCGAGCAGTCCTCGGACGGAACCGTCCCAGGCGACGAAGATCGCGGTGTGACCGGCTTCCTCGGCGGCGGCGCGGGCGTCGTCGAGATCGGCCGGGATCGTCAGGCCGAGCAGCTGGGCCCGGCCGACCGTCACCTCCCGGCCCTCGACCGTGCCGCGAACGCCAAGGCCCTCGACGTTGCGGAAGCCGGTCACGACCGGCAGCCCACCTGTCCCGGCGACGACCGGCAGCGCACCGGCCACGGCACCAGGGCGGGCGCCGGCCTCGGACGCGGCTCGGGCGCCCGCCTCGGACGCGCCCGCCTCGGACGCGGCTCGGGCTACGGCCTGGGCGATCGGGTGCTCGGACGCGGCCTCGAGCGCCCCGGCCAAGCGCAGCAGCTCGTGGGGATCCTGGCCGTCGACGGGTACGGCGTCCACGAGCGTCATGCGGCCGGTGGTGACGGTGCCGGTCTTGTCGAGCACGACCGTGTCGACGCTGCGGGTGGACTCCAACGCCTCCGGGCCCTTGATCAGGATGCCGAGCTGGGCGCCGCGTCCGGTGCCCACCAGCAGCGCGGTCGGGGTGGCCAGGCCCAGCGCACACGGGCACGCGATGATCAGGACGGCGACCGCCGCGGTGAACGCGGTGGTGAGGCCGTTGCCGGTGCCGATCCAGTAGCCGAGCGTGGCCACCGCAAGGGCGAGCACGATCGGTACGAAGATGCCGGCGATCCGGTCGGCCAGGCGCTGCGCGGACGCCTTGCCGGTCTGCGCCTGCTCGACCAGTCGCGCCATCTGCGCCAGCTGGGTGTCGGCGCCGACGCGGGTGGCGCGGACGATCAGGCGTCCGCTGACGTTGACGGTCGCGCCGATCACCGGGTCGCCGGCGGTGACCTCGACCGGAACGGATTCGCCGGTGACCGTGCTGGCGTCGACCGCGGAACCGCCGTCCTCGATCACACCGTCGGTGGCGATCTTCTCGCCGGGCCGGACGACGAACCGGTCGCCGACCGTCAGCCGGTCGACCGGGATCCGGGTCTCGACGCCGTCGCGCAGCACGGCGACGTCCTTGGCTCCGAGTTCGAGCAGGGCGCGCAGGGCCGCACCGGCGTTCCGCTTCGAGCGGGCCTCGAAGTAGCGGCCGGCGAGGAGGAAGACGGTGACCCCGGCGGCGACCTCCAGGTAGATCGAGCTGGTGCCCATCCCGCGCTCGATCGCCAGGCGGAACGGGTGGGTCAGGCCGGGAGTGCCCGCGTCGCCGAGGAACAGCGCCCAGAGCGACCAGCCGAACGCGGCAAGGGTCCCGAGCGAGACGAGCGTGTCCATCGTCGCCGCGCCGTGCCGGGCGTTGGTCCAGGCCGCGCGGTGGAACGGCAGGCCGCCATAGACGACGACGGGCGCCGCGAGCGTGAGCGACGCCCACTGCCAGTAGGTGAACTGCCATGCCGGCACCATCGCCAGCACGATCACCGGCACGGCCAGCGCGACGGAGATCAACAGCCGCGTGCGCAACGGCGCCAGCTCGTCCGCCGAGGCCTCCAAGGAGTCCGGCCCGACCGGCCCGACCGGCCCGACCGGCGCGGCCGAGACCGGCGGCGGCAGGGTGGCCGTGTAGCCGGTGTTCTTCACGGTGGTGACCAGATCGGCCGGGCTCACGGCGTCGGAGTACTGGACGGTGGCTTTCTCGGTGGCGTAGTTGACCGTCGCCGAGACACCCTCGAGGCGGTTGAGCTTCTTCTCGATCCGCGCGGCGCAGGACGCGCAGGTCATACCGCCGATCTTCAGTTCGATCCGGTTCGATGCGGAGGTCATGGCGGTGATCCCTACTCGTCGTGGCCGTGTGGCGCGGCCGGCTCCGAAGCGGCCGGCTCCGGTGCCGCCGGCTCCCGGCCCGCCGGCTCCGAGGTACCCGGCTCCGAGGTACCCGGCTCCGAGGTACCCGGCTCCGAGGTACCCGGCTCCGAAGCGACCGGCGCACCCGGCCCGGCGTAGGCCGTGAACACCGCGGTGCGGACGCGCCCGGCGTGCTGGAAGTCGAGGAACAGCCCGTAGGCGCCCGCCGACGGAACCTCGGCGTAGAACGTGATCTCCGGTCCGGCCGCGGTACGACCGTCGCCCGGTTCGCCGTCGGGATGGACGTGCAGATAAGCCAGGTCCCCGTCGCGCAGCGCGACCAGATGCCCGTAGGCGCCCAGGTACGGCTGCAGGTCGGTCACCGGCTTCCCGCCACGGGTGACGCTGAGCGTCAGCTTGGACGAGGTGCCGGGCACCAGATCGCCGGTGAGCGTGACCGTGTAGCCGTCCACCGTCGCACTGCGCGCCGGGGCAGGCAGCGGCTCCGGGCGGTAGTCGCCGGCGGCAGGCAGGTCGACGCCGAGCGTGAGCGCCTCGGACCGGCCGGTGGGCTGGAAGTCCGCGAAGACCCGGTACTGCCCGGCGGCCGGCACCGCGAGCGGCAGCGACCAGGTGCCGTCCGCCGCGAGGGCGGGGTGCACGTGCTGGAACCCGGACAGGTCACGCCGCACCACGATGAGGTGCAGTTTCTTCTCGTGCGTCGGGGTGTAGTCGGTGACCGGCTTCCCGTCTGGCCCGACGATCCGGAACGTGAACGGCGTCGGAGCGCCGACGCTCAGGCGTGGAGTGGCCGGGACCAGCCGGTAGCCGTCCTCGGCGACCTGCAGCCCACCCGGGAGGTGCGCCGCGGTCTCCGTGGCGCCGGCGTGGTCACCGCTGTCGGCGTGCGTCTCGGTTACTGCCTCGTCCGGGCCGACGACGTTGCCGACGCCGAGCGACGCGCCGAACACCGCGATCAGGCCGAGCCCGAACGCGGCCAATTTAACCGGGGTACGCATCGGTCACTCCTTCCGATCGGCGAGGTCTCCACCATACCCATACCCCCTCCAGGTATTGCAACCCTTGCGGCATACCCTACGGGGGTATATCTTGCGCTGTCGGAGGTGGTGAGAATGCACGCCCACGAAGGTCACGGCGGGCACGACAAGCACGCCGGGCACGACCCGGAGATGTTCCGCCGCAAGTTCTGGCTAAGCCTGGCCCTGACCGTCCCGATCGTGCTGACCAGCGACATGATCATGGAGTGGTTCGGCTACCAGCTGGACTTCCCGGGCCTGGAACTGGTCGGTCCCGTCCTCGGGACCGTGGTGTTCTTCTACGGCGGCTGGCCGTTCCTCGTCGGTGGTGTCCGCGAGGTACTCGATCGCGCGCCGGGCATGATGCTGCTGATCTCGATGGCGATCACCGTCGCGTACACCGCGTCGCTGGCCACCAGCCTCGGCCTCTTCGAGCTGGACTTCTGGTGGGAGCTGGCGGCGCTGGTCACGATCATGCTGCTCGGCCACTGGCAGGAGATGAAGGCGATCGGCCAGGCGCAGGGCGCGCTGGACGCACTCGCCGCGCTCCTGCCCGACGACGCCGAGCGCCTCGACGAGCACGGCACGCCGCAGCGCGTCGCGGTGGCCGACCTACGCCTCGGCGACGTGGTGCTGGTGCGCTCCGGCGGCCGCGTCCCGGCCGACGGACGGATCACCGACGGCAGCGCCGAACTCGACGAGTCGATGATCACCGGCGAGTCCCGGCCGGTCACCCGCACGGTCGGTGACCGGGTCGTCGCCGGTACGGTCGCCACCGATTCGGCGATCCGCGTGGAGATCACCGCGGTCGGTGAGGACACCGCGCTCGCCGGCATCGGACGACTGGTCGCCCAGGCGCAGGCCGCCGGTGGCCGCGCCCAGGTTCTCGCCGACCGGTTCGCTGCGCTGCTCTTCTACGTCGCCACCGCAGCGGCCGCGGTCACGTTTGTCGTCTGGTGGGCCCTCGGTGACCTCGACCAGTCCGTCGTCCGGACCGTCACGGTCCTCGTCATCGCGTGCCCGCACGCGCTGGGCCTGGCGATTCCGCTGGTGATCGCGCTGTCCACCGCGGTGTCGGCCAAGGCGGGCATCCTGGTCAAGGACCGCCTGGCACTGGAGCGTATGCGCACCGTGGACGCCGTGCTGTTCGACAAGACCGGCACGCTGACCAAGGGCGCGCACGTCGTCACCGGCGTCGCGGCCACCGCCGGCCACACCGAGCAGGAGGTCCTCCGGCTGGCTGCCGCCGTCGAGGCCGACAGCGAGCACCCGCTGGCGCGGGCGATCGTCGCGGCCGCCGCCGAGCGCGGTTCGACCGCTACCGCGTCCGGCTTCCGGTCCCTGACCGGCCGCGGCGTTCAAGCCACTGTCGACGACGTCCGCTACGCCGTCGGCGGCCCCGCGCTGCTCCGCGAGCTGGACGCCACGGTGCCCGACGACCTGGCAAGAGTGACCGAGTCCTGGTCACAGCGTGGCGCCGCGGTCCTGCACCTCCTCCGGCTCGGCGACCACGCGACGCCGGACGTGCACGGCGACCACGCCGCGCCGGACGTGCTCGGCGCGCTCGCTCTCGAGGACGAGGTCCGTCCCGAGGCCCGGCAGGCCATCGCCGAGCTGCGCGCGGCAGGCGTCGGCAAGATCGTGATGATCACCGGCGACGCCCGGCCGGTCGCCGAGGCCGTCGCAGCCGACCTGGGCTTCCGCCCCGGCGTGGACGAGGTCTTCGCTGAGGTGCTGCCCGCGGACAAGGACCAGGCGGTCGCCGAGCTGCAGGCTCGCGGCCTGACCGTGGCGATGGTCGGCGACGGCGTCAACGACGCTCCCGCGCTCGCGCGCGCCGACGTCGGACTGGCCATCGGCGCCGGAACCGACGTCGCGATCGAATCCGCGGGCGTCGTGCTCGCCTCGTCCGACCCGCGCGGGGTCACCGGCGTCATCCGCCTGTCCCGCGCGTCCTACCGCAAAATGATCCAGAACCTGGCCTGGGCTGCCGGGTACAACGTGGTCGCGATCCCGCTCGCGGCCGGCGTCCTGGCCTGGGCCGGCCTGACGCTCAGCCCGGCGATCGGCGCGGTCCTGATGTCGGGCTCGACGATCGTCGTCGCGCTCAACGCCCAGCTGCTGCGCCGGGTCGAGCTGACGCCTCAACCGGTCACGCGCGGTTGACGAGAACGCGCGCGAGGACGGCGGTGACGGTGCCGGCCAGGACGACGGTCAGCAGGCCGACGCGGAGGCTGCTGTGGTCGGCGATCACACCGACCAGCGGCGGCGAGAGCAAGAAGCCGCCGCGCAGCAGCCAGCTGACGATCGTCAGCCCGGTGCCGGCCGACAGGCCGGGCAACTCGTCGGCGGTGTGCATGGCGGCGGGCACCAGCGTCGCGACGCCGAGCCCGGCCGCGGCGTACCCGGCGAGCGTGGCCGGGACCGACGGCACGGCCAGCGCGACGCCCATCCCGACCGCGGCGAGGATCCCACCGCTGCGGACGACCGTGCGCTGCCCGAAGCGGTCGACGACGCGGTCGCCGGTGAGCCGCCCGGCCGTCATCGCGACCTGGAGCGCGACGAACGCGAGCCCGGCGGTGGCGGCGGTGGCGTGCAGGTTGTCGCTCAGGTAGAGCGCACCCCAGGACGCCCCGGCGTCCTCGACCAGCGCACCGCAGGCGGCGAGCACTCCGAGGGCGGCGAGCATGCCGATCGCGGCCCGGCTGACGGCCCGGCGGCCGGCGGTGGCCACCGGGGCATCGTCCGGAACCACCGAGCGCTCGGCGTCCTCCGAGCCGGGCAGCAGGAACCGGAACGCGACCAGCGCGACGGCGCTGAACAGCAGCGCGGAGATGGCCAGGTGCAGGCTCAGCGGGAGCCGCAAGCCCGCGGCCGCGGACCCCATCAGGCCACCGAGCACCGCGCCGACGCTCCACAGGCCGTGAAACGAGTTGACGATCGAGCGCCGGTACAGGCGCTGCACCCGGAGGCCGTGCGCGTTCTGAGCCACGTCGATGACGGCGTCGAGCGCCCCGATCAGGCCCAGCGCGGCGGCGAAGACCACCCAGTTCGGGGCCACCGGGATCGTGAGCGTCATCGCGGCGAGCAGGACGATGCCGAACGCGGCGACCCGAGCCGATCCGAACCGGCGAATCGCGGCCGCGCCGAAGAGGCCGGCCAGCAGCGCGCCGAGCGGCATCGCGGCCAGCGCGGTGCCGAGCAGGGCGTTGCTGACGCCGAGCTCGGCCTTGATCTGCGGGTACCGGGGGACGACGTTGGCGAACAGCGCGCCGTTGGTGAGGAAAACCGCGGCGACAGCGGCGCGGGCCAGCCGCGCCTGCCGGGTCGGGCCGGGCGGGGCGGTGACGGGAGAAGCGAGCACGGTGGATCCTGAACGGTAGGTACGAGGGGTCAGCGCAGGTAGCGCTCGATGGCGTGCCGGATCTGCGCGGCGTTCATCGGATCGGTCGACAGCGCGCTGTGCAGGACCAGGCCTTCGATCAGCGCGTCGAGTTCCCGGGCAGTCGTCGGGTCGAAATGGCGTTCCAGCGCGATGCGGCTACGCCGCATCCACGCCTGGGTGACGGCCTTCAGCGCGGGCTTGCGCGCCGCGGCCACGTACAGCTCCACGGTGAGGACGAGATCGTGCCCCGAGCCGAGCAGGTCGTCGGATACCAGCGCGATCACCGCCTCGATGGCGGCGTTGCGGTCGGCGGCGGCACCGAGCCGCTCGTCGAAGACCGCGGCGACCGCGTCGGCGTGCCGGGTGAACGCCTCGGCGAGCACCTCGTCGAGCGAGGAGAAGTGGTAGGTCATCGAACCGAGCGGCACGTCGGCGACCCGCGCGATCTCCCGGTGCGTGGTGCCGGCCACGCCGCGCTCGGCGATGACCGTCAGCGCGGCGTCGATCAGGCGGTCTCGCCGACCCGGGTCGTGCCGCCGTGCCCTGCGCGGCGCGGGCAGTCGCGCGCTGCCGGGGTGAACACTCATGAGTTCCCGATCGTGCGGATCACCCGCGCCGGGTTGCCGACCGCGACGACGTTCGCCGGCAGGTCGCGGGTGACGACCGACCCGGCGCCGACGACCGTGTTCTCGCCGATCGTCACGCCGGGCAGCACGATCGCTCCGCTGCCGAGCCACACGTTGTCGCCGATCGTGATCGGCTCGGCCGCCTCCCACTTGTCCCGGCGCGGTTGCGGGTCGATCGGATGCGTCGGGGTGAGCAGCTGCACGTTGGTGCCGATCTGCACGTCGTCGCCGATCGTGATCGGGGCGACGTCGAGCGCGACCAGGCCGAAGTTGGCGAACGTGCGTGCGCCGACGCGGAGGTGGCTGCCGTAGTCGACCCGCAGCGGCGGCCGGATCTCGGTGCCTTCGCCGACGGCTCCCAGCAACTCGACCAGCAACGCGCGGCGCCGCTCGGGGTCACGGGCCGAGGTCGCGTTGTACGCGTCGGTCAGGTCCAGCGCCCGCAGGCTCTGCTCGGCCAGTTCCGGGTCGTCGGCGATGTAGAGATCACCGGCGAGCATCCGCTCGCGCATCGTCCGGCCGTCCGCCTCCGTGGTCATGCGTACGACTGTACACATCATTTGTACGGTCGTACATACGCGCCCGAATTATCCGGATCTAGGGTTGGGGCGTGGACCGGGCGCGGAGGAAAGAGCTGATCGCCACCGTGGCGTACGTGGGCCTCGTCGCGGTCTGCGCGACGGTCGGCGCCTACGGCGACTCCGGCGGAGCGGTCGTGCTGGCGTACCTGCTCACGCTGCCCGGCTCGCTCGTCGTGGTGCTGCCGCTGTTCGTCGTCGCGACCGGCATCGACGCGATCGCCCCGTGGTGGGTCGCGTCCGCCGTGGGGGTGGCCGGATATCGGCCTGGCGATGCTCAACTGCTACGTGGTCGCGTGGGTCCGCCGGTGGCGCGCGCGCCGCGAGGACGAGTGATCGCGCGTCCACAAAAGACGGCCAGGCACACCGGGCCCGAGTCCCGGACGCTAGTGCGGATTCGCTCAACACCGCCAGGTATCGGCACGGTGCCCTCCGAGGGGCCACTATTCATCTCGCGCGGCCCCGTCCGCCCGGAACCGGCGGGGTCGCGCCTTGAACTTACGAAGAACGCACAGAAGAGGCGCACCGCCGGCTTCCCCGGCCGGCGGTGCGCCTTCGGCAACCTGAGTTGAGCCCGCTACCGGAATCGGTCTCGCGCGGGCCGCCACAGACCGCGCGATCCGATCAACTCCCGGCGGTATCCGTGGACCCGCCCGACGAGACCCACTCAATCGGGCGGGTGCGCACGGCACTCGGCTTCACTCAGGTGAGCGAGCAACCGGACACGACCAAGATCGCGATCTTCACCGCCTCACGCTGCCGCTCGTGCGAGCTCTCCTTGTCCGAGTCGTTGTCGACGGCGAGTTCGATCCGGACGATGATCGCCACGCGCTGGATCTCCAGCGGGTTGATGACGTTGTCCCGGACGTACTCCGCGTCGGCGTTCTCCGCCTCGGCGAGCGCTTCCTCCGCTGCGGCCTCGTCCTCGGCGAGCGCCTCCTCGTTCGCGTCGACGACCTCCTGCGCGTCCTCGGGCAGCTCACCCGCCGCGGCGTCGGCCGACTCCGAGGCCTCCACGGACTCGGTCGCCTCCACCGACTCGGTCGCCCCCGCCGGCTCCGAGGACTCGGCGGCCTCCGCGGACTCGGCAGCTTCCGCGGCTTCCGCGGCCTCCGGGACGTACGCCCCGACGTCCTGACACTGGATCAGCCCCGGGTCCGCCGCAGCCGGGTCCTCCGTCGCCGCGGGGTCTTCGGTAGCAGCAGGATCCTCGGTAGCGGCCGGGTCCTCCGTCGCCGCCGGATCGTCCGCCGCGGCACCGTGCTCCGCAGCCGCCGCGTCGTCCGCAGCAGCAGGATCCTCGGTAGCGGCCGGGTCATCCGTCGCCGCCGGGTCCTCGGTGGCCGCCGGATCGTCGGTTGCCGCCGGGTCCTCGGTGGCCGACGGGTCCGCGCTCGCGGCCGCATCCGCCGGCTCGACGGCGCACTCCCCCAACGCCTCTTCATCAAGATCAGGCGCCTCGGCCGCCCGGCCGATCGCGATCTCGATGCGCTGGATCGCCGCCTGCCGCTTCGACGCGAGCGGGCCGAGGATCGCGTTCTGGACGAAGTTCGCCCCGCCCTGGCCGACCGTCGACTCGAGCCGCGCCTGCGCCTCGGCGACCTGCGTCTCCAGCAGAGCGACGTTCCGCGCGACCTCGTTCTGGGCCTGCTCCGGCACCTCGGTCAGTTCACCCGCCACGTCCGGGCAGACGATCTGGTCGGCCGCGGGGTCGGCCGTGGCGCTCACCGTCGCGGTGGCTTCCGCGTTCGAATCCATGCTCGCGGACGACACGCCGACCATCGCTGCGGCCGTCAGCGCGAGCGCTGTTCCGCCGACGGCGACGCCTATCGCCCACCCCGACCGTCCTGATTGTTTTCGCAATTCCGCTCTCCCTTTGCGTGGCACCCGGAAGGGCCTCCATGCGCCCACGCAATCCAGAACGGGGACCCGTCCGCGGGGGTTCAGCAAAATCGGAAAAATGAATAGTGAGTCGCCGGAACCATGAAGAAAGGGGTCAAGCGGCTCACGAAAAATTGCGCACACAAACGCAGGGAGCATCGCCGGCGGGGTGACCGGCGATGCTCCCTGGGATGGCCTGAGCCCGGTAACCGGGATCAGATCACGCGGACCGCCACAGACCGCGTAATCGTACTTCCGAACTCAGGCGAGTGAACAGACCGACAGCGCAGCGACATCCAGCTCGGGGCGCGCAGCGTGCCGACCGATCGAGATTTGGATTCGGTCGATGGTGGCTGCTCGCTTTCCGGCGAGCGGCCCAAGAATTGCATTTTGGACGAAGTTCGGTCCTCCTTCTCCCGCGGACGTCACAAGTCGGTTCTCGGCCTCACTGATCTGCGTCTCGAGCAACGCCAGATTGCGCTCCACCTCCGCCTGTGCCTGCGCCGGTACAGCCGGCAGCTCACTCTCCACGTCGGGGCACGAGATGCTCTGAGCAGCAGCGTCGTCCCCGTTATCCGCATCGTCTGCAGCCGGTGCGGACGTCTGCGGCGCCGTCGGCGCCTCGGTCGTCGGTGCGGTGGTCGCCGGAGCGGCACCGCCGTCTTCCACGGTGCAGGTCGACAGCTCGGCGATCGGCAGGTTCGGACGCGGGGCGGTGCGTCCGATCGCGATCGCGATGCGGTCGATCGCCGCTCCGCGTTTCGAGGCCAGCGGACCCAGGATCGCGTTCTGCACGAAGTTGGGGCCACCCTGGCCGACCGTTGATTCCAATCGATTCTGCGCTTCCGAAATCTGCGTTTGCAGCAACGTCAGATTCCGGTCGACCTCGGCTTGTGCCGAGGCCGGAATGGCGGGTAGTCGACTCGCGACGTCCGGACAGGTGATCTGCCCCACAGACGCTGTTTCGCTCTCCTCGCTCGCCGACGAAACACCCACCATAGCCGCGCCGGTCAGCGCGAGCGTGACACCACCGATGACAACGCCCAAGGTCCAACCTGACCGACCATGTTTACGCATTCGTTCTCCTGAGTCCGGCGCACCCGGATGGGCTTCGGAGGTGCCCACGCCCTTCAGACGGAAAGGCGCGGCGTCCGGTTCAGCGGGAATTCGAGAACGGTGGGAAAGCGCGCCGACCAGCCGGAACGCGTCCGACCCGGCAACCGCACGGCGGTGCCCGACCGTCATCCTGGAGGGGCAACGTCCCAGCCCGGAGGTCGGCCCCCCATGCAGCGAACCCGTACACACCGCCTGGCGGCGATCCTGGCGATCGTGATCGCGGTGCTGACGGTGACCGCATCGCCGGCCAGCGCGCACAGCGCCGACGCCAGACCCGAGGCGAGCGACTACCGCACCGAGATCACCACGATCAGCCCGGACCCGTCCGGCGTCACGGTTCGTGTCGTCGAGAACGGCGCCCGGCTCGAGCTCCGCAGCCGCACCGACGAGGACGTCGAGGTTCGCGGCTACTCCGGCGAGCCGTACCTGCGGATCTCGCCGGATGGCGTCTGGACCAACACCCGCTCACCGGCGACCTGGATCAACGCCACCGCCGACGGCAAGAGCCCGGTACCGGCGAGCGCCCGTGTCGACACCGCGGCCGCTCCCGAGTGGAAGAAGATCGGCTCGGAGCCGGTCGTCCGCTGGCACGACCACCGCTCGCACTGGATGAGCACCAGCCCTCCGCCGGCCGTCACCGCGGCGCCGGACTCGCCGCACCGGATCGCGTCCTGGACGGTCGCGCTCGTCGTCGCCGGCACGCCGACCACGGTGAGCGGCACGCTGGACTACGAACCGCCACCGGCCACCCCGCTGTGGTGGGTGACGGTCGTGCTGGTGGCTGCGGCCCTGTTCGCGCTCACCTACTTCGCCGGGGGACGCCCGGCAGCGCGCCATCTCGTCACGGCAGCCCTCGGGGTGGCCGCCGTGGCCGAGATCGCCGATGCGGTCGGTCGCACGATCACCGAGGGCGCCACCGGCTTCGGTGTGGTGACCGGTGTGCTCACCGGGCAGGGCGTCGGCGTGCTGGTGTCGCTGGCCGCGCTGGTGGCCGCCGTGCTGGCGAGCCGGGGCTGGGAGGCCGGTCCGTTCGCGGTCGCGTTCGGCGGGGTGTGCCTGGCGCTGCTGGGCGGGCTCCCGGACTACGAGACGTTCGCCCACGCGGTGCCGCCGGTGCCGTGGCCGGGGCTGGTCGCTCGCCTGCTGACCGTGGCCGTGCTCGGGTTCTCGGTCGGCGCCGCGCTGAGCGGGTGGTGGTGGCTTCTGCACGCCCGCCGAGTGAACACCGCACTCAGCCAGACCTGAGGCACCCCGCGCGCAGCACCGGGCGGCGTCGGCGGTTCAGCACCTCGAACCCGGCACCGACGCCGGTCGGGTACCAGCGCACGGTCAGCACGTCGCCGGGGAAGACCGGGCGGGCGAACTCGGTGGTCAGCCGCCCCACCTCGGCGCCGGGCACCTCGTGCTCCAGCGCGTGGCAGGTCAGCGCCAGCGTGCACAGGCCGTGCAGGATCGGCGCGGCGAACCCGATCCGGCGCGCCGCTGCGGCGTCCAGGTGGATCGGGTTGCGGTCGCCGGTGGCGTCCGCGTACCGCACGGCCTGGTCGCGGTCGACGGTCACGGTCAGCGCACGCTCCGGGCCGACGGCGGGGTCCGGCAGCTCGGCGCCGGGTTGCGGCTCGGTGAACGGGTTCTCAGCGGACGACCCTGCGACGAGGAACGTGCCGGACTGTTCGGCCAGCCGCTGCCCGTCCGGGCTGGACGCCGTTCCCTGCAGTTCCACCGTCGCGCCTTGCGGTGTGTGCCGGAGGGCTACGACCCCGGCGTCCACCAGCACGTGCGAGCCCGCGCGGACGGGTGCGTGGAGCACGATCGAGTGACCGAGGTGCACCAGCCGGCCGGTGACCCGGTCGCCGAGGAACTCGGTGAAGAAGTCCCGGGCCACCGCCCCGAACGGGACGCAGGTCCAGACCGGGGACGCCACGTCGCCGGCCAGCCGGTCGGGCCGCTGGTCGGCCGTCGCCGCCGCGTACCGGGCCAGGCCGGACCGTTCGGCCACTCCACGGTGCGATCCCCGCCAGCCGCGCAGCGCCGAGCCGTCCAGGACGATCGTCACGGCCCCATCACCACCGCCGCGTAGACGTGCCCGTCCGCGGCGCCCCAGCGGCCGACGCCCGAGAACGCGCCGGGCCAGTCGACGCGGACGCCGGAGAACGACGTCAGCCCGACCCCGTCGACCAGCGCGTCCAGCACCGGGCTGACCGCGTCCGACGGCGTGACCGATACCCCGCTCCACCGGAACCCGGGCGGGCGGCCGCCGACCGCCTTGACCGTGGCTTCCTTCACCGCGAACAGCGCGGCGACCCGCACCGTGCTCGCCGCCCAGGAAGCCTCGGCCGGCGAGCCGATCGTCCGACGCAGCCGGCCGCCGTACCGCGCGACCAGCCGCGCGACCCGATCGACCTCCACGACGTCAATCCCGACGCTCATGCGACGTAGGGCCGGGCGACGCAGTAGTCGAGGAACGCGGTCAGGTCGGCGTGGTACTCATCGGCCCGCTCGTACATCGGCGCGTGTCCGCAGCGGTCGTAGACGACCAGCCGCGCGTCGGACAGCGTCGGCACCGCGCGCTCCCACGGCTCGACCGGGGTGATCGCGTCGTTGCGTCCCCAGGCGAACAGCTTCGGGCAGGTCAGCGTCGGCAGCACCTTCTTCGTCGGGTAGCCGCGGACCGCCGCGAGCGCGGAGAGCAGCGTCTCCATCCCGTGCGGGCGGAACACCTCGTCGATCGTCTCCCGGTAGCGCTGCTGGTCGATCTCGTACTGCTCCGGCTCGTGCAGCAGCAACTTGACGAAGATGTCCGCGGCCTCGTCGGGGTGACGCACCCGACGGAGCAGTTGGCGGCCGAAGACCTGGTTGGCCTGTTTGTCCAGGCCGGGTGCGCCGCTGGCCACGATCCCGGCGACCGCGTCCGGGTGCGCGCGGGCCATCTGGAACGCGATCAGCGCGCCGAGCGAGTCGCCGCAGAACACCATCGGACCGCTGACGTGCTCGCGGCAGGCGGCCAGCACCTGGGTGGCGACCCGCTCCACCGAGCGGGCGGTCTTGCGGTCCAGCGACACCACCGACTCGCCGAACCGCACGACCGGCCAGCCGTCGGCGTTCAGCCGCTCCCACGTCCGGTCCCAGAGCCAGTCACCGACGAAGAGGGCCGGTAGCAGAACGACGGTCACCGGGCGGTCGGCCGGGGCGTACCTCGTCGTGAACAACGGGGCTCCTTACAGGTCAGCGGCGGACGGCGAGTGCCACCGCGACGGTTCGGGCGTGGCTGATCGAGACGGTCACCGACTCGCCCGGTGCGAGCCGGTCGGGAAGTGCGCCGCGCAGCCGGACGGCCGGCGGGTGGGAGGCGGTGCAGCGCGCCGGGTCCGGGCAGCGGACGGCGTCCGGCAGCACCTCGACGTCGGCCCAGCGGACGCCGTCCGGGGCGCCCAACGCGGCCAGCACCGCACGCTTGGCCGCGAGCAGCCCCGCCGCGCGCCCGAGCCCCGGCCGCTCGGCGCAGCGCAGCCGCTCGGCGGCGGTGAACACCTCCTCCACCGGACGGCCGTCGAGCAGCGCGGCAACGGACCCCCGGGGTGGGACCGCCACGGTGACACACGTGCTGGTCACGTCGGGGCCAGCGTGGTGAGTCGGCGGAAGGCGCGGGGATCGGACAGCGACACGCACGGCACGCCGGGGACGATCGCGCGGGCCAGGACCGTGAGCACCTTGCTGTCCCCGGCCTCGACCAGCCGCCGCACGCCGAGCGCCGCGATGCCGCTCACCACGTCGGTCCACCGCACCGGCGCGGTCAGCTGCTCGACGACGGCGCGCTGAATGGCGTCCACCGAAGAGACCGAAGCACCGGGGACGTTCAGGAACAGCGGGACCGACGGCGGGCGCAGCCCGGCGGCGGCGACGACCGCGCGCCACTCATCGGTCGCCTCCGCCATCAACGGCGAGTGGAAGGCGCTGCTGACGACGAGGCGGGTGACTTTTCGCGCCCCCGCTGCGGTGGCGCGATCGGATGCGGTGGCCACCGACTCGGCCGCGCCCGAGATGACCACGTTGGACGGACCGTTGAGCAGCGCGGGGACCACCGGCCCCGGCACGTCGGCGCAGATCTCCGCCACCCGGTCGAGGTCCAGCCCGATCACCGCGGCCATCGCCCCCGGCGTCCGGACCCGGCCCATCAGCGCTCCCCGCGCTGCGACGAGCCGGAAGCCCTCCTCCAGCGGCAGCACACCGGCGGCGCAGAGCGCGTTGAGCTCGCCGACGCTGTGCCCGGCGACCGCGTCCGGAACGGAACCCCGTTCGCCCAGCGCCGCAGCAGCCACCGCGTTCACGGTGAACACCGCCACCTGCGTGTTCTGCGTCAGCGTCAGCTCGCGCTCCGGCCCGCGGAAGCAGAGCGCGCGCAGGTCACGGCCGAGCACCGCGGAGCCGGTGTCGAACACCGCGGCAGCGGCCTTCGAGGCTCGCTCCAGCCAGTGCCCCATCCCGACGCGTTGCGTCCCCTGCCCGGGAAAGAGAAACCCGATGCTCACCCCAATCCCCCTGTCAACGCTGTCCCTGCCAGGTGTTCCAGGAGATCCGCCGCTCCAGCGGCGCCCGCTTGGCCGGCCGGAACACGGTCTTCGTGGTGTGGGCGACCGGCACCAGGCAGGTCTGGGTGACGCCGTCCGGGATGCCCAGCGCCGCCGCGACGTCGTCCTCCCAGCCCAGGTGCATGCAGGTGAGCACCGACCCGAGCCCCCGGCTGCGCAGCGCCAGCTGGAACGACCACACGGCCGGGTAGATCGAGCCCCAGAACGCCGCGGTGAACTCCGAGTACGGCCGCGGGTACGCCATCGGCCCCGGCGGACGAGTGCCGGGGCGCTCGGGCATCGCCAGGTCCTCCGGGCGCGGCCCGACGATGCACGGGATGACGTGCACCGGGATCGCCGCCAGGTGCTCGGGCAGCCACTCCGCGGACGCCACGGTGCGGCCGGCCTCGCCGGTGGCCTTGGCCCAGCGGCGGGTCCGTCGGGCCACCCCGCGGGAGTGGAACTCCCAGGAGCGGCGGTACGCGTCGGCCAGCAGCGCGCGCTTGTCCGGGTCGGTGATCACCAGCCAGTGCCAGCGCTGCTCGTTGTGCGCGGTCGGGGCCTGCAACGCCAGCCGGAGGCAGTCCTCGATCACCTGCGGCTCGACCGGCCGGTTCAGGTCGAGGCTCCGCCGCACCGCCCGGGTCGTGGTGAGCAGCCAGTCGATCACGTCGAGCTCGTCCTCGGTCGGTCGCCCGTCGACGCGCGCGCCACCCACGATCGTCGTCATCCGACCGACGCCAGAACGGCCGCGCCGAACGTCGAGTTCGGACTCGTCGCGGTCGCGACGACCCGCCGGAGGCCGGATCCCGTCCCCGGTTCGGTGACGTGTGCCAGGGCGACGTCGGGCAGCGGCTCGACCAGGTTGACCGTCGGCGGCACCAGTCCCTCGGCGAGGGCGACGGCGCCGACCAGCAGGTTCACCGCACCGGAGGCCGCTTCGCACTCACCGGTGATCGACTTCGGAGCAGTCACGGACGTCCGCGAACTGAACACCGCACCGAGGGCACGCGCCTCGACGACGTCGTACGCCGACCCGGACCCCGACCCGACACACAGATCGACGTCGTCCGGAGTCGTCGCCGCCCGGCTCAACGCCCGCCGCAGCACGTCGGTCTCCCGGCCCGCCGACGAGTGCGCGACACCGGTCACCTCGCAGTACGCCCGCCCGCCCCGGGCGGCGACGGTTTCGGCGGGTTCCAGCACCAGCGCGACCGACGCGGCACCGAGTACCGGCCCGGCGCGGCCCCGGTCGTACGGACGCGCAACACCGTCCGGGGCCAGTGCCTCGCGCTTGGCCCGCTCCCGCAGTACCGGCTCGCAGAGGTCGTCGGCGGCGAGCAGGAGCATCCGCTCGGCCTGCCCGGTGCGCAGGAACCAGAGCGCGGCGTCCAGCCCGAGGATCGCCGACGACCCGCCGGACGCCACGGTCGTCGTCGGTCCGCGCAGGCTCAGCGCCTGGCACACCGCACCGCCGGGCGCGTTGATCGTCGCGCCGGAGAACAGCAGCGCGCTCGGGCCCTCGCCGCGCTCGGCGGCGGTGGCCAGCGTGTACGTGCTGCGGATCGGGCCGTAGCCGGTGGCGAACACCAGCCCGGTGGTGTCCCGGCCGGACCGCGAGGCCGGGAGCTTCGCGTCGTTCCAGGCCGCCACCGCAGCCGCCAGCGCCTGCCTGGCGAACGCGTCCATGTGCCGCCAGAGCCCCGGTGCGGCCAGCGGGCGTCCGGTCAGCGGCGGCGGCTCGACCCCGTAGCCGTCGAGGTGCTCGAGCCGCCGGATCCAGGACTCGCCGGACGTCAGCCCGGCGCGCCAGGCGTCCAGGCCGACGCCGGTTCCGCCGACCGCGCCGAGGCCGGAGACCACGATCCGTCCGTCGGTCAGCGGCGGACGGTCCGCTTTCCGGCCGGGGCGAGTGAGCACCAGCGAGCAGTTGTTGCCGCCGAACGCGTAGTTGTTGGAGACCGTGACCTCGACGTCCGCCGGGCGGCCCCGGTTGGGCACGAAGTCCATCGCGGTCGGGTACGGCTCGCGGAAGCCGACCGTCGGCGGCACGGTTCCGGTGTGGACGGCCAGCACGCAGGCCACGGCCTCGATCGCACCGGACGCGCCGAGGCTGTGCCCGATCGCCGACTTCGTGCCGCTGATCGGGACCCGGCTGACCCGGTCGCCGAACAGCGTCGCCATGGCTTTTTTCTCCATCGTGTCGTTGGCAGGCGTGCCGGTGCCGTGGCCGTTGACGTAGGAGACGTCGTCGACGGTGAGACCGGCGTCGGCGAGGCCGCGACGGACCGCGCTGATCGCGCCGCGCCCGGACGGATCGGGCGAGGTGGCGTGGTAGGCGTCGGCGGAGAGGCCGTAGCCGGCGACGTCGGCCAGGATGCGGGCACCGCGGGCTTCGGCGCGGGCCCGGGTCTCCAGGACGAGGAACGCGGCGCCCTCACCGAGGCTGAGACCGGTCGACTCGCTGTAGGGCGCGGTGGGGCCGGGCGCGACCGCCTGGAGGCTCGCGAACCCGGCCAGCGTCTCGGCCAGCAGGATGTCGACGCCGCCCGCGAGCACGATCTCGGCGGAGCCGTCCCAGAGCAGGTCGCGGCCGGTTCCGACGGCGTTCGCACCGGCGGCACAGGCGGTCGAGATCACGACCCTGGGGCCGGTCAGCGCGAACCGTTCCGCGATCTCGTCGCAGGTCTCGTGGAACGGCGCGTAGGACGCCCTGGAGGCGTCCGGCGTCCCCTGGCACTTACCGAGCACGAGCCCGACCTCGGCTGCTCCCAGCGCAGCCGAGTCCAGACCCGCGTGGTCCAGTGCCTCCCGGGCGGCGACGACGGCCAGCGCGGTGTTCCGCTCGTCATCTCCGACGGGCAGCCACTCGTCCGGCACCACTCCGGCGAAGGCCCCGGCCAGCTCACCGCTCTCCGCACGCACCACCGCACGGCGCCCGGCGACCAGGTTGCTCCAGAACTCCTCGGCGTTCCGGCCGAGCGGGCTGAGGACGCCGACCCCGGTGACGACGACGGGAACCCGGTCCATCGCGCTACCCCTCGGCCTGGGCCGCGTCGAGGATCGCGGTCTCGGACGCCGTGGCCCAGCTGCTCGGGATCACGTACGGCGCCGCGAGCGTGCGCCCGGTCCGTCCGTCGATCACCACGTCGAGGCCGGCGGCCGAGAGCTCGGCCCGGATCCGGGCGAGCCCGAGCACGTCACCGCGGCTCGGGCTGCGCAGCGCCCAGATCACCTGACCGACGGTCTCACCGCCGATGCGAACCTCCGCTCCGACCTCGGGCACGTCCGTTCCGGGCAGGCTCCAGCCGATCGGCAGCGCGGTCGGTCCGGTCTCGAACTCGGCCGCGACCGCGTCCCGCCCGGTGAAGTTCTCCTTGGTGACGTCGATCAGCCAGTTGAACCCGGCTTGCAGCGCCGTCGCCGCGTCCACGGTCTCGCGGTGCAGGCACGGCTGACGGACCTCGAGCATCGCGGTCTCCAGCGCGACCAAACCGGCCGGTACCGCGGCGTCCAGCGCCTCCCAGAGCGCGGGGGCGTCCTCGACGCGGACGAAGAACTTGTAGCCGTACTCGCCGGTGAACCCGGTCCGGGAGACCGCGAGCTCGCCGCCGTTCCACGGAACGACGGTGGTGCCGCCGAACGGCAGCGTGCCCAGGTCCGGGTCGATCGCCCGCTCGACGACCTCGGCGGCGGTCAGGCCTTCGACCAGGACGATCGTCTCGATGCCGCGCAGGTCGGTGATCGTCGCGGAGGCGCCGTGCCCGTCGGCCCGGAGCTTCTCCAGGTGCGCGAGCGTCGTCGACGTGCGCCCGAGCGACGTCTCCAGCCGGTAGCCGTCGTCGGTGAGGTACACCGTGACGAGGTCGACCGGGCGGCCGTCCTCGTCGAGGATCGCGGTCAGCAGCGACTGCTCCGGGGTGACGAACTCCAGGTCCCGCGCGAGCGCGGCCTGCAGCAGGTCGAACGCGTCGTCGCCGGTGAGCTCCAGCAGGCCGGCCGCGGTGAGGTCGAAGCGGGCGGCGGCGCGCCGGATCGCCCCGTACTCGGCGTCCGGGTCGCCGTAGTGCGCCGGGACGGGCGTGCCGTCGACGTCCGCCCACACGGCGGGCACGGTCAGCGCTGTCATGACGCGTCCTCCGTCTCCGCGCGGGTCACCAGCACGCGGTCGACGAACGCGGCGACCGAGCCGAGCAGCGCGCGGTCCTCCTCGTAGACCGCGATGCCGAACTCCGCGTCGATGCCCATCGTCAGCTCCAGCGCGTCCAGGCTGTCGAGCTCCAGGCCGCGGCCGAACAGCGGCTGGTCGTCGGTGATCCAGGCCGGCGGGATCGGCAGCTCCAGGCGTTCGACCAGCATCGACTTCACCCGGCTGGTCAGCTCGTGCCGATACGCGGCGTGCACCAGCGCCGCGTCGAGATCGGCGTCTGTCATGACCGATTTCCTCCGTTCCGAGGGGTAGCGGGTCGGGCGCCGGACATCCGGCGGCGGGACGTGCCGGTCGGCAGCAGGGATTCGTCGGGCATCCGCTGCCGGAGCGCGTGCCCGCCGTCGACCTCGACCACGGTTCCGGTGAGATAGGACGCCCGGTCGGACGCCAGGAACGCGACGACGGACGCGACCTCGGCGGCGTCGGCTCCCCGGGACAGCGGGATCCGGCTGAGCACCATCGTCCGGACCATCGGGTGGAGCTTGCGGGTCATCGCGGTCTCGATCAGTCCCGGCGAGACCACGTTGGCCCGGATGCCGTACGGCGCGAGCTCGGCCGCGATGCTCTTGGTGAACGACGTGACCGCGCCCTTGGAGGCGGCGTAGTTCGCCAGGCCCGGCGCGCCGCCCGCGTTGATCGAGCCCAGCGTGACGATCGCACCGCGCCGGGCGGGCATCATCAGCTTCGCGGCCTCGCGGCAGCAGAGGAACACGCCGGTGACGTTGGTGCGCAGCACGGTCTCGAAGTCCGCGCGGGACATCTGCACGAGCATCGCGTCCTTGGTGATGCCGGCGTTGGCGACCAGGACGTCGAGCCGGCCGAACTCCCCCCGCACGGTCGCGAACATGCGGCGGACGGCGTCCTCGTCGCCGGTGTCGGCGCCGTGCAGAACCGCGGTTCCGCCCCGTTCCTCGATTCGGGCCGCGATCTCCTTCGCCGCGGCCTCGTTGGAGTGGTAGTTGACGACGACGGTCGCGCCCTCGGCGGCGAGTTCCAGCGCGACCGCGGCACCGATGCCGCGTGATCCTCCGGTCACCAGAGCGACGGTTCCCGGCGCGAATAACGAATTCGAAGGCTCCGCGTCCACCTGCGATCTCCCCTGATGATTAGCGCACGTGAATGCCAGAAAGAATGCACGGTCACGGGACGACGGGCCGAGGTTACTCACGAGTCAACCGACGGGTCAAGGGTGCTCGAATTACCCACTTGACGCCCTGCGGTAAGAGATTCCGAATCCACGCGGAGGTACGGAACTTTCCTATTCTTGTTCGCCGACCGGTGACAATTATCGGGCCGGAGTGACCACCAGCGCGGCGTTGTGCCCGCCGAACGCGAACGAGTTCGTCAGCGCGGGCGCCGGTGGCAGCCACCGTGGTTCGCCGGTGACCAGGTCGAGCGCGGCGCCGTCGGTCTGCCGCGAGTGGTTGGCCACCGGCGGCACCGCGCCCTGCTGCACGGACAGCACGGTGACGACGGTCTCGAACGCACCGGAAGCGCCGATCATGTGGCCGGTGACGCCCTTCGGCGCGGTCACCGGCGGTGCCTTCACGCCGAAGCAGCGGAGGATCGCGGCGGCCTCCGCCTCGTCGCCGGCCGGCGTGGACGTGGCGTGGGCGTTCACGTGGCCGACCTCGCGCGGCTCGACGTGCGCGTCGTGCAGTGCGGCCGCCATGCAGTCGGCCGCCAGCCGACCGTCGAGCCGCGGCACGACCATATGGTGAGCATCACAGTTCGTGGCGTAACCGGCCAACTCGGCATAGATCCGAGCGTTCCTGGACAACGCGTGGCTCCACCGCTCCAGCACCAGGAACGCCGCCCCCTCGGCGAGCACAAAACCGTCGCGGGCGGCGTCGAACGGGCGGCTGGCGTCGGCCGGCCGGTCGACCCGCGACGACAGCGCCCCCAACCGGCGGAACGCCTCCACGACCAGCGGCGAGAGGCAGGCCTCCGCACCGCCGGCGAGAACGACGTCGGCCATCCCCGACCGGATCGCCCGGAGCCCCTCCCCGATCGCGACCGTGCTGCTGGCGCACGCGGCCACGTGGGTGGAGACCGGGCCGGTGACGCCGAAGCGCAAGCCGATCCGGGCCGCGGTGGCGCTGGGCATGAGCATCGGCACGGTGTGCGCGGTGAAGCCGTCATGCCCGGCGTCCCACGACTGGGTGAGCGCCTCCGCCGCCGACGCGACGCCCGCACCGCCGGTTCCGAACGTCACCGCCCAGCGGTTGCGGGCGCCGTGCTTGCGCAGTCCGCTGTCGCGGACGGCGTCCACCGCCGCGGCCAGTCCGAGTTCCGCCGTCCGGTCGGCGCCCTGTCTGCCGCGACCGGGGAAATAACTGGCGACGTCGAACTGCGGAACGATTCCGGCCAGATACGGCGTCTCACCGTCGGCGCACCGCCTGGTCAGTGAAACCCCGGCCAGAAGCGCATCGAAAGCAGCGCCGACGGTCGTACCTGCCGGGCTCTTGACGCCGATGCCGGTGACCGCGACACGAATTCGCCCGCCCGTCACGACGGCTCCGCGCAGCGGAATACCAATCGCGCAGGGCAAGATTGTTCGAGTGCGACAGAAAACATCCCCCGACCCCGATTCCCTAGCCGAATTTGCGGCTCACAATAGCGTGGGAACGGGAACGCAATAATGCTTTCGCGACTCAGGGCAAGAGTAGGCAGCTGTCGCCGAATTCGTGCCAGCGGTAGCCCTCGGCGACCGCGGCGCGGTACGCCGCCTGCACGAGCGCCGGGCCCGCGACGGCCTCGAGCAGCAGGAGGTGGGACGCCTCCGGCGTGTGCCACCCGGTGACCAGCCCGTTCACCACGCGCGCCGGGTGGTCCGGTCCGATCACCAGGTCGGTCCAGCCCTCGGTCGCCACGACGCGACCGCCCTCGTCCACCGCGCTCTCCAGCGCCCTGGTCACGGTCGTCCCGACCGCGACCACCCGCCCGCCGGCCTGCCGGACCGACTCGACCTGCCGGGCGGTGGCCGGCGGCACCCGGAACCGCTCGGTCTGCGGGCCCTCCCCGAACTCCTGCGACGAGACGCCGGTGTGCAGTAACACCGGCGCGACGCCGATGCCCCTGGTCACCAGGTCGGTCACCATCCGGTCGGTGAACGGACGCCCGGCGCTGGCCATCTCCGCGCTGCCCGGCTCCCGCGCGAACACCGGCTGGTATTCCGCGAGTGGCCAGCGTCCGTGCAGGTAGCCGTAGGTGATCGGGCGACCGTGCCGGTTGAGCCAGGCCTCCACCGGTCCCTCCAGGACGACGTCCGCTGCCCAGAGCCGGACGCCGGCCGGATGGGCGTCGGCGGGCGCCCGCAGCGTGAGCCGGGCGTCGTCGGGCACCGTGATCCGCTCGCCGGGCCTGGCGTCCAGAACCGGGCCGGAGCCGTCCGGGACCCGTAGTTCGACGATCCACCCACCGCCGGTGGCGCGCGGCGCCGAGAAGTGCACGACGACCGGGGTCCCGTCCGGGCGACGACCGTCCACTGCGGCCGGAAGCGTGCCCGACGTGTTGACGACGACCAGGTCGCCGGGGCGGAGGAACTCCGGCAGCGCGGCGAACCGCGTCGAGGTCAGCCCGGACGGCGTCGCCACCAGCAGCCGCACGCCGTCCCGGGACAGGCCACGCGCTTCCGGCGGAACGGTCGCCTCCGCGTCCGTAGGCAGAGTGAACACCGTCCGGGGTTTCACGCCCCCACCCCCGCCAGCAACTCGGACGCCCGGTACCGCCCGCTCGGCGGCCGTTCGGTCACCAGCCGCAGCAGCGCCGGAACCACGGTCTCCGGCTCCGGACGGTCGGAGATGTCCTCGCCGGGGAACGCTTCCTGGTGCATCGCGGTCCGCATGTCACCGGGGTCGAACGCGTACACCCGGACGTCGGCCCGCTCCACCGCGAGCACCGCGCTGACCTGGTCGAGCGCGGCCTTGCTGGCCCCGTAACCGCCCCAGTGCGGGTACGCCTCGACCGCCGCGTCCGAGCTGACGTTGACGATCGTGCCGTCCACCTCGGCCAGCGACGGCAGCAGCAGCTGGATCAGCCCGACCGGGGCGAGGACGTTGACCGCCAGCACCGACGCCAGCCGGTGGAGCGGGTACTCCGCGATCGGCGGCATCGGGCCGAGCAGGCTCGCGTTGTTCACGAGCAGGTCGACCGTGCTTCCAGCGCCGATCGTGCCGGCGACCCGGGCGAGCACTTCCCGGTGGGCGGGGTCGGCGACGTCGCCGGGCACGGCCAGCACTTGTGTGCCCGGGCCGCCGCGGCTCCGCAGCTCGGCAACCGTCCGTTCGAGAGCGGCGTTGTCCCGTCCGTCGACGACGAGGTCCCAGCCGCGGGCCACCAGAGCCAGCGCGGTGGCCCGTCCGAAACCGCGGGACGCACCGGTGATCAGAGCGACAGGCATGGCTTCCTCCAGTTCGGTCGATGCCAGTACGGTAGGAAGTGAAGTTGACTTCAGGTCAAGGTCTCGGGAGGCGGATGTCGTGTCGGACCTGCTGACGATGGGTGACGTGTCGCACCGCAGTGGACACGCACCATCCGCCCTGCGCTACTACGAACGCGTCGGGCTGCTGGAGGCCACCCGCACCACCGGCAACCAGCGGCGGTACCACCGCTCGGTGCTGCGGCGGCTGGCGTTCATCCGGGCCGCGCGGCACGTGGGGCTGAGCCTGGAGGAGATCCGGGACGCGCTCGCCACGCTGCCCGCCGGGCGCACGCCGACCCGCGCCGACTGGACACGCCTCTCGCGGACCTGGCGCAGCCGGCTCGACGACCAGATCGCGGCGCTCAGCGCGCTGCGCGACGGGCTCGACTCGTGCATCGGCTGCGGGTGCCTCTCGCTGCAGCGGTGCCGGCTTTCCAACCCCGGTGACCGGGCCGCTCCCGCCGGGCCCGGCGCGGTCTACCTCCCGAAGCTGCTCCGCGACCCGGTCCACGAGGAAGCGTGACGATGCGGCACCTCTCGTTCACCACCGACTACGGCCTCTCGGACGCGTTCGTCGCGATCTGCCACGGCGTCGCACTTCGCACCGCGCCCGGCGTCCGCATCATCGACGTCACCCATCTCGTGCCGCTCGCCGACGTCCGACGCGGAGCGTCGGTGCTGGCCGACGCCGTTCCCTACCTGCCGGAGGGCACCGTGCACGTGGCGGTCGTCGACCCGGGCGTGGGCACCGCGCGGCGGGCGGTCGCGATCGAGGCGGCGGAGGGGCTGCTGGTCGGGCCGGACAACGGCCTGCTGCTCCCGGCAGCCGACGCGCTCGGCGGTGCGGTCGCCGCGGTCGAGCTGACCGACCCCACCCCCGCCCGCACGTTCCACGGCCGGGACCTGTTCATGCCCGCCGCGGCGCGGCTGGCGTCCGGCGCGGCGCTCGCCTCGCTGGGGCCGCCGGCCGACGTCGCGGCGCTGCTCCGGCTGCCGACGACCGAGACCCGGTCCGGGCCGGGCTGGCTGGAGTCCGAGGTCCGGTCGGTCGACCGGTTCGGCTCGCTGCAGCTCGCCGCTACCGCGGCGGATCTGGTGCCGTTCGGCCCGACCGTGCACGTCCTTCTGGTGGACGCCGGGCAGCAGCCGATTTCGGTGGTGCGCGGAGAGACGTTCGGTGACGTACCGCCCGGCGACCTCGTGCTGCTCGTCGATTCCACGGGCCGCGCCGCGCTCTCGGTCAACCAGGGCAGCGCCGCCGCACGGCTAGGCGTCGACGCCGGTGCGGTGGTGCGGATCTTCACGCACGGACAGGGGCGCGGACCGGGAGAGTGAGCGTGAACGTGGTGCCGTCGCCGAGCCGCGATTCCGCCGAGATCCGGCCCCCGTGATGCTCGACGATCGTCTTCACGATCGACAGCCCGAGCCCGGTGCCCTGGATCGCCTCGTCCATCGCGTTGGACGAGCGGAAGAACCGGTCGAACAGCCGGCTCTGCTCGTCCTCCGGGATGCCGATGCCGGTGTCGGCGACGGTCACCACCGCCTCGTCCCCCACCCGGCGGCCGGTCAGCGTCACCGAACCACCTGGCGGGGTGAACTTCACGCCGTTGGACAACAGGTTCAGCAGCACCCGGTCGAGGTGAGCGGCGTCCCCGCGCACGACTCCCAGGTCGGGCGGGAAGTCCGCGTCCAGCCGTAGGTCGCGGGCCGCCGCCAGCGGTGCCACCGCGCCGACCGCGGCCGACAGCAGCGACGCGAGGTCGACGTCGTCCTGCCGGATCCGGAACGCGCCGGCGTCGATCCGGGAGAGCGTCAGCAGGTCCTCGACCAGCAGGAGCAACCGCTGCGAGCTGCGGTGCGCCACCTTGACCATCGCGGCCTGGTCGCTCGTGATCGGACCGACGTCGCCGTCCATCAGCAGCTCCAGGTAGCCGGAGATGCTGGTCAGCGGCGTCCGGAGCTCGTGCGAGACGGTGGACACCAGGTCGGTGCGCACCTGGTCGATCTCGCGAAGGTGGCTCGCGGCCTCCCGCTCGCTCGCGACCGCGTCCTTGAGCGCCTGCTCGGTGCGCTTCCGGTCGGTGATGTCCGCGAACGTGACGACGACACCGTCGATCTGGCCGTCCCGGCGCAGCGGCGCGGAGACGTACTCCACCGGCACCGGCGCACCGTCCCGACGCCAGAACACCTCGGTATCCACCCGGTGCGTGCTGCCGTCGACGATGCTGCGGATGATCGGGCAGTCGTCCGGCGGGAACGGCGAGCCGTCCGGGCGGTGGTGGTGCAGTGCCGTGTGGGCGGGGCGTCCGACCAGCTCGTCGACCGACCAGCCGAGCGACCGGGCCGCCTGCTTGTTGACGAACGTGATCAGCCCGTTCCGGTCGAGGCCGTAGATGCCTTCGCCGGAGCAGTCGACCAGCTGCTCGAAGCGGTGCGCCATCCGCGCGCGCTCCCGCTCCAGCCGGTGGGCCTCGGTGAGGTCGAACGCGATGCCGATGTGGCCCTCGATCGCACCGTCCCGGTCCCGCAGCGACGTGACGGTCAGCAACACCGGCAGCTTGTATCCGTCCGACCGGACGTAGGTCCACTCCCGGGTGCTCGGCCCGCCGTTCTTCATCAGCGTCGGGAAGACCTCGGTCGGGCCACTCACTCCCAGCTCGTGGGCCATCGCGGCCATCTCCGCCGGGTCGTGCAGCAGGTCGAGCGCGGCCTTTCCGATCGCCTCCTCGGCGCGGTAGCCGAGCATCCGGTGCGCACCCTCGTTGAACACCGTGATCAGGCCGCGCGCGTCGCAGCCGATGATCGCGCACTCGGTCGCGCCCCGCAGAACGCCTTCCAGCAGGTCGTTCGTCCGCCGCACCTCGGTCTCGACGCGGCGGCGTTCGGTCACGTCCCGGAGGATCGCGGTCGCGAACACCCCGCGCGGGCTCTCCCAGGTCGAGACCGACGCCTCGACGTGCAGCACGGTGCCGTCCGCCCGGGTGGCGGCCACCTCCACCGTGGGGTCCGGGTGCCCGCCTGCCGACGCGTTCCGGCCGGTCAACACGGCCAGCCCACCCGGGATGACCCGGTCGAGCGGCGCCCCGAGGATCGCGCCGGGCGCGATGCCGAACATCCGCGCCGCACCCCGGTTCCACGCCGTCACCTGCCCGGCGTAGTCAACGGTGACGATCGCGTCGGTCGCGGTGTCGGTCACCGAGCGGAGCTCCGCGGTCATCGAGGCCGCGAGCGATCGGGCCCGCGCCCGGGTGGACGTCAGGGCGAGCAGCAACGCTCCGGCCAGCACCGCCACCGCGGCGCCACCGATCCCCAGCCCGAGCGGCCCGTACCGGGTGACCGGGCCGAGGTTCGGCGCCGCCGCGTACCGGATGCGCCAGTGACGCCCGGCCACCGCCAGATCGGTCTCCTCGACGGCGTCGGACCGGGGGTTCCGAGACGGGGTCGTGTAGAGGGCGGCGGCCGCCGGATCGGCCACCCCGGCGTCGTCCAGCCAGAGCCGGTCGGCGTCGGGGCCGAGCGCACCGTCGGCGAGGTCCCCCATCCGGAACGCCGCGTAGACCACGCCGCTGAACGCCGCCCGGCGTTCGGCGACCGTGCTCGGGATCGCCCCGGTGCGGTAGACCGGCACCATCATCAGCGTGCCGCGCTGGGTGCCGGTCTCCTGCACCAGCGTCGTGGGGGCGGTGAGCCGCGGAGTCGCGAGGTCACGGGCGGCGAGCGCCGCGGTGCGGCGGTGCGGCTCGCTCAGGAAGTCCAGCCCCAGCGCGGCCTCGTTGCCGCCGACCGGGTCGAGGTACGTGATCGGAAGCGCGGCGCCGGTGCCTGCCGGCTTGATCCGGAATTCCGGGTAGCTCAGCATCGCCGTGGCCGTCGCCGACGCGGTCCGCGCGGAGAACGCCGTCCGCTGGGCGGCGTCGACGTACTCCGCCATGCCGATGACCTGGATGCCCGGGTAGCGGCTGCGGACCGCGACCGCGCCGGCGAACCGGTGGTACTCGGTGCGGGTCGGCCAGCCGTCGGTGCGGATCCAGGCGGCGATCCCGCGCAGCGCCTCGACGTAGTGGTCGACCTGCCGCTCGATCCGGGAGGCGGCGTCGGCGGTCTGCGCCCGTGCTTCCTGGACGCGCGTCCGCTCGCTGAGGTGGGCGGCGAACGCGGCGGCGAGCACGGCCACCGCGATCACGGTCACGGTCGTGAGCACGGCGGCGCCCCAGCGAACCGCGCCCACGCGCCAGTGCTGGCCGTGCTCCTCCCTCATGAAACTAGAATAGCCACAATTAATGACATTAAAGACATACAGTGTGGTTAGGTGCGGGTGCGACTGTTCCACTGGTCGAAGCCGACCGCGACCAGGATCAGGACGCCGATCGCGATCTGCAGATAGAACGCGTTGATCGCGAGCAGGTTGCCGCCGTTGTTCAGGACGCCCATGATCAGCGCCCCGGTCGCGGCCCCCAGCGCTCCACCCTTGGCGCCGAACAGGCTGGCGCCGCCGATGACGCAGGCGGCGATCGCGTTCAGCTCGAACCCGGTGCCCGCGGTCGGGATGCCCGCGCCCAGCCGGGACGTGAGCAGGACGCCGCCCAGCCCGGCGAGCAGGCCGGAGATCGCGTACACGGCGATCGTCACCGCGGTCACCGGGACACCGGCCAGCCGCGCCGACTCGGGGTTCGACCCGACCGCGTAGATGTACCGGCCGAACACCGTCCTGGTGAGCACGAACCAGACCACGAGCACGACCGCGACGGCGATCAGCAGCAGGTTCGGGATGCCGAGCACGGTGCCATTGGCGATCTCCTGGAAGCCCTCCGGCAGCCCCTGGACGGTCTTCGCGTCGGTGATCACCAGGACGACGCCGCGGGCGATCCCGAGCATGCCGAGCGTCGCGATGAACGGCGGCAGCTTGGCACGGGTGACCAGCAGGCCGTTCACCAGCCCCAGCACGGCGCCGAGCCCGACACCGACCACGATCGCCAGGACGATCGGCCAGCCGGCCACCAGGAGCTGGGCGGTGACCGCGCCGGACAGGCCCAGCACCGAGCCGACCGAGAGGTCGATGCCCGCGGTGAGGATCACCAGCAGCTGGCCGACCGCGATGATGCCGAAGATCGCGACCTGCCGGGCGAGGTTGGAGAGGTTGCCCGCGGTGAGGAACGTGTCGCTGGCGAGGGTGAGTGCGCCGACGGCCACCAGGAGGACGACCAGGCCGCCGCTCTCGCGTCCGGCGATGTCGCCGAGGGTCAGGACGCGGTGGGAGGGTGTTTTTTCGGCTTTCTCGGCGAGGCTGTCGGGTTCGCTGGTGATCGTGGCGGTCGGGACCGGCTCCCGCCAGACGAGCCTAGGCACCATCGCGCTCTCCCTCCGGTTCGTCCGGGGCGGCGCCGCCGGAGGCGAGCCGGAGCACGTCCTCCTCGGACGCGCCCGCCGGGAGCTCCCCGGCGATCGCCCCGTCGCGCAGCACGAGGATCCGGTCCGCGAGCCCGATCAGCTCCGGCAGGTACGACGACACGACGACGATGCCGAGGCCTCGCCGCGCCAGATCCCCGATCACCTCGTACAGCTCGCCCTTCGCGCCGACGTCGATGCCCTTCGTCGGCTCGTCGAACGCCAGCACCTTCGGCTCGGTCAGCAACCACCGCGCGAGCAGCACCTTCTGCTGGTTACCGCCGGAGAGCGTGGACACCGGCTGGTCGTAGGAGCCGGCCCGGAGCCGCAGCGAATCCAGCAGCCGGTCGGCGTCCGCCGCCTGGGTCTTACCCGGCAGCAGCGGGCCTCGGGACGCCCGGCGCAGGCTCGCGATCGTCACGTTCTCCCGGATCGAGAGCTCCGGCAGCAACCCGAGCACCTTCCGGTCCTCGGTGAGCAACCCGATCCCCGCGTTCATCATCGCCCGCGGACCGGTCGGCCGGACCGTCCGGCCGTCGATCTGGATCTCCCCACCGATGATCCGCTCCGCGCCGAAGATCGCGAGCAGCAGCTCGCTCCGGCCCGACCCGAGCAGCCCGCCGATGCCGACGATCTCGCCGGCGCTGACGTCCAGGTCGACCGACGGCCCGTCGGCGGTCCGCCGGAGCCCTCGGACGCGCAGCAGCGGGGCGTCGTCGTCCGAGCTCTCGCGGTGCTCTTCCGGGTAGAGCGACGTGACCTCGCGGCCGACCATCGCGGCGATCAGCCGGTTCTCGTCGTAGTCGGCCATCGGCCCGCTCTCCGACAGCCCACCGTCGCGCAGCACGGTCACCCGGTCGCCGATCTCGAACATCTCCTCCAGCCGGTGGGTGACGTAGAGCATCGCGACGCCCTGGTCCCGGAGCCGGCGGATGTGGTCGAGCAGCCGCGCGGACTCCCCCTCGGTGAGCGCGGTGGTCGGCTCGTCGAAGACGATCACCTTCACCGACTCCGCGGTGAGCACCTTCGCGATCTCGACCAGCTGCTTGGTCGCCGCCGAGAGTTGTTCGACCGGGGTGTCCGGGTCGAGGGTGTGGAGCCCCACCTCGTCCAGCGCCTGCCGGGCCCGTCGCCGCAGCCGCCGCGAGTCCAGCAGACCGCGGCGCGCAGGTAGGCGTCCCATGTAGAGGTTTTCGGCGACGGAGAGGTGGGGGAGCAGGCTCAGCTCCTGGTAAACGGCCTGAACGCCGACAGCGCGCAGCGCGGCCGGCGTCGCGGTCGTCACCTCGGCGCCGTCGATCCGGTACTCGCCGCGGTCCCGCCGGATCGCGCCGGTGAGCACCCGGATCAGCGTCGACTTCCCGGCCCCGTTCTCGCCGGCCAGGCAGTGCACCTCGCCGGGGTGCAGCCGCAGCGAGACGTCGTCGAGCGCCTGGACCGGCCCGAATGCCTTCGACACCCCGGTCAGCTCCAGCACCGGCTCCGCCTCGGCCACAGCTCCGCCGGGCGGCGCGTCGACGGGAACGGGGGGCTCGGTGGCCGAGGCGGCACCCGCCGCGGGCGGGTCGACCGGCACCGGTCCGCCGTCGGCCGCGTGCTCCGGCTCCCCGGCCACCGGATCGCCCGACGCGGCATCGATCGGCGCGGGGCCACCGACGGCCGGATCGTCGGCGCGGCTCATGAGCCCGGCTCGGCGGTCGGCGGCTCGAGCAGCGACTTCACCTCGGGCGTCTCGCGGTTCTTCTGGTCGGCGACGACGGCACCGGGATCGATCTCGCGCGGCGGCGTGCGGTCCACGGCGGCCATCGCCGCGGCGAGCACACCCTGGTACCCGAAGAAGTACGGGTTCTGGACGACGAGCGCGTCGATCGTGCCGTCGGCCAGCGCGGCGTTCTCCTGCGGATCGGAGTCGAACGCCACCACCGGAATGCGGTCGGCTGCCTTGTTGTCGGCAACCGCACGGACCGCGCCGACCCCGGACGTGTTGTTGTCGGCGAACACCCCGAGCAGGTTCTCGTTCGCGGTGATCGCGTCGTTGACCTGGGACGCCGCGGTGTTGATGTCGTTGTTGTTGTACCGCTGGAGCTTCGAGTCGACGCCCGGGCACCCCTCGGCGAGGCCCTGCCGGAAGCCACGGTCCCGGTCGAC
This sequence comes from Cryptosporangium aurantiacum, assembly GCF_900143005.1. NCBI lineage: Bacteria > Bacillati > Actinomycetota > Actinomycetes > Cryptosporangiales > Cryptosporangiaceae > Cryptosporangium > Cryptosporangium aurantiacum. Next base: position 444,081 of record NZ_FRCS01000004.1, read on the forward strand.
CAGCGACTGGATACCGGCCACCGACGACTCGACCAGCACCGCGCCGGACGTCCGGCCCTTGGCTTTGAGGAGGTCGCACATCCGGCGTCCGGCCTGCTGACCGGCCTTGACGTTGTCGGTGCCGATGAAGCCCTCGGACTGCGTGGTGATCCGGGTGTCAACGGTGATGACCTTGACGCCCGCCTCGCGGGCGCGGTCGATCACCGAGTTGAGCGCGCTGGACGAGTTCGGCGCGATCACGATCCCGTCGACGCCGCGCGAGACCGAGTTCTCGACGAGCTGCACCTGCTCGTCGATGTTGGTCTCGGACGTCGGACCGAACGTACTGACGTCGATCCCGAAGTCCTCGGACGCCTGGTCCGCCCCGGCGAGCATCACCTGCCAGAACGACGAGTCGGACGCCTTGATGATGACGTCGATACGCGTGCCGCTGGCCGCTCCCCCGTCGCCGCTGCCCCCACCGCCCGACCCCGACCCGGACGCCCGGCCGACCACGACACCCGCGACGACCGCCACCAGCGCGATGATCGCGACGAAGGAGAGGGAGAACACCGTCCGGGTGCGCGCCATTGCGACCTCCCTTACACAGACGGTTCCCGCCGTCAATGTGACATAGGTCTCTCTACGGTGCGCCTTTCGGGTCTGGATTTCTCGAAATCACCAGAAGTCATCATGAGTCCACAAAAGACTATGCTTTTTCGGACGAGACGCGTCGCATCGGACCCTTGACGCGCCAAGTCTCGAACCGGTACCCAGGACGAAGACGCATCCGGTCGCCCTCGAGATGCGTACCTTCATCTGCGTTGGGAGCGATGCCCGATGTTGATCAGCGATGTCCTGCGCAGCAAGTCCGGTGGCTCCGCGGTAGCGACCGTGGGGCCAGAAGTCACCGTCCGAGCGCTCCTCGCGCAACTGGCCGAACACAACTTCGGGGCGCTCGTCGTCTCGACCGACGGACACACGATCGCCGGGATCGTGTCGGAGCGCGACATCGTGCGCCGGCTACACGAACACGGCGCACGGCTGCTCGACGAGAGCGTCTCGTCGATCATGACGGTCGACGTACACACGTGCCGGAGCAGCGACGACGTCGCCCGGATCCGGGAGACGATGACCCAACGCCGCATCCGGCACCTGCCGGTGGTGGAGGACGGGAAGCTCATCGGCCTGGTGAGCATTGGAGACGTCGTCAAGAGCACGATCTCCGAACTCGAGACCGAAAAAGAACAGCTAGTCGGCTACATCACTTCCTAGCACCGCCCGGAAATCGGGGCCTCAGCGAACGCTGAGGCCCCGATTTCTTCTGTCCGGCAGAAGTCTTCACAAACGGAGGGCATCGCCTCTAACCTCTAAACCTAGTTCGCATGTAGGGGATGCATGTTCAGTGTGTTATCCCTGAGATCCCTGTGCCCACTGCGCCGCCAGGAGAGACTCTGTGCCCGTTCGTTCCTTACGCCGCACGCTTCCGGTGCTGGCAGCGACCGTTGCCGTCACCGTCGCCGGGTGCTCATCGTCCGACGAGAGCACCGCGGACGCCGGACCCCCGCAGTCCGGGGGCACGCTGAAGTTCGCCCTGGCCGTCGACCCCACCTGCCTCGACCCGCAGCAGTTCGGTCTCAACGCCAGCCTCAACGTCAGCCGCCAGATCGTCGACTCGCTCACCGACCAGGACCCGAAGACCGGCGAGATCAAGCCGTGGCTGGCCGAGTCCTGGAAGGTCAACGAGGCCGCGACGAGTTTCACGTTCACGCTCCGCACGGGCGCGACGTTCAGCGACGGCACGCCGGTGGACGCCGCGGCGGTCAAGACGAACTTCGACGCGATCGTGAAGCTCGGCGCGAAGGCGCAGCTCGCGGGCCCCTACCTGGCCGGGTACAAGAGCGCGACCGTGGTCGACCCACAGACGGTCCGCGTCGACTTCGCGGCCCCCAGCGCCCAGTTCCTCCAGGCGACGTCGACGATGTCGCTCGGCCTGCTCTCGGCGTCCACCGCCACCAAGACCCCCGAGCAGCGCTGCCAGGGTGACCTGATCGGCTCCGGACCGTTCGTCCTGGAGAAGTACACGCCGAACCAGGGCGTGACGCTCACCCGTCGCAAGGGATACGCCTGGCCGTCGTCGCTCGCCGAACACAAGGGTGAGGCCTACCTCGAGGCCATCGAGTACAAGATCGTGCCCGAGTCGGGCGTCCGCACCGGGACGCTCCAGTCGGGGCAGATCGACGGCGCCACCGACATCCCGCCGCAGGACGAGGCCCGCTTCGAGGGCAACGGCTTCCAGCTGCTGGTGCGGGGCAACCCCGGGATCCCGTTCAACTTGGCGCCCAACACGGCCAAGCCGATCCTCGGTGACGAGCAGGTCCGGCTCGCGATCCAGAAGGCGCTCAACCGCGACGAGATCGTCCAGACCGCGCTCTCGGACAAGTACCAGGTCGCGACCGGCTCGCTGGCGAAGTCGACGCCGGGCTGGAGCGATCAGAGTGCCGCGTTGAAGTTCGACCAGGACGGCGCGAAGAAGATCCTCGACGCCGCCGGCTGGGCGCCCGGTCCGGGTGGTATCCGGCAGAAGAGCGGCCAGAAGCTCTCCGTCGACGTCGTCTACAACCTGGCGTTCCCCCCCAGCCAGACGATCCTCGAACTCGCCCAGCAGCAGCTGAAGGCGGTCGGCGTCGAGCTGCGGCTGCGGCAGCTGACCACCGGCGAGATCACCGCGGCGCAGGCCTCCGGTGACTTCGACTTCCTCTGGTACAACGTGACCCGCGCCGACCCGGACATCCTGCGGACGAGCTTCTCGACCAAGTACCAGAACCGCTCGCGGCTGAAGCCGGGCCCGCTCGACACCGTGCTGGACCAGCAGGTGGCCACGCTCGACGACGCCAAGCGGAAGCAGCTGGTCGCCGAGGCCCAGAAGCTGATCATCACCGATCACGCGTACCAGATCCCGATCGTCGAGCTGTCGCAGGTGCTCGGGCTCTCCGACAAGGTGCACGGGCTGCGCTTCGAGGCGTCGTCCCGGCTGTCGTTCTACGACACCTGGCTGAGCAAGTGAGCTCCGGGGCCGGGCGCACCGCGCCCGGCCCCCTCCGGAGGAGGACGGTATGGGCAGATACCTGGGCCGTCGCTTGGTGCAGGCGGCCTTTGTGCTCTGGGCGGCGTTCACGCTCGGCTACGGCGTGCTGTACCTGCTCCCGAGCGACCCCGTCGAGATCATGCTCTCCGGCGGGACGTCCGGGCAGAACCAGGCGACGCCGGAGCAGATCGCCGCGCTGAAAGCGGAGTACGGGCTCGACCAGCCGCTCCCGGTGCAGTACGCGCGGGCGCTGTGGAGCGCGGTGCAGGGCGACTTCGGCCACTCGATCCAAACCGGCGCGAGCGTCACCGAGAGCATCCTCGAAGCGCTGCCGGAGACCCTGAAGCTGACCGGCCTCGCGTTCGCGTTCTCGCTGCTGTTCGGCTTGCTGATCGCTTTCGGCGGCACCTATCCCAGGTGGCCGCTGATCCGGCAGGCGGTGTTGGCGATCCCGCCGGTCGCGGTCTCGCTGCCGACGTTCTGGGTCGGGCTGATGCTCGTCCAGGTCGTCTCGTTCCAGTGGGGGCTGCTGCCCGCGATCGGCAACGAGGGGTTCTCCAGCCTCGTCCTGCCCGCCCTGACGCTGGCGATCCCGATCGGGGCGCTGGTCGGGCAGGTGCTCGCGCGCAGCATCCTGACCGCGCTGGACGAGCCGTACGTGGAGACCGCGCTGGCGAAGGGCGCGAGCCGGGCCCGCGTCCACCTGAAGCACGTACTGCGTAACGCGTCGATCCCGGCGATGACCGTCGCGGCGGCCTGGGCCGGGCAGCTGCTGGCCGGGTCGGTGGTCGTCGAGACCGTGTACTCGCGGTCGGGCATCGGCCGGCTGGTCGTGGACGCCGTCGGCAACCAGGACATCCCGGTGGTGCAGGGGCTGGTCGTGCTCAGCGCGCTCGCGTTCGTCTCGGTGAACCTGATCGTCGATCTGCTCTATCCGCTGGTCGATCCACGCGTCACGACGAGCAGGCAGGGGCTGGCATGGTAGCGATCGACACCCGTCCGTCCACCGACGTTCCGGCCGCCGCACCGGCCTCACCGAGCCGCGCCCGGCGCGCGGTCCGGTTCCTGATCCGGCGGCCCGGGCTGGTGCTCTCGATCCTGTTCGTCGCCGCCGTGCTGCTGGCCGCGTTCGTGCCGTCGCTGTTCACCTCGCGCGACCCGCTCGTCGGAGTCCCCGCGGAGAAACTGCAGGCCCCCAGCGCCGAGCACCTGTTCGGCACCGACCAGACCGGGCGGGACCTGTTCGCCCGGGTCATCCACGGCGCGAACCTGTCGCTGCGCGCGACGGTGATCGCGGTCGCGGTGGCGCTGGTGGTCGGTTCGCTGATCGGCCTGCTCGCCGGGTTCGTCGGCGGGTGGCTGGACGACATCGCGATGCGAATCGTCGACGTGCTGCTCGCGATCCCGCAGTTGCTGCTGACGCTCGCGCTGGTCACCGTGCTCGGGTTCGGCACCACCAACGTGGCGATCGCGGTCGGCCTGTCGACCGTGGCGAACTTCGCGCGGCTGATGCGCGCGGAGGTCCTGCGGGTACGGACGGCGACCTACGTGGAGGCGGCGCGGGCCACCGGCGCGCGCTGGTACAGCATCCTGCGCAGGCACGTGTTGCCGAACGCGATGGGCCCGATCGGCGCGTACGCGGCGCTGGACTTCGGCCTCGCGATCCTCGCGGTCTCGACGCTGAGCTTCCTCGGCTTCGGCGCGGAGCCACCGACGCCGGAGTGGGGCTCGCTGGTGTCCACCGGCCGCGACTACCTGGCCACCGCCTGGTGGCTGACCACACTGCCCGGACTGACCGTCGCGGCCACCGTGCTCGCGACCAACCGGATATCCCGCGCGCTGGGCGGCGGCGGAGAGGAGTACCGGTGAGCCTGCTGGAGATCGAAGGCCTGCGGGTCGCGTACGGCGACCGCGCCCCTGCGGTGGACGGCGTCGACCTGACCGTCGAGGCCGGCGAGGTGGTCGCGCTGGTCGGCGAGTCCGGCTCCGGGAAGAGCACGACCGCGCACGCGATCGTCGGGCTGCTGCCGCGGGGCGGGCGGGTGATCGGCGGGTCGATCCGGTTCAACGGCCGCGATCTGCTGAAGGTCGGCGACCGGGAGCTGCGGTCGGTCCGCGGCCGGGAGATCGGTCTGGTGCCGCAGGACCCGATGATCGCGCTGAACCCGGTGCAGAAGGTCGGGCGGCAGGTCGCCGAGGTGCTGAAGATCCACGGGCTGGCCCGCGGCCGGGCCGCCGACGCTCGCGCGGTCGAACTCCTGGCCGACGCCGGGCTCGGCGACCCCGACGTCCGCGCCCGGCAGTACCCGCACCAGCTCTCCGGCGGGATGCGGCAGCGCGCGTTGATCGCGCTCGCGCTGGCCTGCGGGCCGAAGCTGGTGATCGCGGACGAGCCGACCAGCGCGCTCGACGTCACCGTGCAGAAACGCATCCTCGACCACCTGGAGACGCTGATCGCCCGTACCGGGACCGCGGTGCTGCTGATCACGCACGATCTCGGCGTCGCCGCCGACCGGGCGCAGCGGATCGTGGTCGCGGCCGACGGCCGCGTCGTGGAGGCCGGCCCGGCCGCCGAGGTGCTTCGCGCTCCGCGCGAGCCCTACACCCGCGCGCTGCTGGCGAGCGCGCCCAGCCTGTCCGCCGGCCGCCTCCGTGCTTCAGCGGTGTCCACCGTCGCCGACGCCTCGGACGCTCTGGTGGTGGCCACCGGGCTGGAGAAGGACTACAAGCTGCCGCGCAGCCGTTCGGGGCCCCGGGTGTTGCGCGCGGTCGACGACGTGAGCTTCACTATCCCGCGCGGTGAGACGTTCGCGCTGGTCGGCGAGTCGGGGTCGGGCAAGTCCACGGTCGCGCGCCTGGTGCTGCGGCTGACCACGGCGACCGCGGGCACCGTGACGTTCGACGGTGTCGACGCGACCCGGCTGCGCGGCGAGGCACTGCGTCGGCTTCGGCGTCGGATGCAGCCGGTGTACCAGAACCCGTACGCCTCGCTCAGCCCGCGGCTCACGGTCGAGGAAGCGATCGCGGAGCCGCTGCACGTGTTCCGGGTGGGCGACGCGGCGTCTCGCCGCGGCCGGGCCGCGGCGCTCGTCGACCAGGTGGCGCTGCCCGCGGGGATGCTGGCGCGAAAGCCCGCCGAGTTGTCCGGCGGCCAGCGCCAGCGCGTGGCGATCGCGCGGGCGCTGGCGCTGGAACCGGAGCTGGTCGTCTGTGACGAGCCGGTGTCGGCGCTGGACGTCTCGGTGCAGCGGCAGATCCTCGACCTGCTGGTCCGGCTGCAGGGCGAGCTGGGGCTCAGCTACCTGTTCATCTCGCACGACCTGGCGGTGGTCAGCCAGATCGCCGACCGCGTCGGCGTGATGCGCGACGGCCGGCTGGTCGAGTCCGGCCCCGCCGAAACCCTGCTCACGAACCCGCAGCACGAGTACACGAAGGAACTCCTCGCCGCGATCCCCGGCTCTAGAACCCCAGATCCCGTCCGATGAGCTCTTTCATGATCTCGTTGGAGCCGGCCCAGATGCGGGTCACGCGGGCGTCCATCCACGCGCGGGCGGCGCGGTACTCGGTCATGTACCCGTAGCCACCGTGGATCTGGACGCACGCGTCCAGCACCTCGCCCTGCACCTGGGCGCTCCACCACTTCGCCTTCGCGGCGTCCACCGCGGTCAGTTCACCCGCCGCGTGGGCGGCGATGCACTGGTCGACGAACGCCTGGGTCACCTCGACCTTGGTCACCGCGTCCGCGAGCACGAACTTCGTGTTCTGGAAGCTGCCGATCGCCTGCCCGAACGCCTTGCGCTCCCGGGCGTACTCGATCGTCTCGGTGAGGATCTGCGCGGCGTGCGCGATGTTCGACACCGCGGCGCCGATCCGCTCCTGCGGCAGGCGCTCCATCATGTGGATGAACCCGCGGTCGAGTTCGCCGATCAGGTTCTCGGCGGGCAGCCGGACGTTGTCGAAGAACAGCTCGGCGGTGTCGGCCTCCGGCTGGCCGACCTTCTCCAGCTTGCGCCCGCGCTCGAAGCCCGGCGTCCCGGCCTCGACGACGAACAGCGAGATGCCCTTGGCGCGCTTCTCCGGGCTGGTTCGCGCGGCGACCACGACCAGGTCGGCCGAGTAGCCGTTGGTGATGAACGTCTTCGATCCGTTGAGCACCCAGTCCGACCCGTCCCGGACCGCGGTGGTCTTCAGCCCGGCGAGGTCGGAGCCGCCGCTCGGCTCGGTCATGCCGATCGCGGTGGTGAGCTCGCCGGTGCAGAACCCGGGCAGCCAGCGCTGCTTCTGCGCGTCGGTGGTCAGCTCGATCAGGTACGGCGCGACGACGTCGACGTGGATGCTGAACGACGAGGAGAACGCCACCCCGACGCGCGCCAGCTCCTCGCTGAAGATCGCGTTGAAGCGCCAGTCACCGGCCGCGCTGCCGCCGTACTCCTCCGCCACCTCCAGGCCGAGGAAGCCCTGCTTGCCCGCTTCGAGCCAGACGTCCCTGGCGATCTGCTTGTCGGCGATGAACTCGTCGTGCCGCGGCAGGATCGACCGCGTGACGAACTCGCGGACCGACTCCCGGAACGAGTCGTGGTCTGGCGTAAAGATGGTCCGCTTCACGGCGATTCCTCCACGATGAATAAGCGCTTGCTTAGGAGCGTGGCTGTTTAGTGCGAACGCGTCAACGCGCCGTGACGAACCCCACGGGCCTCGCGTCCACCACGCGCAGAAGCCCCGCCGGCCGCGCGAACAGGCGGAGAATGGCGGGATGACGCGGGATGCGCCGGTGCTGCGCACGGATCCGGTGCGGCGGCTGTTGGACGCCGCCACCGAGGCCTTCGCCGAGCGCGGCTTCCACGCCACCACGACCCGCGACATCGCGAGCCGCGCCGGGATGAGTCCCGCCGCCCTCTACGTGCACTTCCGCTCGAAGGAGGAGGTTCTCTACCAGATCGCGCTGCGCGGCCACCAGGACGCGCGGCAGATCGTCGCGGACGCTCCGGCCGGTCTGCGGACGCACGGCGAACGCCTGAGCGCGATCGTGCGCGACTTCGCGTGCTGGCACGCGGGCGAGCACACGATGGGGCGGGTCGTCCAGTACGAGCTCGACGCGCTGGAGCCGGACCATCGCGCCGAGGTGATCCTGCTCCGCGAACAGATCGAGGACGACGTCCTGGGCGAGATCTCGGCCGGCATCACGTCCGGGGAGTTCGGCACACCGGACGCCAAGGGCGCGGCGCTGGTGTTGTTGTCGCTCTGCGTCGACGTGGCGCGCTGGTACCGCCCCGACGGACGCCTCTCCCCCGCCCAGATCGGCGACCTCTACGCCACCACCGCCCTGCAGGTAGTGGCCGCCCGTTAGTCGGCCGGCACGGGGCGTCAGTCGGCCAGCACCGGGCGTCAGTCGGCCAGCACCGGGCGGCCGAGGCGTTGGCGCTTGGACTCGTACATCGCGACGTCGGCGCGGTCGACCAGCACGTCGGCGTCGACCTCGGTCGCCGACCACGCGACCCCGATGCTCGCCTTCGGCGTCATCTCGGTGCCGCCGAGGCTCAGCGGTTCCCCGAGGGCGTCCGCGAGCCGTTCGGCCACCGCGATCGCCACGTCCGCGCTCGGCACGTGCCGGCTCACCACCAGGAACTCGTCGCCGCCGAGGCGTCCGACCAGGTCGTCGGTGCGTGCGGCCGACCGCAGGCGTCGCGCCACCGCCACCAGCAGCTGGTCACCCGCTCCGTGGCCGAGCTGGTCGTTGATCTCCTTGAAGTGGTCCACGTCGAAGAACACCACCGCCGTTCCGCTTCCGGACGCGCGCGCGGACTGCAGCGCGCCCTCGAGTTCGTCCAGGATCGCGGCCCGGTTGAGGCTCTGGGTCAGCGCGTCGTAGGTGGCGCGCTGCCGTAGCTCGTCGCGGAGCCGGGCGTCCTCGGTGACGTCGTTGACGCTCAGCACGCCGCCGGTGATCGCACCGGTCGCGTCCCGGACCGGCCGCAGCCGCAGGTGGAACCGGCGGGCCTGACGCAGCCGCACTTCCAGGTCGCAGTCCTTGCCGCCCAGCGTCGCGGTGACCGCCTCGATGACCGTCGGCCGGTCGAGCGGGAGCACGCCGGCCAGCTGCTGGTCGACGGTGGTCGCGCGGGGGGCGCCGAGCAGCTTCGTGATGCGCTCGTTGCGGTACTGGATCGTACGGTCGGCGCCGAACTGCAGGATGCCGAGCGGCAGCGCCTCGGTGAGCGCTCGCAGCAGGCTCTCGCTGGCCGCCAGCGCCTCCTGGGCTTCCATCTCGTCGGCGATGTTCAGCATCTCGGCGGCGACGTCCCGGTGCTCGGGGTCGTGGAGCCGGTTCTGGTTGGTGACCTCCATCCAGACCCAGGACCCGTCCCGGTGGCGGTGGCGCAGCCGGACCCGGCTCTGGGAACCGGGACGGGCGAGCAACTCCATCCAGTGGCCGAACGCGCGTTCGTGGTCGTCGGGGTGAACGAACTCGATTGAGCGGCGTCCGACCACCTCGTCGGGCTGCCAGCCGAGGATGTGGCTGAACGCGGCGTCCACCTCGAGGAAGATCGCCTGCGAGTCCTTGCGGGTCGCCGCGCGCCGGGGCTGATACAGCCTGGTCACGGTGCCGGCGTCCCGCCGTTGCGCGCCGACCAGCACCCCGATCATCACGCCGTGCACCTCGGTGACGTCGACGAAGTGCAGCCGGGTCTCAGCGTCCGGCTCATCGATGAGCGTGATGTCCGTGCTGGCCACGCCGTGCTCCTGCGCGCGGCGCCAGGCCTCGATCACCGGCACCATGTCGGACGGCGGCACGATCTCCAGCGCCGACACGTGCCCGGCGAGAACGCGGTGGTCGGTGCCCAGCGGCAGCGATTCGGGGAGCGGGACGAACAGGCCGTCCGGCCCGATCGCCATCACCTCGGCGTCGGACGCCTGCTCCAGCAGGTAAGCCAGGACGCGCTCGCGGGCGACGGCGTCGAGCGGACTGCCGCGGTCCGCGGCCTCCGGCTCGGCCGTCGCCGCCCCTGAGCCGTCCGTCGTCATGCCTGCCACATCGGCACCGCGACACGCTGCCTGAGCGTCTGAAACGAGCGAGGGGCGCGCCGGGTCGGCGCGCCCCTCGGTTTCGGTACGTCAGGCGATCGTGACCTTGCTCCGGAGCGCCGGGCACAGGTTCTTGGTCGCGGCGTTGAGGACGCTCAGCGCGGCCTGGCGCGGCTTGGCCGGGTTCTGCTCGGCCACCAACCACTGGGTGACGTCCATGACGACCCGGGACTGGTCGTAGGTCGCGAGGGCCTCGCAGGTCTCCTGGCCGAGCTGAACCATCTTCGGCTGGTAACCGACCACGCGGTACACCTCGGACGACAGCGTGAGCAGGTACTTGTTGTAGCGCAGGTCGGGGTCGGCGCAGTTCGTGCCCGCGTAGTAGGTCTTGGGCAGCGACGGGTCGGGCACGCAGGTGTTGGTCAGCGTCGCCATGAACGGCCGGGCGGTCGCGGTGGCCGTCGCGGCGGCGGTAGTGGTGGTGGCGGCGGTCGCGACCGGCGTGGCGCCGGCAGGCGCGGCGGACGCGGTCGGTGCGACGGTCGGCGCAGCTGCCTTCGCGGCGGACGGGCCACCGGCCAGCGCCGTGAACGCGGTCTTCAGGCCCTTCGGCGCCGCCACCTCGGCCGCGCTCGCGCCCCAGACCACCAGGCCCACGACGACGGCGACGCCCAGCAACCGCAATCCGAAACTGACTCGGTACCCCATGACGATCCTTCCCCTCCGGCTACGAACTCACCGGAACAGACCGCCGAACCGCGCCCCTGATACGGATGTGAGCGTCACCACACGTCGACGAACGCCCTGCGGTGCTCCCCCGGCGGCGCGGACCGCAGCACGGTGAGGATCAGCCGCCGGGTGTCGGCCGGGTCGACGACGTCGTCCAGCTCGCCGTACGTCGCGGCCGACAGGGCCTTGCCCCGCGCGTACATCGTCGCCACCGCGGCCTCGAACACCCGCTGACGCTCGGCCGGGTCCGCGATCGCCGCCAGCTCCTTCCGGGCGCCGAGCCGGACCGCGCCCTCGAAGCCCATCGCGCCGAGTTCGCCGGTCGGCCAGGCGACCGTGAGCAGCGGGTTGAGCAGGCTGCCGCCGGTCATCGCCTGGGCACCGAGGCCGTACGCCTTGCGCAGGACGACCGCGACCAGCGGCACGGTCAGCGCGGCGCCGACCACGAACAGCCGGCTGCAGTGCCGGACCAGCGCGGTCTTCTCGGCGTCCGGGCCGACCATCATGCCCGGGGTATCGACGAGCGTGACCACCGGCAGCCCGTAGGCCTCGCACAGCTGGAGGAACCGGGCCGCCTTGTCGGCGCCGTCGCTGGTGATCGCCCCGGCCAGGTGCAGCGGGTTGTTCGCCAGGACGCCGACCGGCCGCCCGTCGATCCGCGCCAGCGCGGTGACCATCCCGGGCGCGAACTCGCTCCGCAGCTCGAGCACCGACCCGGTGTCGCAGAGCGTCTCTACGACCGACCGCACGTCGTAGACGCGCAGCCGGTTCTCCGGGATCAGGTGCCGCAGCAGCCGCTGGTCGGCCGCCGGTGCGCCGCCGGGCAGCGCCCCCTGGAAGTACGAGAGCGCCTGCTTGGCGGCGGCGATCGCGGCCGCGTCGTCGTCCACCAGCAGGTCGAGGACGCCGTTCGCCGCCTGCACGGCCGCCGGGCCGACGTCGTCCGGTGCCACCACGCCGAGGCCACCGCCCTCGATCATCGCCGGGCCACCCATCCCGATCGACGCGTCGCGGGTGCCGATGACCAGGTCGGAACAGCCGGCCAGCGCCGCGTTCCCGGCGAAGCACCGGCCGGAGACGACCGCGATCCGCGGCACGACCCCCGACAGGGCAGCCCAGAGCGTGAACGCCTGGGTATCGAGCGCGGAGACCGTCTGCACGTCGACGTCGCCGGGGCGGCCACCACCACCCTCCGCGAACAGCACGGCCGGGCGCCGGAGCCGCTCGATCACCTCGAACAGCCGGTCTTTCTTCTTGTGTCCGGCGTGGCCCTGGGTGCCCGCCAGCACCGTGTAGTCGTAGCTGAGCACGGCGGCCTGGGCTCGGTCGTCGTCGAACAGGTCGCCGTTGACCCGGCCGAGCCCGGCGATCAGGCCGTCGGCGGGAGTCTTCGCGATCAGCTCGTCGAGCGGGCGGCGGGTGCGCTGAGCTGCGACGACGAGCCCGCCGTACTCGACCCAGGTACCCGGGTCGACGAGGTCGGCGAGGTTCTCCCTGGCCGTACGGCGCCCGGCCGCGTGCCGTTTCGCCACCGCGTCCGGGCGGGCGGCGTCGCGGAGCAGATCTTGCCGCCGCAGTACCTCGGCGAGGTCGGGGCGGACGTCGTCGAGGTCGTGGTCGGCGGTCTCGTCGGCGGCGTCGGTCTCCGCGTCGCCGGGCAGCACCACGGCCACGACCGTGCCCTCGGTCACCGGATCACCGGGCGCGAGCGGCACCGCCACCACCGTGCCCGCGACCGGCGCGGCCACCACGTGCTCCATCTTCATCGCCTCGACCACCGCCAGCTCCTCGCCGGCCCGGACGGTCTGCCCGACCGCTGCCCGGACCGCGGCGACGACGCCGCGCAGGTCGGCGGTGGCCGGGACGGTGCCGGGCTGCACGGCCGTGACGGTGTCGGCCACCACGGCGGACGCCGCCCGCAGCACGTCCGGGTGGTCGGCGAGGAAGCCGGTGGTGACGGTTCCGGCGGCGAGCCCGTCGCGAAACGCGGGGTGCGCGACGATCGCCGCCAGCGCGGGCAGGTTCGTCGCCACCCCGTCGAACGTGGTCTCGGCCAGCGCCCGGTCGAGCCGGCGCAGCGCACCCCGGTCGTCCGGCGCGGAGACCACGAGCTTGGCGAGCAGGCTGTCGAATCGGGCGGAGACGGTGTCGCCCGCCCGGGCGGCGGTGTCGACCCGGACGCCGAGCCCGCCGGGCAGCGTCACCGTGCTGAGCGTGCCGGTGGACGGCGTCGGGGAGCCGTCGGCGCGGTAGGTCTCGGCGTTCACCCGCACCTGGATCGCCGACCCGACCGCCGACGGGGCCGCGGCCAGCCCGACCTCGGCCAGCGTGGCCCCGGCAGCGATCCGCAGCTGGGCCGCGACCAGGTCGACGCGGTGGACCTCCTCGGTCACCGTGTGCTCGACCTGGAGTCGAGGGTTGACCTCCAGGAACACGAACGGCTCCGGGTCGCCGCTCGCCAGCCCGTCGGCGTCGACCAGGAACTCGACCGTGGCGAGCCCGCGGAACCCGACCGACCCGGTCAACCGGGCGGCCGCATCGGCCAGCGCGGACCGGACCGCGGACGGTAACGCCGGAGCCGGCGCGACCTCGACGAGCTTCTGGTGCCGCCGCTGCACCGAGCAGTCGCGGTCGCCGATCGTCACCACGGCGCCGGTGCCGTCTCCGACCACCTGTACTTCGACGTGGCGCGCGGCGGTCAGGTACTGCTCGACGTAGACGTCGTCGCGGCCGAACGCCGACCGTGCCTCGGACCGGCACCGCTCGTACGCGTCGGCCAGCCGGTCGGCGTCGCGCACCACGCGCATACCGAGCCCGCCGCCCCCGGCGACCGCCTTGACGATGACCGCGCCGTGTTTCTCCAGCAGCTCTTGTGCCTCGGTGAGCGTCGAGGCAGCCGCGGCGACCGGGACGCCGAGTTCCGCGGCGAGCGCCCGCGCGCCGGTCTTGTCGCCGAGCCGGTCGAGGACGTCGGGCGCCGGGCCGACGAACGTCAGGCCCGCCGCCGCGCACGCCCGTGCGAACTCGGCGCTCTCCGACCGGAACCCGTACCCGGGGTGGACGAGCGTGCAGCCGGTGCCGACACCGGCCGCGACCAGACCCTCGATGTCGAGGTAGGCGGCCGGGCCGGCGCCGCTCAGCTCGCGCGCGTCGTCGGCGAGCCCGACGTGAGCGGCGTCCGCGTCGTCGGTGGCGTAGACGGCCGTAGTGGCCCAGCCGAGTTCGCGCGCGGCCCGGATCACCCGGACCGCGATCTCACCCCGGTTGGCGACGAGCACCCGCGTTGGCATGCGTACTTTCTACCCTGCACCCCCGACAGCTGGTACGACCCAGTACCAAATTCACCGGCGCAGCTCGCCGCGGAGCACGCTGGTGGCCGAGTGCGCCGGATCGCCGTCGAACGTCTCCGCGGAGATGTCGATGCCACGCCAGCCCGCCGGGTCCAGGCCCGGCGGCACCGGGAACCGCACCACCTCACCTGGCCGGACTGCCCCCATCGCCTGCATCCGGACGGTTCCCGGCACGAACATCCACGCCTCGTAGAAGCCGTCGGTCAGCGGCAGGTCGCGCACGTCGATCTCGAGTGCGAGGCGGTCGCCGGTGCGGATCAGCCGGGCGTCGCCGGTGCTGCCCCTGCCCTCGTTGCCGACCGGGGCCAGCGCTGTCGACGCGACCACGGTGCTCGCGGGGGCATCCGGGCGGCGGACCTCCTGCCAGCCCAGGGTCGCCCCCACGCCGAGCACGACGCCGAGCACGCACGCCGCGGCGGCGGTAAGGATCCGCCGACCACGCCCCGCCCGACGGCCTCCGACCACCGCGTGTCCACCGGCATCGCGTCCGCCGTGGGACAGCGGGACCACCTCGGCGGCGCGCGGGCTCTCGGACCGGACCTCGGCCTCGATCGCGTCCCAGACGCGCGGCGGAGGCGGCGGAGGCTGCAGGTCGTCCGCGTCGGCCTCCCGGCCAAGCCCGACGACGTGCCGTAGCGCCGCGTACTCCCGGCCGCAGATCGGGCACTCCGCGAGGTGGGCCCGCGCCCACTGCTCCTCGGCATCGGCCGGCGGCGTCTCCTCGTCGAGCGCCAGCAGGGTCAGTCGTTCAGGGTCGACGTGCCGCATGGTCCACCTCCTCCCACGAGCGACGTAACTGGCTGAGGCCGCGGCGCAAGTGTGATTTCACCGTGCCGAGCGGTAGGCCGGTCAAGCCGGCGATCTGGGTGTGCGTGAGATCGTCGAAGAATGCCAGTTGGACGACCCGGCGTTGCTCCGGGCTGAGCTGGGCGAGCCGGTCGGCCACCACCAGCCGGTCCAGCACGCGTTCCGGACCGGGATGCGCAGGCACCGGCTCGGCTGCCTCGACGACTCGCGCCACCCGTTCCTCACGCTGCAGAGCGCGGAGTCGGTCGATCATCTGACGCTTGGCGATGCCGATCAGCCAGGCTGCCAGCCGTCCCCGCTCCGGGTCGAACGTCGCCCGCCCGCGCCAGGCCGCGACGAACGTCGCCTGAGTGAGGTCCTCCGCGTCGCTCGGGCTGGGCAGCGTCTGCCTACCGAGGCGGTAGACGAGGCCGCCCCACCGGTCGTACATCGCGCGCAGGACGCTCTCGTCGCCTGCCGCGAATCGGGCGGCGAGTAGGTCGTCGCTGTCCACGGACTCCGGCGGCCAGCCGCCGGTCGTGTCCGGTGATCGGCCGGCTTGTGAACCGGCGTCTCCGCCTGGGGTCATGGGCCGGCCTCCTCGACGGCGGTGACCACGATGTTGTCGCGGTAGGAACGGGTGGCACTGTCGAACGATCCGCCGCAGGTGACGAGCGTCAGACGAGGCTCGCCCTCCCGGCTGAACAGGCGGTCGAGCGGTACCGCGGACTTGTCGAACACCTCGCGGGCGACGAGGCGGTACTGACGGTCCGTGCCATCGGTACCGGTGATCGTCAGTCGATCGCCGATGCCGAGGTTCCGCAACTCGAAGAACGCCCCCTCGCCCTGATCGGCGTCGTCGACGTGCCCCGCGATCACCGTTGATCCCGCCCGCGCGTCGAGGGCGGGTCCGTAGCGGTACCAACCCACCCGGTCGACCGCGCGCGGGACCTCCATCTCCCCGGTGTCCGGTTCGACGCCGACCGGCAGGACGACGGCGTCGACGCCGATGTCGGGGATGCGGAGCCGCTGCGGAGCGACCGGAACACGCCCCGGATCGGGCCCCCGGGTCGGCGCGTCGGTGCTCCGGGTCGGCGCCGCGAGCTGCTCGGCGGACGCGGCGCCCACCGTGGTGGGCGGCTCGGCCGGTCGCCGCGCCACCACGATCGTGGTCACCGCGACGAGCACCAGGAGGACACCGACGCCGAACGCGACGGCCGTGGAACGGCGCATACCGATCGCTCCGCAGCCCGGTCAGCGGCGCGCGGTGGCGAGCTTGGCGCCGGCCGCGGTCAGCACGAGCAGTCCGAGCGCACCGGTCACCAGCGCGTACGGCGGCACGCCGGCTCCGCTACCCCGTTCTCCGCTACCCAGCCCGGCGGGCACCGCCGACGGGTTGGAGTGCAGCCCGTCGATGGTCTGCGCGACGACGGCGAGCGTCTTGTCGGTCGCCGAGCCGATCGCGTACACGACCGTGGCCGTGCCTTCCTTCAGCTCGACGTCGGCCGGCCCGATCACCGGCTGGCTCTGACCGGCGAGGACGACGTCCGCGCTCACCGTGCCTGCCGGCAGGTCGGCCTTGGCCTCGTTCGGGTTGGTCAGCCCGGAGAACGCGACCTTCTGGTTCGCGCGCACGTCGACGGCGGGCGCGGCGGCGGTGTGCCGGACGATCAGCCGTGCCTGCCCGGCAGCGACCTTCGAGACGTCGTTGACGAACGGCGTCAGCGTCGGTTTGCCGGATGCGTCGAGATGGGCGACGACGCTGACGTTCGCGCCGGCCGGCACATCGACGTCGTTCGCCTCGACGACGGCCGCCGCGTTGCCGTCCGGCGCGTCACCGGCGACGACCTTCAGGTCGTACGCGCCGGCCGGGAGTGACAGCGGCCCGGCGACGGTGCTGGGCGCGAAGTTGTCGAGCGTGCGCTTGCCGTTGACGTAGACATCCACGGTCGCGCCGGGGATTCCGTGCACCACGGAAACCTGGGCGGGGTCGGCCGCGGAAGCGGGCGCGGACAGGCCGATGCCGATCAGCGTCAGGGTGGCAGCGGCTGCGGCCGCCGCGGCGGCGCGGGAGCGAGACATGCGGGTCCTCCTCGGGACGTTCCGGTCGCGCGGACGAGTGGGGCGCTCGGCCCGTACTCGACTGCTTCTACGACCGGCACCCGCCGGACGGATGCACCCGTCGGAAGTTCACGCCACCAGCAGCAGCCACCCGCCGAACACGAGGGCCGCCCAGCACAGGACGAGGTGCAGCAGAGCCCAGATGATCTGCGGCACGTACGTCATCTCGCGCAGGATGAGGTGATCCGACTTCGACTTCGCCTTGGGATCGATCTTCCGCGCCGACCGGCTCAACAGCGGTCGCACCTGGGGCGCGCCGATCAGCAGCAGCGACCAGACCAGCAGGTAGGCGACGAGCGTCTGCACGGCCACCGGCGTCGTCCACGCCACGAACAGCAGCGGCCCGCCGAGCAGCAGCACGATCATCACGCCGTAGAAATTCTGCATCAGCCACAGCAGCCCGACGAACAGCACGATCGCCAGCCAGAGCACCGCCACCGGGTGATCGCGGGAGAGCAGCCAGGCACCCAGCAACCCGAGGAGCGGCGGCCCCGCGTACCCGGCGAACGTGGTGACGAAGTCGGAGAAGCCCTTGACCACGACCTTCGTCGCCGGGTTGCCCCGACGCGGGATCGTCACGCCCTTCACTTCGCCGAGCAGGCCGGCGAAGAACGCGTGCGAGCCCTCGTGGCCGGAGTGCCCCAACCGCGCCATCGCGGCGGTACCGACGAAGAGCAGCGCGGTGAAGCCGGTCAGAAGCACGAGCCAGACCGGGGCCGACGGCTGGCGCGCCGCGATCTGTTCGGTGATCTCCCCGATCCGGCCGGACGTCGTCGAGTTCGGCGACGGCGTCGGTACCGGTGTCGGCGCCAGCAGGACGGATAACGGCAGCAGGCCAGCTGTCATGGCGCCCCCCGGCGATGACGCGGAGCCCACCCCTGACCCCGCCCGACGTGCCCGGCCGCGACGGCCGGGTCCCCCACGTCGGGGCCGAGGTTCGCATCGCTCGCCTCGATGAGCGACCACCGAACGACCCTCATGACTACCCGAGTTCACGGCGTTACTCAGAGTTGCGACACTGAACGGGACCTAGGGGGATGGATGGGCGAAAAAAAGGCAGTTTCCCGCCGCACGGTGGTGGCCGGTGTCGGCGTCCTCACCGCCACGGCGACGCTGGTCGCCTGCAGTTCGTACGAGGACGACGAGAGCTCCGATACCGCCACCACCGAGGCCGCCACGACCGGAGCCGCGGCAACGACCGGAGCCGCGGCCACGACCGGAGCCGCCACCACCGGCGCGGCGACCACCCCGGCCGGCACCGCACTGGGTTCCAGCAGCACCATCCCGGTCGGCGGCGGAACGATCTACAAAACCCAGAAGGTCGTCGTGACCCAGCCGACCGCGGGCACCTACAAAGGGTTCAGCGCCGTCTGCACACACCAGGGCTGCACGGTCGGGACCGTGACGAACGGCGAGATCATCTGCACCTGCCACGACAGCCATTTTTCGGCGACCGACGGCTCGGTGATCTCCGGCCCGGCGAAGACGGCGCTGCCGTCCGAAACCGTCCAGGTCTCCGACGGCACGGTCTACCTGACCTAGACGATCTTGCGGAGCAGCGCCGCCGGGGCGATCCGGTAGAGCGGGGCGATCAGACGCCACGGCCAGCCGGGAACGTACGCGGTGGCCGGTTCCCGCTCGATCGCCCGCGCCAGCGCACGGCAGCCGGTCTCCGCGTCGACGATGAACGGCACGCCGGCGACCTTCTCGTTGATCGCGGTCCGGATGTAGCCGGGGTGGATGGCCGACACCCGGATCGGGGTGCCCACGACGTCCATCCGGACGCCCTCGGCCAGCGTCGACAGCCCGGCCTTGGTCGCCGCGTAGACGGTCTGCGCCCGGCGCGCGCCACGCAGCGCCGCCACCGACGAGATGACGACGAGGTGGCCGGAGTTCTGCTCCCGGAACAGCTCCATCGCCGCCTCGCACTGAGCCAGCGCGGCGACGAAGTTGGTCTCCGCGGTCTCCCGGTTCGCGGCGAACCGCCCGGTGCCGAGCGAGGCGCCCTTACCTAAGCCCGCGTTGACCACGACCCGGTCGATCTGCCCGAGCCCGCTGGCGAACGAGCGGAACGTCCGGAACACCGCGTCGTGGTCGGTCACGTCGAGGCTGTGGATCGCCACCCGGATCCCCGGGTTCGCCGCGACCAGTTCCTCGCGGAGCGTCTCCAGCTGATCGAGCCGCCGGGCACAGAGCGCCAGGTTCCGGCCGCGCGCGGCGAACTCCCGCGCCATGCCCGCCCCCAGCCCGGAACTCGCTCCGGTGATCAGGATGTTGCTGCGCACGGAGCGTGGCATCTCCAGAGTCCTCCAGGCCTGCGGTGGTGGCGGACCACGATTCTGACTCCTGCCCCAACAGCCCCATCAGGCGCCTACTGTCACTCAGACGGATCACGCACGGCGAGATCGGTCACCGAACCTGGATCACGCGAGCACAGATCCGATAGGGTGCACCTCCCGGGTGCCAAAAGATCCTTTATTCACGCTTTGTAAAGGACCACCGATGACGTCGTGGCTAGGCGGGGTGCCGTTGATCAACGGCGCGGGGCGAGCGGCCGGGTAATGAGTTCCCGTACGAGGTTGTGCCATGGGTGACGGACCACTGTCCTACTGTGCCGACCTGCACCCTGCCGCCGACCTCGACGACGTCGTCCGGCACCTCGACCGGTACGCCGAGCCGATCCGGCGGGCGGTACCGCTGGCCCGCCTCGGGCTCGGGTTGCGCTTACCGCCTGCCGTCGCGTCCGGGCTGGCCGCCGACCGGAGCGCCCGCCGACGGCTCCGCGTCGAACTGGACGCCCGCGGCCTGGAAGTCGTCACGCTGAACACCGGCGGGCACGAGCCGCGGTGGACCGACCCGGCGAGGCTGCGGTACTCGCTGGACTGCGCGACCGTGCTCGCCGACCTGCTTCCCGACCGGCTCGCCTACGGCTCGCTCGGCACGCTGCCCCTGGGGTGGCGGCAGCCCTGGTCACCTGCTGACGACGCGGCCGCGCACGCCTTCATCGAGACGCTCGTCGCGACGCTCCGCACGATCGACACCGTCCACGGCCGACCGGTGACGCTCGCGCTCGAACCGGCACCGGGGTACGTGCTCGACACCGTCCCGGACGCCGTGCGGTGGCTCGCCGGGCGGGTCGATCCGCGGTACGTCGGCGTCTGCGTCGATACGTGCGCACTGGCGGTCTCGTTCCTGGACCCGGGCGGCGTCGTCTCCGCGGTCTATCGAGCCGGGTTCACCGTTCAGAAGATCCAGGCGGCCACCGCGCTGCAGGTCGACGATCCCCGGGACCCGGCCGCCCGGATGGTGCTGGCCGGTCTCGCGGCCGACGTGCCGCAGCCGGTGCGCGAACGGCAACCGAACGGGACGACGCGCGGGGCCGACGACCTGCCGTACGCGCTCGCCCAGCTGCCCGGCTCCGGGCCGTGGCGGGTGGGCAGGCACCTTCCGCTGCACGTCCGGCCCGAGGCGCCGCTGCGCGCGACGACCGGCGTGCTGCGGGCGACCGTGCAGGCCGTGCTCGCGGAGACCGGCACGCTCGACTTCCCGCAGGTCGAGCTCGACGTCTGCCCGCATGCCGCCGGGCTGACCGACGCCGCGGCGCTGGTCGCGGGCGTGGCGGCGGACGTCGCGTGCGTCGCCGAGCTGCTGGACGAGCTCGGGTTGGGCACCGGCGACACCGCGGCCGTCGACGAGAGCGTCCCGCTGGCCGGGCACAGCCTCGGCGGCCCGATGACCCGCGTCGGCAGCGCCTACGTCGGGTAGAAATTCCGAAAACCCTACCCGCGAGTAAGGTTCTCGGTCAGGATGTCTCCACGCGATACGGAGACAGGTGATGAGCGATGACGCTGGTCTACGACCGCCGTGGATCCGGCTCCCCGCTGGTGTTGTTCCACGGGATCGGGCACCGCTGGCAGGCGTGGGAACCCGTCCTGGACCGGCTCGCCGAGCACCACGACGTGATCGCGGTCGACCTGCCGGGATTCGGGCGCTCGCCGCTGCCGGCCGACGGTCCACCGGCCACTATCGACGCTCTGGTCGCCGAGGTCGCTCGCTGGCTGAACGACGACCTGGGCATCGAGCGCCCACACGTGGCGGGTAACAGCCTCGGTGGCGCGGTGGCGCTCGAACTGGCGAAGGCGAACCTGGTGTCGACGGCCACCGCACTGGCGCCTGCCGGGTTCTTCCGCGGGTGGGAGATCCGCTGGGCGCTGACGATCCTGCGGTCGCTGCGGGCGGCGTCCCACCTGCCGGAGCCGGTGCTGAGGATGGCGTCGAACGTGCGGTGGTTACGCGCGCTCACGTTCGGCACGCTGGTCGCGCACCCGACCCGGATCTCCGCGGAGCGCGCGTTCGGGGACACGCTCGCGCTTCGTGACGCGACGGCGTTCGGCAGCCTGGCGCGGGGCGCCGCCGGGTACGAGTTTCGCGGTCAACCCGGCGTACCGGTGACGATCGCCTGGGGCACCCGCGACCGGATCCTGCTGCCCCGCCAGGCCGAGCGGGCCACCCGCCGGTTGCCGACCGCCCGGCACGTCACGCTCCCGCGCTGCGGTCACGTGCCGATGAGCGACGCGCCCGAGCTGGTGGCGTCGACGATCCTGGCCACGGTCGCCGCGGCCCCGCGCCTGGCCTGACCCCCGGCGATGCCCGCGGCCGTCAGACCGTGCGGCGGAGGGCCTTGCGGTCGAGTTTGCCGACCGACGTCAGCGGGATCGCATCGACGATCCGGACGTCACGCGGGTACTTCACGGCGGCGAGCTGCGACCGCCCGTACGCGACGAGATCCTCGGTCGTGGCGCTCGCTCCCGGACGGAGCTGGACGAACGCGACGACCTCCTCACCCCGCCGCGGATCGGGCCGGCCGACGACCGCGCAGAGCGCCACGTCCGGATGCGTCAGCATGGCCTCCTCGACGTCCCGCGGGTACACGTTGAAGCCGTCCCGGATGATCAGGTCCTTGATCCGGTCGACGACGTAGAGGTGGCCGTCCGCGTCCTGGTGGCCGATGTCGCCGGTGTGGAACCAACCGTCCCGCAGCGCGTACGCGGTCTCCTCCGGCGAGTTCCAGTAGGCGGTCATCAGCATCGGGCCCCTGGCGCAGATCTCGCCGTCCTCACCCGGGTCGGCGACCGTCCCGTCGGGGCGCTCGATCCGCACCTCGACGTTCGGCATCGCCACCCCGACGCTGCCCGGACGCTGGGTTCCCGGTTTCGCCGCCGAGATGCCGCCGGCCAGCTCCGAGCAGCCGTACCCCTCGTGGATCTCGACGCCCGGCACCCGACGCTTGAAGTCCTCCGCCACCTGCGCGGGGAGCGGCGCGCCACCGCTGGCGATCCGGCGCAGCGCGGAGAGGTCGTAGTCCTCCATCGGCTGAGTCATGATCAGCTGCAGCATCGACGGCACCACCGCACTGACCTGCGCCCGATGTTCTTCGGCCAGCCGCAGCCAGCCGACCGGGTCGAACCACCGCATCAGGACGCTGGTGCGGGGCGTCGCGGCGTGCACCGCCATCACACTGACCGTCAGCCCGTAGACGTGCGAGAGCGGCAGCGGCAGCAGCGCCACCCGCAGGTCGTCGTCCTGTTCGGACGCGTGCGTCATCGCCCAGGCCGCCGCGGACATCGCGTCGTGGGTCAGCATGACGCCCTTCGAGCGGCCGGTCGTGCCACCGGTGTAGAGCAGGCCGGCCAGGTCGCTCGGTTGCCGCGCGACCTGGGGCGACTCCGCAGCGCTCTCCAGCTGCGCGAAGTCCAGCACGGCCGGTAAGCCGGGCGCCGGGCCCGCGGCGGTACCACCCGCAGCCCCGGGGGCGGGGCCCGCCGCGGCGGCGGGCAGCGCGCCCGCCACCACGATGCCGCGCACGGTGGGGACGCCCTGCGCGGCGGTCTGCACCTTGGGCAGGAACTCCGGGGTCGTGATCACGAACGCGGCTTCGCTGTCGCGCAGCACGTGGGCGATCTCGGACTCGCTGAGCAGGAACAACACCGGGGTGGTCGCACCGCCGGCCCACCAGGTCCCGTGGTAGGCGACGCCCACCTCGGGGCAGTTGGCCATGCACACCACGACGCGGTCGCCGGGGCGGAGGCCGGACTCGCGCAGGCCGGTCGCGAACCGGCGGGCACGGGCGCCCAGCTCGGCGTGCGTCCAGCGCTGGTCCTCGAAGATCAGCATGCCCTCACCGATGCGCTCCCAGGAGCGCTCGACCAGCTGGGAGAGCGTACTGCCGGTGGGCGCCGTTACAGGGGCGGCGTGGACGTCGGTCATCGTTGACCTCTTTCGACGGCGGCCATCCCACCGTAAAGCCGCCCGCGCGACCCCTACCGGAGAACGAGAGAAACCGGCGATATCACCGATCCGGCAGCTCGTAGTCCAACGTGAACGTGTGTGACCCGTCCTCGTGCCGTTCCAGCACTGCCGTCCCGATCAGCCCGGTCAGCTCGCCGGTCGGCGAGCCGGCGACGACCTCCCATCGCGCGTCGGTGTGGCTGGCCGCGTGCAGCAGGACGAAGCTGCCCTTCCGGCCGTGGACGCTGCCGACGATCCGCTCCAGCGCCACGTACGCGGCGGACCCCTCGACCGGCGTCTGGGCGGCCAGCATGTGCACGGTGCTGGTCGCCTCGACGTCGCCGGTGAACACCTTGGTGAGCAGCGCGGACGAGAGCACGGTCTCCCCGTCCGCGCCGTCCGGCTGACCGACGGCGTCGAAGCTCTCGACGGTGAACGAAGCAGTGGCACGGGACACGAGTGGCTCCTGGATCTCGGTGGGCGGTCGACGTCGATCCTGGGGCCAATTCCTGACACCCTCTGTCAGGAGGAAAAATAAGGTCATGGCGCTCACCGAGCTCGATACCGACCACCTCCGCACCGCGATCGGGGTGGCGCGGAACGCCCGGATCAACGGAAACCACCCGTTCGGGGCCATCCTCATCGACGCCGCGGGCGACCAGGTGCTGGCAGCCGAGAACAGCGTCGTCACCAGCCGGGATGCCACCGGGCACGCGGAGACGAACCTGGTGCGGCTGGCCAGCCGGCGGTTCGCACCGCACGAGCTGGCCGCGTGCACGCTCTACACGAGCACCGAGCCGTGCGCGATGTGCTCGGGCGCGATCTACTGGGCCGGGATCGGCCGGGTGGTGTTCGCGCTCGCCGAGTCCGAGTTGCGGGAGCTGACCGGCGCGAACCCGAAGAACCCGACCCTCGCGCTGACGTGCCGCGAGGTGTTCGCGCGCGGTCAGCGGGAGATCACGGTCGAGGGCCCGATCGACCTCCCCGAGGCCCGCGCCGCACACGTCGGCTTCTGGGACTGAGCCACCACGCCGCCCGATGACGCGAAACCGGCCCGTAAGACGCGCTTACGCACCGGTTTCACGTCATCCCGCGCGGGCTCGGCGCTCAGTACACCGGCAGCGTCAGCGTGCCGCCGAAGGTTTCCCGGCGGGCGCGCACCGTTCGGGTGGCGGTGGCAGCCGGCTCGCCGGTGCCGAGGTTCCGCGCGAACCGGGGATACGCGCCGCCGGACACCTGCAACCGGAGCCGGTGCCCGGCGCGCACCCGGTACGCGGTCGGCCGCAGCTCCACCGGGACGTCGAGCCCTGCGCCGGGTCGCAGCCGGACGAACCCGTCGGTGATCGTCATCGAGCGGCCGGACGGTTCGACGTCGCAGAGCCGGACGAACACGTCCCCGTGGCCCGGTTCGCTCCGAATCCGCACCACCGCACTCACCTCGCCGACCAGGTCCAGATCGGACGTCAGCGCGTTACCGGTGTAACACAGGACGTCGGGCCTGGCCTCGATCGCCCGATTGTCGGCGGGCCCGGCGTCCCGGCCGATCACCGGGCCGCCGACGGTCGGCGTCGGGTCGGCCGGGTCGTAGTACGTCACGTCCGGCTCGGCCGCGGCCACCGGCGTCGTCCCCAGCCCGCCGCCCGGCCCGAAATGCCACGTCGTCGGCGTGCTCGGCGGCGGCCACTGCTCCGCGTCCAGCCAGCGCCCGCCGTGCTGCAGCCAGAGCCGTACCGGTGCGCGCTCGCTCGCCGGCGCGCCCAGCAGCACGGTCGAGAGGTGGTCGAACGCGTCCCGGCTCGCCGCCACCGCACCCCGGACGTCCACGTGGGACCCCGGGCCGATCGTCAGCCGCGGCTGCCTGCCCGCCTTCTGCAGCGCCACCACGTCGCGGAGCTGGTTGAGCAGGAAGATGTCCCACCACACCGTGTACATCGAGATCGGCGCGGTGACCGACCCCGCGCCCGCGGAGTGGTCGGTCGGCGTCCAGAAGTCGTCGTCCGGCTCGGCGTGCGCGACGACCTCCTGCCAGTAGGAGCTCGCCGTACCGATCCCGGACAGCGGCAGGCCCGCCATCACCCGTCGGTTGCGCCGGGCGTCCACACCGAGCAGGCCACGGACGAGACCACCCCGGCGGCTCTCCTGCTGCGCGACCATCACGCCCCACTCGAACGCGCCGCGCAGCCCGACGCCGCCCCCGAGGTACGTGGAGCTGGTGAACTCCGAACCGGTGATCGCCGGGCACATCGCGGCCAGCGGCGGGTCGGCGTACGGCGCGATCGCCCACTGGGTGTAGCCCAGGTAGCTCGACCCCATCGTCGCGACCCGCCCGTCGCACCACGGCTGTTCCCGCAGCCAGGCAACGGTGGCCAGCCCGTCGTCGCGCTCGTGGTGAAACGCCTCGAAGCGGCCGCCGGAGCCGAACGTCCCGCGCACGCTCTGGATCACCACCTGCAGGCCGCGCCGCGCGAACGGAGCGCCGTAGAGCAACGCGAGCTGCCGGCGCCTGCCGTACGGCGTGCGAACCAGCACCACCGGCGCGGGTTCGTCGTCCGGCGCGTACCGGTCGGCCAGCAGCGTCACACCGTCCGGCATCGGGACCCGCAGGTCGAGTTCTACCTGGTAGCGCCCGGTTCTGCCGGGGAGCCGCAGCACCCGGTCGATCAGCGCGTCCCGCAGCCTCGTCACCGCGCCACCGTAACGATCGATGCTCACAGCATCGACACAGGTGCTGTTCAGCACCGGCTCAGGCTCGGGGCCGACAAAGGAACCATGACGATCACGACCGACAGCTATAACCCGCCCCGCGGGGCGGGCTCCGTCATCGAGCCCGGTTGGGGAGCACTCCCCGACGAGCTGCCCGGTCCCGCGGTCCTAGTGACCGTCGTCGGGCCGGGCAGCCTTGCCGCCCTCGCCGAACAGCTCCCGCCGCACTGGAGCGTGCGCTGCGCGCCACTGGCCGAGGTGGGCGACACCGATCTCCTGGTGATCGGCGGCGCCTCCGGCGCGCGGATCCGCGCCGCGGTCCGGCAGCACCCCGGCACGCCGGTGGTCGGCGTCGTCGACAGTTACGCGTCCGCCGAGCAGGTGGTCGAAGTGCTGGAGGCCGGTGCCGACGCGTGCGTCCGCTCGGGCCTGCCGGCGCTGGTCAGCAGCCACCTGCGGGCCTGCCACCGGCGCCGGGCGCTCGCGGCCTAGCGCCTGGTGTGCTCGTGGACGAGGTCGAGACCGGCGTCCTCGGTGTCCTTCGGAGCCTTGGGGTTGCGCCGCCGGAGCAGCAGGAACCGGCGGTCGAAGTAGCCCAGCACGAGGTACAAGAAGAGCAGCGCGACGCCGATCTGTACCCCGACCGGTAGGCGGTGCTCGGCCGCCGCCGGGGTCAGCGGCTCGGAGTCGGCGACCGGGGCCTTCGGCCCCTCCGCCACCGGCGGGAAAAGCTCCACTGCTGCGGACGCCGTGGGCCGCGCCGTTTCCGCGCCGGACCCTCGGGGTGCGCGCCCGTCCGGCCCGGCACCACTCGGCGCGGCCGGGGCTACGCGCTGGTCAGCCGAGTCGGCCGGGTCACCGGCCGGCGGCGCGATCTCAGCACGGTCGGGCCGCTGCGCACGGGCCCCAGCCCCACGCTCCGCACGGCGGGCCGCCTGCTCTGCCTGCCGCTGGGCCAAGGCGACCTCGGCCTCAGCGCGCTGCGCGGCCCTCTGTTCTGCCGCGCGCTCAGCCGCCGCCCTCTGTTCTGCCGCGCGCTCAGCCGCCGCCCGCTGCGCGGAAGCGCGCTGCCCGGCCGCCCGCAGGGCGGCTGCGCGTTCGGCGGCTGCGCGTTGGGCAGCCCCACGCTGAGCCGCAGCGCGTTGGGCCGCAGCGCGTTGCGCGGCCTGGGCCGCTGCGCGTTGGGCGGCCTGCGTGGCAGCGCGTTGGGCCGCAGCGCGTTGCGCGGCCTGGGCCGCTGCGCGTTGGGCGGCCTGCGTGGCAGCGCGTTGGGCGGCAGCGCGTTGGGCGGCCCCACGCTGAGCCGCTGCGCGTTGGGCCGCTGCGCGTTGGGCCGCTGCGCGTTGGGCTGTGGCCCCCTGGGGGGCGCGGGCCTCGGACTTTGGCTGGCCCGGGCGTCCCGGCCAGTAGTACTCGGGCGGGCGGTGCGCCCGCGGCCAGGTCGTTCCCGCCTCGGCCCACGGATCCGCCGCGTCCGGTCCCCAGCCCCACGGTTCGGCCGCCCCTCCCCCGGGCCAGCTCTGCTCGTAGACCCCGGTGGCGCGCGGCAGCTCCCAGTCGCTCGGCGCGTCCCACGGCGACCCCCAGCCGTCGTCGGCCACCGCCGACGTCGCCGAGCCGCAGAGCAGCAGCGCCGCGGCACCGGTGCTCGCGCACACGGTCCGTAGCCCTCTCTTCGCGGACATCGCCTGGCTCCTCTGAGGCTCCGAATAGGACGGGTCGCCGACTGTTCGCTCGGCAGTCGCCTCCGAGGAAAACAGATATTTGCCCCCAAACCGGGATGACACGCCACGTCACTCACCACTCACAGACCCGACGCCGTGCACGCGCCGCGATGAACGCGTTGAGCACAACCGGCGCGAGCGTCAGACCGGACGCGATCAGGACCCACCGGAGCACGGGCTCCGGGCGGGGTTCCCGCCAGTCCTGGCGCCACGAGTTCGTCACCACCGCCGCGTGATACGCCGCCGCGGCCAGCGGACAGCCGACCGCACCCCGCAGCGCCGCACACCGCGCGTCCATCGCACGGCCGAACGCGGCGTCGATCGCCGCCCGCGCCCACGGACCGAGCGGCTGCCCCACCCGCGCGGCGTATCGCAGCAGGTCGTAACCCAGGTCGTGGGTCCGGCAGGCGGTCGTGAAGTCGTACCGCGTGGGCCCGGTCGGCGCCGAGCACGCCCCGCGCGGCGTCCCCCAGGCGCCATCGGCCCGAACCGGCCGGTACCCCATCACCGCGACGAAGTCGCCCGGCAGCGCGAGCCGGTCGTGCGCGGTCAGCTCCCGCACCGCGACCCCGGCCGCGGTGTCCCGCCGCTGGTCGGGCAGCGCTCCCGCGGCGTCCCCGCCGAGCACCCCGGCCAGCAGCACGAAGACCAGCACCGTCCACACTCGCCGTTTCACCGCGAATCACCCCTCGGGGCAGCGGATCGGCGCTGCCGGGGCGAGACGTTAGGAACGTATTCGTTGCGGATCGTCCGGCTCGGGCGTGATCTGAAACGTCGCTCGCGCAGGTGGGCCGGCCCGGGATGTCACCCCCCGGTAGCACGCCGACCACCCACACCGGTATGACGACTCGCCACGGGAGGCCGCCCTACGCTCGGACCGTGCGGATATCGACGCTGTTCAGAACCCGAGGCGGCCAGCCGGAGCACGTGCGCTCCGCGCTCTGGACGCTGCTGGCGCTCGGGGGTTACTTCCCGCTCGCGCTCCTCGGCACGCCGTCGGTGCTCGACGTGAACGGCGACATGCTGGTGGTCGTGGCCGCCGCCCAGGCCGTGCCGTTCTACCTGCTCAGGCGTAATCCGATCGCCGCCTGGTACACCGCGGTCGCCGTCGCGCTGGCCCTGCCCGCGCTGTTCCCGGTCCTCGACTCCGACCCGTGGAAATGGCCCCCGCTGCTGGGCGTCACCCTGATCGCGGCGTACGCGAACCTCTGCGCCCGCGCCCCGCGCCGGCTCGCCGCCGGGGCCTGGGTGATCGCACCGTTGCTGTTCTGGTTCTCCTCGATCCCGGCAGCCCGAGCAGGCTGGCTCGCTGCGCTGGTCGCGATCGCGGTCGTCGCGGACATCACCCGGACGCTGCGCCGGACCCGGCAGGCGCTCGGCGAGGAACGAGAGCTGACCGAGGCCGAAAAGCACCGCCGCGCGGTGCTCGAGGAACGCGCCCGGATCGCCCGTGACCTGCACGACGTCGTCGCGCACCACATGTCGATGGTCGTCGTACAGGCCGAGACCGCCCCGTACCGGTTGACCGGCCTGACACCGGAGGCCACCGCCGACTTCGCCGCGATCAGCCGGACTGCCCGCGAGGCGTTGAACGAGGTCCGCGGCCTGCTGGGCGTCCTGCGCAGCGAGGAGATCTCAGCCGACCTGCGCCCGCAGCCCGGGCTCACAGAACTCGGCGACCTGGTCGGGGCCGCGGTGCGGGCGGGCGCCGACGTCGCGGTGACCGAGGTCGGCGAGCGGCGCACGGTCCGGCCGGGCGTCGACGTCGGTGCCTACCGGATCGTGCAGGAGTCGCTGGCCAACGCCGCCCGGCACGCACCGGGTGCGCCGGTGCGGGTCGAGGTCGAGTACGCCCCGGACGCCGTCGAAGTGAGCGTCGTGAACGCCGCCTCCACGAACGGTGGCCCGCCCGCAGAGCGTCCCCCACTCGAACCGGGCGCTCCGGAAGGGCACGGCCTGACCGGGATGACCGAGCGCGCGAACGTGGTCGGCGGTGAACTGCGGGCCGGGCCGACGCCCGATGGCGGGTTCGCGGTCTGGGCCCGCCTGCCGACCCACGCGGCGGAGGTCGTCGGTGGCTGACGGCACGGTGCGCCTGGTGATCGTCGACGACCAGGCGATGGTGCGGCAGGGGTTCAGCGCGCTGCTCGACGCGCAGTCCGACCTGTCGGTGGTCGGTCAGGCCGCGAACGGTGCCGAGGCGGTGGCGCTGGCCCGCCGCGTCCGGCCGGACGTCGTCCTGATGGATGTACGAATGCCGGTGATGGACGGGCTGGAGGCCACGCGCCGGATCCTCGACGGACCGGCGGCGCAGCCGCCTCGGGTCCTCATGCTGACGACGTTCGATCTGGACGACTACGTCTACGCGGCGCTGCGGGCCGGCGCCAGCGGTTTCCTGCTCAAGGACGCCCCGGTGGACGACCTGGTGCAGGCCGTCCGGGTGGTCGCCGCCGGTGACGCGTTGCTGGCGCCCTCGGTGACCCGGCGGCTGATCGCCGACTTCGCCCGCCGTCCGGCCACTCACCGCGCGCGTCCGGAGCGGCTCCGGGTCCTGACGCCACGGGAGACCGAGGTGCTGACGCTGATCGCCCGCGGGCTCTCGAACGGCGAGATCGCGGCCGGGCTGGTGGTGTCCGAGCAGACCGTCAAGACGCACGTCGGCCGCATCCTGGCCAAGCTCGACCTGCGCGACCGGGCCCAGGCCGTCGTGCTCGCCTACGAGACCGCCCTGGTCGAGCCGGGCGGCTAGACCGCGGTCAGTTGGGCGGCGCCGAACGAGACGTGGAACCGCGCGCACCAAATCGAGACGCTGGTCAGCGTCTTCAGGTCGGCGTCGGCGGGCACCTCGTAGTTCTGGCTGCCGAGGTTGCCCTTCAGATCGCCGAGATCAACGTGCTTGCCGTCGTCGAACACCCGCCAACCGGCAGTCCCCTCGATGACGGGCGCGTTGGTCAGCCAGATCTTGACGTCCGGACCGTCGGAGGTCTTGAGGTTCTCGATCCGGAGGATCCGGCTGCCGTCCGGCTGCTGGAACAGGATGACCGTGCCGCTGGTGTCGTGCTCGTGGCTGATCAGCGTGCCGCGGGCGAGGACGGTGGTTTCCCTCGCGCTCTCGGCCGAGCCCGTGGTGCCGACGCTCGGCGCGGCCTCTTCGACCGTGGTGTTCGTGAACGCGCGCCAGGGCTCGAACAGCGCCAGCCCGGCGCCGAGCCCCAATCCGATCATCGCAACGAGGGTATAGAGCAGCGGGCGACGCACCGGTTCTCCTAGGCGGACGGACGGCGCGTCGAGGGGGCCGCGCCGAGGTGGCCCTGACCGTAGCGTCGAGCTGGGTGAACGCCGGTCAGCTAGCCGACTCTCCAGCTGTCACCGCGACGACGCTTCGGCGAGCACCGGGCCGGCGTCCAGTTCGGTGACGGCCGGCGTCGGGGTGTCCAGCACGGCCAGGCAGGCTCGGTAGCCGGCGCCCGGGTCGAGCGTCCGGAGCACGGTCCGGCCCGGGAGGTCGTCGCGGTGTGCCCGGACGAGCGCCGGAGCGGCGTCCGCCGGGCTGACCACGACCTGCTTGAGACCGACGCGGAGCCCCTCGCCGGTCGCCTTGAGCACGGCTTCCTTGCGCACCCAATAGGTGATCAGCTCGTCCGGGGCTGCTGATTCCTCCGGTGAGAGCACCATCTCGCGCACGTCGACGTCGGCGCGTCGCACCTGCGCCTCGACGTCGACGCCGAGCGCGCCGGTGCGGCCGATCGCCACCGCTACCCGGTCACCGGAGTGGGACACCGAGCACTCCCAGCCCGCCGCAGGCAACGCGGGTCGCCCGTGCGGCCGGTCGCAGTCCGGGCACGACCGGGTGACCGTGAGACGCTCCGGAGCGACGCCCAGGTGCGCGCCGCCCAGCAGCCGCAACAGCGCCGCGGCCACCGTGAAGCGTGCGCGGTCCTCGTCCCGCCGGAACGTCGCGCGGCGGCTGCGTTCGACGTCGTCGAGCAGGCCGGCCAGCGCGTCGGGACTGGCGTCGGTCAGCGGGCGCGCCCACCAGACCTGGCACTCCCCCGGCGCCAGCGGCCGAATCAGCACTGCTGGGGTTCGGCGACCACGCTCGAGGTGGCGTCGGGACGTCCGGCTGCGGGCTGGTTCGGCGCATCGGTGGCGGCGATGGCCGGGGGCAGCGTGAGCGTCCGCTTCGGCGTTGGCGTCACCGAGGGTGACGGGGACTTCGACTTCTTGGTGGTCGGCGTGCCGCCGCCGGAGCCGGAGTACATGTAGACGCCGGTGCTGGCCGTCGAGCCGCTGGAGAGGTTGACGCCGCTGACCGTCGTCACGTGGCCCTGGAGGTCGGTGACGCGGATCCGGAACGGGCCACCGCCGGCGGCATCGGCCGTGAAGTACCCGTCGCCGCGGCGGGACGTGGTCTGCCAGCCGTTGCCGCCGTCGACCTCGACCTTCGTCAGCTGGTTGCCGTGGTTGATCGGCAGCAGCGCCAGGTAGTACGGGGTGGCTTCTTCCACCTTGAACTTCAGCGGGCCGGGCACCGCCGGGTTCGCGACCGCGCGGTAGGTGACCGGGATGATGCCGGCGTCGGGGTCGGCGAGCTGCGAGAACGCCTTCTCGCTCAGGTCGATCTGGCCGGGCGCGCACGGCGCACAGGCGTCGATGACCTGGACGCGCACCGTGTTGCCGTTCGGGCCGGTGATGTTGAAGTACGTGCCGCAGGCCGCCCCGCCGGAGAACTCGTCGAAGCCGAGCGCGAGGTACATGCCGTCGGCGGGCGGGCCGTCGTACGAGCAGCCGGATCCGCCGGACGCGGCGAGGTCGAAGAACGTGGAGGTGCCGGAGCGGGAGTCGCCGGGCTGGGGCACCGCGGCCGGTAACGCGGCCCGTAACGCGCGGGGCTCCATCGCACAGGCGGCCTCTGACAAGCCCTTGAAGGCGCCGACCAGCAGGATCACCGAAGCGAGCACCGCCACGCCGATGAGCGCGGGGGCGCCCCAGCGCAGCCAGCCCTGCGGCCTGCGCCGCCGTCCCTTGTGCTGTTGTTGCTGTGCATTCGGATCCAACGCAGTCACTTCCAGCGCCTCTTCTCCCCCGCCGGACATCCTGCCCCACACGGTCAACGGTGGCCACTATCGGAGGTCGAGCAGCACACAGCAAACCTCAAGCTTCCCCGGGCCCACTGGTTGCCTCCTGCAACTCAGGCGACCGGATACCACCCCGACGGGATGACGCCGACCGCGGCCGGCGGGGCGCATTCTCGCGGGAACAACCGGACCAGCGAGGGGACCGAACCGTGTCCGACTACCCGCTCATCGCCGAGCACGGCCTGATCGGCGACCTGCAGACCGCCGCGCTGGTGGCTACCGACGGGACGATCGACTGGTTCTGCGCGCCACGCTTCGACGCTCCGAGCGTCTTCGGGGCGCTCCTCGACCATCAGCGCGGCGGATACTGCCGCATCCGGCCCGCCGCCGACGCGTTCACGACCAGGCAGCTGTACTTCCCCGACACCGCGGTGCTGGTCACCCGCTTCCTGACCGAGGCAGGCGTCGGCGAGGTCATCGACTTCATGCCGATCTGTCCCGGTCGTACCCCGGCCGACCAGCACCGCATCGTGCGCCTGGTGCGATGCGTCCGCGGCCGGCTCGACTTCGTCTTCGACATCGCACCGCGGTTCGACTACGGGCGCGAGCCGCACGAGACGCACCTCGCCGACCATGGCGTCGTGTTCCACGGCAAGCAGACCGCGATGACCGTGCACCTGGTCCACCACGGCGACGAGACCGGACCGGCCTCCGCCCGGATCGACGCGGACGGCGACGTCCACGGCGACGTGCTCCTCACCGCGGGTGAGGTACGCGGACTGGTGCTGGAGACGGGTGTCGCCGGCCCGCCGCGCCGGTACGACGTCGCGGAAGCACTGCGCCTGTTCGACGAGACCGTGGACTTCTGGGAGTCCTGGCTCGCCGGCTCGACGTACACCGGGCGGTGGCGCGAGGCGGTCGACCGGTCCGCGATCACGCTGAAGCTGATGACGTACGCGCCCACCGGAGGCCTGGTCGCGGCACCCACCGCGGGCCTACCCGAGCAGATCGGCGGCGAGCGCAACTGGGACTACCGGTACACCTGGGTCCGGGACGCCTCGTTCTCGGTGTACTCACTGCTCGGGCTGGGCTTCACCGAGGAGGCGGCGGACCTCGGGCGGTGGCTGCGGGATCGCGTCGAGGAGCGGACCGAATCGAACGGCAGCGGACCGCTGAACATCATGTACCGGGTCGACGGGTCGAGCGACCTGTCCGAGGAGGTCCTCGACCACTGGGAGGGGTACCGCGGCTCGGCGCCGGTCCGGATCGGCAATGGCGCGTCCGGCCAGTTGCAGCTGGACATCTTCGGCGAGGCCCTGGACAGCATCTACTTCGCCGACCAGCGGGGCGTGGGGATCGGCCACCGCGGCTGGCTCGGGGTACGGGCGGTCCTCGACTGGGTGGCGGACAACTGGGACCAACCGGAGGAAGGCATCTGGGAGACCCGCGGCGGACGGCAGGACTTCAC
Source organism: Cryptosporangium aurantiacum (assembly GCF_900143005.1). NCBI lineage: Bacteria > Bacillati > Actinomycetota > Actinomycetes > Cryptosporangiales > Cryptosporangiaceae > Cryptosporangium > Cryptosporangium aurantiacum. The sequence continues at coordinate 478,418 of NZ_FRCS01000004.1, forward strand.
GTACGGCCGCCTGATGTGTTGGGTCGCGCTGGACCGGGGTATTCGCCTGGCCACCGCACACGGGCGCCCGGCACCGCTCGACCGCTGGCACCGCGAGCGGGACGCGATCTACGAGCAGATCATGGACCGCGGCTGGAGTCCGAAGCGCCAGGCGTTCCGTCAGCACTACGACACCGACGTCCTGGACTCCTCGCTGCTGCGGATGCCGACCGTCGGCTTCATCTCCCCGTCCGACCCGATGTGGGCGTCGACGATCCGGGCCATGGACGCGGAGCTGGTCACCGACAGCCTCGTCTACCGCTACGACCCGGCGGCCTCGCCCGACGGCCTCCGCGGCTCCGAGGGGACGTTCTCGCTGTGCACGTTCGCCTACGTCACCGCGCTGGCACGGGGCGGCGAGCTCGACAAGGCGCGGGTGACGTTCGAGAAGATGCTCACGTACGCGAACCACCTCGGCCTGTTCGCCGAGGAGGTGGGGCTGACCGGTGAGCAGCTCGGCAACTTCCCGCAGGCGTTCACCCACCTCGCGCTGATCGACGCCGCGCTCGCGCTGGACGAGCAGCTGGCCCTGCATCCCACGGCCGCCGCGACCCGCCACACCCTACTCACCCCCCGCGGGTGAGGCGCTACCGATACGTGACCTGGGCCGCGGGCAGGTGCGCGTGGTCGTTGAACGAGATCAGCGCGATACCGCCACGCCCGGAGACGACCTTCGTGATGCCCCCGTTGATGACGACGCGGTGCAGCGCCACGCACCCCGCGGGCGCCAGCCCGAGCAGCCGGGCACAGATCGCGGTGATCACACCCCCGGACGTGAACACCGCACCGGAGCCGCCCTTGCCCAGCCCGGCCAGCACATCTTCCAGCCCCGCCCACACCCGCGCGCCGAACTCCTCCCACGGCGGCGTCCCCGGCGGCGCCAACGCCCCGGAGATCCACTGCTCCAGAGCGGCGTCCAGAACCGTCTGGAACTCGCGCGAGGAGGTCGGGACCGGGCCCGCCTGAACCTGCTGCGCCAGCCCGAGGTGGTCGTACTCGTCGAACCGGTCGTCGATCGTGAAGTCACCGGGTAGCCCGGCGGCCTTCAGGCAGAGCTCCGCCGTGTCGCGCTGGCGGCGGAGCGCGCCGGACACCGCCCGGTCGATCCGGATCTGATTCTCGGCGAGCGCGAGCCCCACGGTCCGGGACTGCTCCCGTCCGAGGTCGGACAGCTCGTCGTACTCCGCGGCACCGAACGACGCCTGCCCGTGCCGGATCAGGTGGACGACGGCCATCAGCGTGGCCCCCTCACCGGTGAGACTGTCGGATGACCTTGCGCGCGCGCCAGATCAGGTAGTTGACGTTGATCCAGAACTGCCGGAACGCCGGGTTCCTGGTCTGCTTGTGGTGATAACGGTAGTAGATCTGCTGGGCGATCGCCGCCAGCCGGAACAGCCCGAACACCTCGTAGAACGCCCAGTTCTCCGGCTTCAGCCCGGCCCGGTCGCAGTAGTACTCGACGACTTCCTGCCGGGTCGGCATCCCGGGCAGGTGGGTGGGCTGGCGCCGCCCGCGCTGCGAGAGGTACGGGTCGTCGTGCTGGATCCAGTACGCCAGCGCCCCACCGAGGTCCATCAGCGGGTCACCGATCGTCGCCATCTCCCAGTCCAGGACGCCGACCACCCGCATTGGGTCGTCCGGCGCCAGGACCACGTTGTCCAGCCGGTAGTCGTTGTGGATGATGCAGGACCGGACGTCGTCCGGCTGGTTGTCGGCGAGCCAGGACATCACACCCTCGGCCTTCGGGGCATTCCAGGTGCGCGCCTTGCGGTACCGGTCCGACCAGCCCTTCACCTGACGGCCGACGTAGCCGGCGCCCCGCCCCAGGTCGGCCAGCCCCGCCGCCTCCGGGTCGACGTCGTGCAGCTCGACCAGCGTGTCGATCACCGTGAACGCGAGCGTCCGGGCCTCGAGCGGGTTGAGCGTGACCTCCGGCGGAAAGTCCTTGCGCGGGATCGTGCCGTCGATGCGGTCCATGACGTAGAAGTCGGCGCCGACGACGTCCTGGTCGTCGCAGAACGCCACCATGTCCGGCACGTACCGGAACACCGGCTTCAGGTGTTTCTGGACCCGGTATTCGCGCTTCATGTCGTGCGCCGACGACGCTTTCCGGCCGGCCGGCGGGCGGCGGAGGATCAGCTCGCGGTCCGGGTAGCGCAGCAGGTACGTGAGGTTGGAGGCGCCTCCGGAGAACTGCCTGACCTCCGGAGGCTCGCCCAGCCCGTCGACCCGCTCGGACAGCCACCCGTGGACCTTGGCGACGTCGAACGCGTCTTCGCTGCGTACTGCTCGGGTTCCATCCACGGTACGGCACGGTACCGGCCCGGCCGCTTACCGAACCGTTTCAGTGCCCTAAGACACTGAGAATGTTTGTCTCACCCCTTCTCGGCGCCCCCCGTGAGGCCCTCCACCAGCAGCCGCTCCCCGGCGAAGAACAGCGCGACGATCGGCGCGGTCAGCAGCACCGAACCCGCCATCAGCACGGTGGTCGGGATCTCGATCGTTCCGGCCAGCTGGGACAGTCCCAGCGACACCGTCCAGCGATCGCGCCGCTCGACCAGGAACAGCAACGCGAACAGGTACTCGTTCCACGCGATCATGAAGACGTAGAGCGCGGTCGCCGCCAGCGCCGGCCGGGAGAGCGGCAGACTCACCCGCCAGATGACTCCGAGCCGCCCGTTGCCGTCGATCTGGGCGGCCTCCTCCAGGCTCACCGGGATCGTGTCGAAGTAGTTGCGCAGCATGTACAGCGTCACCGGGACGGTCTGGGCGACGTACACGAACACCAGCGCGAACAGCGAACCTCGCAGCTCGAGCCGGCTAAGGACGACGAACAGCGGAATCGCCAGCACGATCGCCGGGAACAGGTAGACGGCCAAGAACAGCGCGTCGACCTGTCGCCGGCCGAAGAACCGCAGGCGGGTCACCGCGTAGGCGCCCGGGATCGACACGGCCAGCGTGACGATGACGGTCGCGACCGCAACCGCGGAGCTCACCAGAATCAGGCGGACGAACCCCTGGCCGCCGTCGTCGACCGACTTCAGCACCTCGGTGTACGCACCGACCGCGATCTCACCGGGGCCGACGACGATCGATCCGGGCGAGAGCTGGACGTCCTGGATCAACCGGATGGAGAGCAGCACCATGTAGTAGAACGGGAAAGCGCTCACGAGCGTCAGCACGACGATCGTCACCCAGCGCAAGACGCCGAACACGACGTTCTCGACCCGGTCGCGGTCCCAGGTGGTTTGCCCCGCGGTGCTCACGACTGCCTCCCCGGACCGGCGATCCGCAGGTAGATCAGGACGAAGACAGCCAGCGCCGCCGCGAGCACCAGCGCCTCCGCAGACGCAGCCCCGATGTCACCGCGGCTGGTCAGGAAGTCGTACACGCGCACGCTCACGACCTCGGTGCCGGACCCGCCGCCGGTGAGCAGGTAGACGTCGTCGAACTTCGTGAACGTGAGGACGAAGCGCAGCACGGTGAGCACCGCGATCGTCGGCAGCAGCTGCGGCAGGATCACATGGCGGAACCGCTGCGTCGGGGTGGCGCCGTCGACCAGCGACGCCTCCTCCAGCTCAGCGGGGAGCGCCTGCATCCGGGCCAGCAGGAACAGGAACGCGAACGGGAAGTACCGCCAACCCTCGAACACGATGACCGTGAGCAGCGCGGTCGGTACGTCCAGGCCCCACAGGCTCCCGGAGATCTCGTTGAGGAAGTCGACCGGGCGGTCCCACCCCAGGAACCGAGTGCCCCAGGCGTTCAAGACGCCGTACTCCGGGTTGAGCATCGTCTGCCAGACGAACGTCGCCCCCACCACCGGCGCGATGTACGGCAGCAGGAACGACGCGCGGACGAACGTCCGGCCGCGGAACGGACGGCGGACCGCCAGCGCGGCGACCAGCCCGACGCCGATCGACAGCGCGACGCCGCCGACCGTGTAGATGATCGTCGTCCAGAGCGTGTCCCAGAACCCGGGGCTGCCGAAGACCCGCTCCAGGTTCCGCAGCGTGAACGGCCCGGTCATGCCGCGACGCTGCAGGTCGATCACCCGGACGCGCTGGAACGCCAGGACGATCGTCCACAGGATCGGCGCGACGACCACGACCAGCACGATCACGAGCGTGGGCGTGAGCAGCCCCCACCCGGCTCGTGCCTCGGTGCGCTGCAGCGGCGTACGCCGACGTGGTGGTTTCGGTGTCTCCTCGGATTCCGGGGCGTCCAGGGTCGCCCGGCTCACTCGAGCCCCTCCTTGATGTCCTGGACCTGCTCCTGGCATTGCTTGGCCGCACCGGCCGGATCGACCTGGCCGCTGGTCATCGCGTTGACCGCCTTGGCCACCGGCAGCTCACCCAGGGTGGCGCCGACGAGACGACCCTCTCCTTGTTCGATGCCCCAGCGTCCGAACGTGTCGACGGAGGAGACCAGCTGGTCGACGAGCGCCGCCGGGTAAACGGTGTCGAGCGGAGCCTTCTTGTCGACGCCTGCGGGCAGCTTGCGCCAGGCGTCGACATAGGCGTTCTGGTTCGAGGAGTCACCGGTGCGGACCGGCACCTTGCCCTCCGGGGCCTGGGCGAGCCAGCGGGTGTACCCGTCGCCCATCATGAACTCGACGAACTTCTTCGCGTTCTCGGTCTGGGCGTCCGCGCCGATCGCCCACGAGACGATCTCGCCGAACTGCGCGGGCTTCGCACCGTCCGGGCCTTTGATCGCGGTGACGACGCCGGTGTTCTTCGCGAGGTAGGTCGGGTCGGCCTTGCACTGCGGGCAGTTCGGCAGCGCGTCGGCACGCAGGCCGGCCAGCTCGTCGAGCAGGAACGACGACCAGATCACCATCGCCGCGCGCCCGGAGAAGTAGGTCGCGCGGGTGGAGTCGACGCTCTGCGCGCCCTTCACCGAGCTGGTCTTGATCAGGTTGTCGTAGAACTCGAACGCGCCGACGCACTTGTCGCTGTCGATCGCGACCTTGCCGCCGTCCTCGACCAGCTCGCAGTCGTTGCCGAGCGCGAGGTGCTCGAAGGTCTGCGCGGTGAAGCCGTCGTTAGCGACCGTGGCAGCCGTGATGCCCACCTGCCCGCCGGTCGTGAGCTTCTTCGCCGCGGCCGTGATCGCGTCGTAGGTCTCCGGCGCGGTGAGTCCGGCCTTCTGGAACAGGTCGGTGCGGTAGAAGAGCAGCTGCGCCCAGGCGTCGCTGGGGACGCCGAGCACCTTGTCGCCGTCCTTCGTGAGCGTGAGCGCCCGCTGGTTGAACGTGTCGGTGCCGAGCGAATTCAGCACGTCGCCTGCCGACCCGGTGTCGAGCAGCTCGTTCGCGTTCAGCGACCACAGCGCGGTGAGCGGCAGAGCGCCCATCACGTCGGGGAGGTCACCGCTGGCGGCCGCGGCGGTGACCAGCTTCGTGAACTGGTTCTCGTCGACACCGACGTACTTCACCTCGATGCCGGTGCTCTTCGTGAACTCGGCGATCACTTTCTGGGTCGCGGCCACCCGGTCGGCCTGGTTCTCCAGGCTCCAGACGGTCAGTGTGCCGTCACCGCCGTCCGACGATCCGTCGTCCGAACAACCGGCTAGCACCGTCGCGCAGAGCAACGCGGCGAGAAGTGTGGCTATCCAACCGGGTCGGGTCATCGGAGACTCCTTCCGGGCAGCGAAGCAGCTGTTGAGGCGGCTGAGTGTCCACACAGAATCCCATCGATCGTTGGATTACTGGCGAGTAGCTCAGATTGCGTCGAAAGCGGTTAAGTGGTGCGTCTAAGAGCGAGCCCGGTCGAGACCACACCAGTGTCCGAAAACGCACCTCCCGTCACCCCCGCCCCACAGGCCTTGACAGTCTTGATTGGAACAGTTCTTGTCGCCTCAACCGTCACGCTGCTAGCGTCCGGCCGCAGGACCGTTCCGGGTCGGTCCTGCTATCGACGCACGGCACGGCGCACGCTCCCGGTGCCGACCCGGGCAGCCCATCCCGTGGCCCCCCGAACGGCGGGGAGACCGGTCAGTACCCGTCCGTGCGAGGTGCGATGAAGTCCCGCAGCCGGTCCGTCCTGGCGAAGCTGATCTCCCTCCTCGCGCTGCCGCTGATCTCGCTGGTGGTGCTCTGGGGTATCGCCGCGAGCACGTCGATCGGGCCCGGCATCGATTTGTTGCGGGTCAACGACGAGGCGAGCGACGTCGTCACCCCGCTCCAGGACCTCGGCCGCGAACTCCGGGCCGAACGGCTGGAGTCGGTGATCGTCGTGGCGTCGCCCGAGCGGAGCACCGAACCGTTACGCGAACAGCGCGAGCGCACCGACCGCGCGCTGGCCCGGTTCCGCGACCGGGCGGTCAACGACGCCAGCACCGACGAGGTCCGCACGCGAATCGACGCGTTCCTCGACCGGCTCGAGAACCTCGACGAGCGGCGCGCGGCCATCGACCAGCGCGCGATCTCCCGCCTCGGCGTCGTGGACTACTACACCGGCGCCCTGGACGTGACGCTCCCGATCGTCTTCGCGATCCCGCACCTGCCGGTCACCGCGTACGCGCTCCGGGCGAACGCCACCCTCGAGATCAACACCGCGATGGAGATCCAGAGCCAGGAGATGGCGGTGCTCGCCGGCGCCGCCGTCGCCGGACGGTTCGAGGGCGAGGAGTACACCAGGGCGGTCGAGCTGATCGGCGCCCAGCGACGCTTCTACACCGACGGCGTCCCCCAGCTCGACCCCGCCGACCAGGACGCCTACCAGGTCGTGACCGAGGGCGCGACCGCGCGCCTGATGGCCGGCATGGAGGACGCGGTGCTGCGGTCGGGCGGCGAAGGAACACCGCCGCCGATCGACGCGGACGACTGGATCAGCGGCTCCCGGGCGCTGTCCGCGCAGCTGACCGACTACAGCATCGACGTCAGCGAGCGGCTCTTCGACGACTTCCTGCCGACCGCGACCTGGGTCCTGGTCCGGGTGGCCATCGCCGGTCTGCTCGGCCTGATCGCGGTGATCGTGTCGATCATCGTCTCGATCCGGATCGGACGCTCGCTGGTGCGGGAGCTGGTCGGCGTCCAGCGGTCGGCGCTGAGCCTGGCCACCTACGAGCTGCCCGCGGTCGTGCGCCGCCTCCGAGCGGGCGAGAACGTCGACGTCAACGCCGAGGTGCAGCCGATGACCGGCTTCACGATCCGCGAGGTCGAGGGCGTCGCGAAGGCGATGGACGCCGCGCGGTCCACGGCCGTCGAGGTGGCGGTGGAGGAGGCTCAGCTGCGGCGGGGCGTCCGCGAGGTGTTCCTCAACCTGGCCAGGCGGAGCCAGGCGCTGGTGCACCGCCAGCTGACGTTGCTCGACACGATGGAGCGGCGGGAGAAGGACCCGGACGAGCTCAACGACCTGTTCCAGCTCGACCACCTCGCGACCCGGATGCGGCGGCACGCCGAGGACCTCATCGTCCTCTCCGGTGCGGCGCCCGGCCGTGGCTGGCGCAACCCGGTCCCGCTGATCGACGTCATGCGGGGCGCGGTCGCCGAGGTCGAGGACTACGCGCGGGTGCGGGTGGTGGGCGCCACCCGGGCGTCGCTGGCCGGCCGCGGCGTCAGCGACGTCATCCACTTGCTGGCCGAGCTGATCGAGAACGCGACGTCGTTCTCGCCGCCGCACACCACCGTGCACGTGTCCGGTGAGCTGGTGCCCGCCGGGTTCGCGATCGAGATCGAGGACCGCGGGCTGGGCATGCCCGCCGAGCAGCTGACCGAGGTGAACGCCCGGCTGGCGGACCCGCCGGAGTTCGACCTGCTCCGCAGCGAGCGGCTCGGCCTGTTCGTCGTCGGGCAGCTGGCGCGGCGGCACGACATCAAGGTCGTGCTGCGCGGTTCCCCGTTCGGTGGTACGACGGCGATCGTCCTGCTGCCCGCGGCGATGGTGGTCTCGCAGGAGAAGCTCGAGGTCCGGCGCCCGCCCGCGGTGGGGCCGGAGGACGAGGCGACCACGCTTCCGGCCGTTCCGGCCGGAAGCCCGCGAGTGCTGAGCATCGCGCCCGACCTGCCCGCTTCAGACACGTCGGACGCTGCGGTCGAGGCGATCTCGGTGCTGAACGGAGGTCCGGCGAGCGGTACCGCCGAGCAGGGCACCTGGCAGCCGGTGACCGCCGCCGACGACGACTACATCCTCCGGGCCGCCGAGCAGCTCCGCGCGTCGGCCTCGGAGTCGTCGTTGCCGTCCGCGCCGGCCACGGAGCCGTTGCCGCCGGCGCCGGCGCTACCGCCTGTACCGCCGGCGGAGCCGGTGCCGCCGGTGTCCGCGCCGCCGCTCGCGCGGCGTGATCCCGGCGCCGGGTGGGAGCACCTATCCAGCCAGGGCCCGGATCCGCTCCCCCGCCGGGAGCGTCGCCGGCCGGAGCCGGCCGAACCCGCGTCGAACGCCGAGTGGGACGACGTCCGGCCGCGCGGTGTCGCACGGCCACCGCTGGCCAGCCGCGGCGCGCCCGCCGAGTCGTCCGCCGAGCCACCCGCGGAGCCCCCGGCCGATGCACTCGCGGCGCCTTCGCTCGCGGCGCCTTTGCTCGGGGGGCCGGTGCGGGTTGCCGACGCCGGTCCGGCGGCGGTCACTCCCGGTGGTCTACCCCGCCGAGTCCGGCAGGCGAACCTGGCCTCGCAGCTCCGCGACGGCTCGGGAATCCCGGAGGCGCCGATCGAACCGGCCTCCATGCGGTCCCCGGAGGAGATCCGCTCGGTGATGGCCTCCTACCAGCGCGGCTCCGTGCTGGGACGAACCGACGCCGCACGTACGATCGACACCGCAGCACCTGCTCCCTCGCCTGTAGACAGTTCCGGGCCGGGCGCAGACGACAGCACATCCGGCCACGGTGGAGAGTCCTGGCCTCACGAAGAGTCACGAACCGACGAAGTACCCGCCGGTAGTGGGTCGAACACCGGCACGCGGGAGGGCGAACGATGACACAGACGGCGAGAGCCACCGGGGAACTCAACTGGCTGCTGGACGACCTGGTCGACCGGGTGCCACACGCCAAGCAAGCCGTGCTGTTGTCCTCCGACGGCCTGCTGATCGGCGGATCGCGCGGCCTGAGCCGGGAGGACGGCGAGCACCTCGCCGCCGTCGCTTCGGGCTTCCAGAGCCTCGCGCGCGGAGCCGGCCGGTACTTCGGCGGCGGCGCCGTCCGTCAAACCATCATCGAGATGGAACAGGCGTTCCTGTTCGTCACCGCGGCCGGTCGTGGCGCGTGCCTGGCGGTCCTGGGCGACGCCGAGTCGGACGTGGGCCTGATCGCGTACGAGATGGCGATGCTCGTGACCCGCGTCGGCACGTACCTGTCCACCTCGCCGCGGTCGGCGACGCAGAGCCAGGGTAAGGGTGACCAGATGTGAGACTCGGTCCGGGCGGTACGTGGTACGACCACGAGGCGGGGCCGGTCGTCCGGCCCTACGCGATGACCCGGGGGCGCACCCGTCCGGTGCAAGACCTGGACGTCGTCGCCCTGATCCTGAGTGTTCAGGACGCCGTCCCGGTGGGGGCCGGTTTCGAGCCGGAGCACACCGACATCCTCCAGGCAGCGCGGCGGCCGATCTCGATCGCCGAGCTGGCCGCCCACCTCGACCTCCCGCTCGGCGTCGTGCGGGTCCTCATCGACGATCTGGTCGGTGCGGGCTGCGTCGTCGTCCGGCCGGCCCCGACCACGGCCGAGCTGCAGAATCGCCGACTGTTGGAGGCGGTGATCGATGGACTTCGGGCGATCTGAGCAGCCGGGCGGGATCGAGGTCCCGCTCGCGATCAAGATCCTGGTGGCCGGTGGCTTCGGCGCCGGGAAGACCACGATGGTGGGGGCGCTGAGCGAGATTCCGCCGCTCTCCACCGAAGAGGTACTCAGCGACATCGGGATCGGCGTGGACGACGTCGCGGCGTCGGACCGCAAGGAGACGACGACCGTCGCGATGGACTTCGGGCGGATCACGCTCAAGGACGACCTGGTCGTCTACTTGTTCGGGACGCCAGGCCAGGACCGGTTCTGGTTCCTCTGGGACGAGTTGGCGAGCGGCGCGCTCGGGGCCGTCGTGCTGGCCGACACCCGGCGGCTGACCGACTGCTTCCCGTCGATCGACTACTTCGAACGCAACGGGACGCCGTTCATCGTCGCGGTGAACTGCTTCCACAACGTGCAGGCGCACACGATCGCTGACATCGCGGCGGCGCTGGACCTGGACCCCGGCGTGCCGGTCGTGCTGTGCGACGCCCGCGACCGCCTCTCCAGCCGAGACGCGCTGGTCCGCCTGGTCCAACACGTGCTCCGCCTCGCCACCCCCGAGCCGGCGACCCGCTGAGGCAGATTGCATTCGCGCGGCCTCTGGCCCGTCCTAATGCAATCGGTTCGGGCGGCCGGTGAGCGTGCGCAGGATCAAGCGCACGGAGCGGTGTCTGGTGAGGCGGTCGAGGTTCGTCTCACCGGTGACCAGCCGGCGGAAGATACGCCAGGCGGGCGGTGCGCCCGCGATCGCCGCGTGGAACGCGCCGGGGCGTCGGCTGAACGCGTCGTAGAACTTTCGGCCGGCCCGCATCTCGGCGCCGAACTCCCCCTCGATCGCGGCCGCGTACGCCGCGGTCGCCGCGGGCAGGTTCGCTGCGTCGGCGCGGGCGACCTCCACCGCCGACGCGCCGGCTAACGCGCCGGACCGGAGCGCGTACGAGATTCCCTCTCGCGTCCAGGGCTCGAGCAGTCCGGCCGCGTCACCGGCGACCAGGACCCGATCGCGGAACACCGGTGAGTCCTCGGCCCGGCACCGGGTCAGGTGCCCGGACGACCGCAGCTCAGGGACGCCGGACAAGCCGAGGTGGTCGACGAACGACGCCAGGTACTCACGCGTGGCCGCGCCGTCGCCTCGCGCCGCGATCACGCCGACGGTCAGCGCGTCCCCCTTCGGGAACACCCAGCCGTACGAACCGGGCAGCGGCCCCCAGTCGATCAGGATCCGCCCCGCCCAGTCCCCGGCGGTCGCGTCCGGCCAGGCGAACTCGGTCTCCAGCCCGAGATCGACCTGGTCGAGCTGCACCCCCACGTAGGTGCCGGTCCGGCCCGACGTGCCGTCGGCGCCGACCACGGCTTTCGTCGTGATCTCCCCGGCGGAGGTGCGAATGCTCATCACCGCACCGTCGGCGGTGCGCGAGAGCCCGTTGACGGTGACGCCATCCTGCAGCTTCGCCCCGGCGTCCACCGCGGCGGCAGTCAGTGCCGCGTCGAGTTCGTCGCGGTAGACGAGGTGCACGAACGGCGAGCGGGCGCGCCAGGTGCGGCCGAGCCGGCCGTTCAACGTGAACGTGAACCGGTCGATGCGGTCGCGGACCGGCGCGGCGAAGCCCGCCGGGAGCGCCGCGCGGGACAGGCCGACCAGGCCGCCGCCGCACGTCTTGTACCGGGGCAGCACGCCGCGCTCCAGCAGCAGCACCCGGCAGCCCGCCTCGGCCGCGACCCGGGCTGCGGTGGCGCCGGCCGGCCCGGCGCCGATCACCGCGACGTCGCAGTCGGTCTCCGGGCCGGGGTGCGCTGTCATGGCGCCACCGTACCGGCCCGGCCCGGTCCCTAAGAGCGGGTGAGGACGAGCCTAAAAACGGCCCTGCGGACGCCCGGGCGGGGCTGCGGCAGAGGACAGTCGAGCCTCATCTCGTTTCGACCACGGGGATCCGGGCCATTTTCTGGTCAGCACATCGGCCGGCACGCGGCCTGGAAGGAGCACCACGGTGCTGAGCAGCGAGGAACGTCGACAGTTGTCGGCGATCGAGGCGTGGATCGCGGCTGACGACCCGGCGTTCGCAGCCGGTCTGGCGGCCGGCCGCCCGCGTCCGCCGCGGCGGGACCGCCGGTGGCCGCTGCAGATGGTGGTAGCGCTCGCTACCGGGCTCGCGATGTTCTCTCTGGTGGCCGGTCAGCCGGTCGGGCTGATGCTCGGGAGCGTGCTCGCGTGCGCGGCCGCGGTGGCCGACCAGCTACGCGCGCGGCGCAGGCACGGCACGCCAGGGGTGAGCCGTCGCGTTAACCGCGGCGCCGCGGATGCTTAAGACTCATTCAATTCACTCTCCGTGACACTGGACGTACCAGGCGCAGCGCTACCACCCTCGCCTCGGTTCTCCGCACCGCTACCAGCGGTTTTGTCAGAGTTCTCTAGGTCGCCGCGCCTCACCGGCCTCATCCACAGCCTGGGCAGCACCCTCGGAACACCCAACTGCCTTCGGTACAGTTCCGGCGGATCTTCAGCCATCAACGCCGATCCCCGTTCGATGCGACGGCCACTCTCGGGAGGACACGCACAGTGACGCTCGCGGCTCGGCGGCGATTCCTCGTGATCGCCGTGACGATCTTCGCTGTGCTTTGGGCGGGGCTAGCGGCTTTACCGCAGTCAGCGCTCGCCGAACCGACGCCCGGGGCGTCGGAGGCACCGGGCGGCGGCGGTGTCGGCGACGACGAGGGCGGCACCGCGGCGCTCCGCAAGAAGCTCGACGAGGCCGCCAGCGGCTACAACAACGCCAAGGCGAAGGTCGCCGCCTCGAAGAAGCGGCAGAAGGCGCTGGTCGGCCAGATCGCCACCACCGAGAAGAGGCTCGCGACGCTCACCGCCGACGCCCAGCGCCTCGGCGCCGAGGCGTACAAGGGCGGCATGCCCGACCCGCTCACTGTGCTGGCGAACTCCGCCTCGGCTGACGAGCTGATGGATCGCGCATCGTACGTCGACACGATCTCGCGGCAGACGAACTCGACGCTGCGCGAGCTGCGCGACACCCAGCAGAAGCTCGCGAGCCAGCGCGCGCAGGTCGACCGGGAGCTGAAGACCCAGCAGGCGCAAGAGAAGACGATGGCCAAGCGCCGCGCGCAGGCCGAGGAGGCGCTGGTCGAGGCCGGCGGCGGTAACAACTCGGCCGGCTTCCTGAGCGGCACGTCCGCCGCCGCGCAGCCCGCGGCCCGCAACTCCGACGGCAGCTGGCCGACCGAGAGCTGCAGCATCGACGACCCGACGTCCGGCGGCTGCCTGACGCCCCGCATGCTGCACACGTACAACCAGGCCCGGAACGACGGCTTCACCCGCTACACGCACTGCTTCCGGCAGGCGTCGTTCGGTGAGCACCCGAAGGGGCGTGCGTGCGACTTCGCGGCTGACAGCGGCGGCTTCGGTGGTACGGCTACGGGCGACTCGAAGTCGTACGGTGACCGGCTCGCGGCGTGGGGTGTCGACAACGCCGACCGGCTCGGCGTGCTCTACGTGATCTGGTTCCGGCAGATCTGGTTACCCGGTAGCGGCTGGAAGTCCTACAGCGGTGACGGGACGCCGTCCGGCGACCACACCAACCACGTGCACATCTCAGTCCAGTAGCTTCCGCACCTCGTCGGCGGGCATCGGGATACCGAACAGCCAGCCCTGGCCCAGGTGGCACCCGATCTCGCGGAGCCGCTCGACCTGGGTGCCGGTCTCGATGCCCTCCGCGGTGACGGTCAGCCGCAGCGTCCGCGCCAACGACACCAGCGTCGCGACGATCTGCGCGTCGACGTCGGTATCCGGCTCGAGCCCCGGCAACGGTTGGAGCCCCGCGACGAACAGCGACGCCAGCTTGAGGCTCTGCACCGGCAGCGAGCGCAGGTACGCCAGGTTGGAGTAGCCGGTGCCGAAGTCGTCGATCGCGATCCGGCAGCCGAGTTCGGCCAGCGCGTGCAGCGTTTCGATCGGGGCGGGCCCCATCAGCGCGCTCTCGGTGAGCTCCAGCTGGAGCCGCTCCGGCGGGAGGCCGGTCTGCTCCAGCACCGCGCGGACCTCGTCGACCAGCGCCGGATCCGCGGCTTGACGGGCCGCCACGTTCACGCTGATGAACGGCGGGTGCTCGGTGAGAGCGGCCCACGACTGCGCCTCCCGGCACGCCTGCTCCAGCACCCACCGGCCCAGCGGGACGATCAGCCCGGTGTCCTCGGCGATCGTGATGAAGTCGTCCGGGCGCATCGGGCCGAGCTGCGGGTGACGCCACCGCACCAGCGCCTCCAGCCCGTGCATCGTGCCGTCCGCCAGCCCGGTGATCGGCTGGTACTCGAGGTAGAACTCGCCGCGCTCCAGGCCGCCCGGCATCGCTGCGGAGATCGCGTACCGGGCGACCTCGGCTTCGCTACGGCTCGGGTCGAACAGCGCCCACCGGTTCCGGCCGTCGGCCTTGGCCCAGTACAGCGTGGCGTCCGCCTGGCTCATCAGCTCAGCGCGGTCGGTCTCGGCGATCGGCCGCTCGACGATGCCGATGCTGGCCGACACCGTGAGCAGGTGTTCGCCGATCCGGCACGGCGCCGACAGCTCGGCCAGCAGCTTCTCGGCCAGCGCCGTCACCTCGCCCTGGCCGCCCGACCGCTCGACCAGGACGACGAACTCGTCACCGCCCATCCGCGCGACCAGATGCCCGCTGCCGCTCACGCCGCGGTCGAGCCGGCCGGCGATCGTGACCAGCAGCCGATCGCCGACGTCGTGGCCCAGCGTGTCGTTGATGACCTTGAACCCGTCGAGGTCGATGAACAGGATGCCGAGCCGGGCCTCGTCGTCGGCGTCCGCGAACGCCTGGTCCATCCACTCGGAGAGCATGGCCCGGTTCGGCAGGCCGGTCAGCGGGTCGTGCATCGCCTGGTAGCGCAGCGTCGTCTGGAGCCGGTGCAGGTCGGTCACGTCCTCCCCGACCGCGACGACGTACCCGGGCTCGCCGTCCTCCCCCGGGACCATCGACACCGTGAGCAGGCCCCAGATCGCCTCGCCGTCCCGCCGGACGAACCGCTTCTCGACCCGGACGTGTTCGCGGCCGCCCTCGGCGAGCGCGCGGTACACCTCGGCCGCCACGTCCGCGACGTCGTCCGGGTGCACCAGGCTGAGTACCGAGCGGCCGCGCAGCTCGTCCGCCGAGTACCCGAGCATCGCCGAGAGCGCGGGGTTGACGTCGAGCAGCGCGCCCTGGACGTCGCCGATACCGATCGCGACCGCGGCGCCGCTGAAGACCGCCCGGAAGCGGGCGTCGCTGGCCCGCAGCGCCTGCTCGGTGCGGGTCCGCGCGAGCAGGTCGGCGCGGCGGATCGACTCCTGCTCCTCGAGCGTGACGCCGCGCAGCGCGCGGGTGTACCCGGCCGCGAACGCGCCGATGATCGTCCAGACCGCGGTGCGGGTCCGCGTCTCACGGTCGAGTTCGGCGGCGAGCATCGCGATCGAGCGCTGCAGGGCGTCGACGCCGGTGAAGTGGGCGCCGACGAGCGCGGCACCGGCCCGCTCGGCGGTCGCGGTGTCGGGTGGATCGGCGCGGACGGCGGTGCGGAGGCCGTCGACGAGGTCCTGCAGCAGCTGGGCCAGCTGGGCGTCGCCAACCGTCACGTAGCTGGTGTCGCCGATCGCCGCGGCCCAGCGCAAAGCGACGGTACTCGTGGGATCCGGCGTGCCGGTGTCCCGGAAGGTGGTCACCGCACGCGCCCGACGCCGGCGTACGTCGCCGTGCGCTCCGGTGGTGTCCCGGACGGCAGCGTGCCCGGCTCGGGACGCCAGAGCGGCACGAACACCACGCCGGGCTCGACGATCTCGAACCCGTCGAAGAGCCGCTCGACCGCTGCCCGGTCGCGGGACACCAGCGGGTTCGCGCTGCGGGAGTAGAGCGCCTCCATCGCGCGTCCGCGCTCGCCCTGCTCGTCGGCGGTGCCGTGGGAGATCGCGAGGAAGCTGCCGGGCACCACCGCGTCCCGGTACCGGGCCACCACACCGGCCGGGTCCGCGGATTCGGGCACGAAGTGCAGCAGCGCCACCATCAGGACGCCGACCGGCCGGGTGAAGTCGAGGTGGCTCCGGGCATGGCCGAGGACGGCGTCCGCGTCGGTGATGTCGGCCTGGACGACCGTCGCGGCGTCTACCTGCTCCAGAATGGACTGACTGTGCGCGACGGCGACCGGGTCGTTGTCGACATAGACCACGCGGGCGTCCGGCGCTTCACGCAACGCAACCTCATGCACATTCCCCACAGTGGGAATTCCAGATCCGAGGTCGAGGAATTGCCGGACGCCTTGCGAGATCATGTACCGCACTGCGCGACGCAAAAAGGCCCGATTAGCGCGCATGTTCGCCGGTAATTCCGGGAGAATGCGAATGGCCTGCTCAGCCATCGCGCGATCCACCGCGAAATTGTGAGATCCACCGAGGTAGTAGTCGTAGACCCTGGCTGCGCTGGGACGTTCGGGCTCAACATCCTCGTGCTGTTCCACGCGGCCCACCTTACCGACCACATCGGTCAGTTGACCGAGGAATTGGCACGCGTCGCACAAGCCTCAGTGCGCTGGCTACACCCCGCTGATATCTCTACGAATCGTCGACCCCCGCCCGGGTCTCCGCGATGAGAAGCGTAGCGACGTCACTGAGCGTGCCACGACGCCGCAGAGCCTCCCGCTGCCGGTCGGCGGAGGTGCCCCGCGCCAGCAGGTCGGCGAGCAGCACCCGCACCTCGTCGGCGTCACCGTTCGTCTCCAGTGCGGGCCCGACGTGGTCGACCAGCAGGCGGACCGCCTCGATCGCGGGTACCGCTTCCCCGCCGAGCGGGCTGAGCAGGTCACCGCTGAGCCCAGACCGAGAAGCCCGCCAGTTCGCCGCACGCAACAGCTCCGGACGTGCGGTCACCGGCGTGACCCCGCGCTGCAACTCGTCCGCCGCGGTCACCACCAGCGCACGCCCCAGGGCGGTGAGCAGCACGACGTCGTCCACCCGCGGGCACCCGTCGGTGATGCGGAGCTCGACGGTGGGGTACCGCGCGGAGGGCCGGGCGTCGAAGTAGACCATCCCCGGATCGGAGATGATCCCGCTCTCGACGAGCGTCCGGACCGTCTCGTCGTACTCGTCGGCGGAGCGGAAGCCGTGCACCGGGCCCGCGGTCGGCCAGCGGGACCAGATGATCGTCCGATAGGACGAGTACCCGGTGTCGGTGTCCGCGAAGAACGGCGAGCTGGCCGACATCGCGAGCAACACCGGCAGCCACGGCTGCACCTGGCCGACGATCGCCACCGCCAGATCGCGGTCGGGGACGCCGACCTGGACCTGGAACGCGCAGACCGCCTGCTCCCGGACGAGCTGCTGGTACTCGGCCGCCATCTGCCGGTACCGCTCCTTCGGGAACACGCCCATCGAGCGGAGGCCGGACGCCGGCACCGTGCCCGCGGTGGCGACCGCGACGTCGTGCTCGGACGCCGCCTTGATCAGCGCGCGCCTGCTGGCGATGACCTCGGTCCGGACCTCGGCCAGCGACCGGCAGACCGGCGTCGCGGTCTCGATCGCCGAGCGCAGCAGCTCGGCCTCCGGGTCGTGGTCGCCCTGCGGGTGCGCCAGCAGCGTGAGCGCCTCGGGGACGAGATCCCCGGTGGCCGGGTCGAGGACGTGGAACTCCTCCTCGACGCCGATCGTGGCGCCGACCCGGTTGGGCGCGGTATCTCCGAACTCGTCCGAGGTGGCGGGCCGTGCGACTCGTGCGGTGTCACCGATCATGCGAGACCGCCACGGGTCGCCTGTCCGCCGGTGCGGCGTCCGGTGCTGTCGCGGAGCCGGATCCAGCGATACCCGTAGCCCGCGAGAGGAATCTTGCTCAACGTGTTGTCCACCGGCGGGTAGTTCCTGTCTGCGAGTAGTTCGTACGGATCGTCACTGCTTTTCCCCAACTCCGACAAATCAACCGTGACGTCTTCGTCGGCGAGGTTGTGGAGGAAGACCATCGCGCCGCGTTCCGGCTGGTCCGCCTGGTGCACGAGGACGTGACGCGGCATCGGCACGTCGACGACGCTGCACCCGCCGAGCCCCACCTCGGGGCACTGGCGCAGCGTCCGGATCATGCGTTCGAACCAGCTGAGCAGCGAGCCCGGATCCTGCTGCTGGGTCACCACGTTGAGACGCTCGTAGCCGAACTCGCCGCCGGAGACCGCGGGACGCACGAGCTCGTCGCCGTGGGAGAAGCCGCCGTTCCGGCCGGGCGTCCACTGCATCGGCGTGCGGATCGCGTCGCGGCCGTTCAGCGACAGGTCCTCGCCCATGCCGATCTCCTCGCCGTAGCGGATCACCGGGGTGCCGCGTAACGAGAACTGCAGGGCGTACGCCAGCTCCAGCCGACGCCGGTCGTTGCCGAGCATCGGGGCCAGCCGGCGCCGGATGCCCCGGTCGTAGAGCTGCATCTCCTTGTCCGGGCCGAACTCCGCGAAGACGTCCGCGCGCTGCTCGGAGGTGAGTTTGGAGAGGTCGACCTCGTCGTGGTTGCGCAGGAACGTCGCCCACTGCGCGGATTCGGGGAGCCGCGGGGTGTCGCGCAACGCGTCGATCACCGGCTCGGCGTCGCCGCGGGCCAGCGCGAGCATCAACCGGGCGTTGAGCGTGAAGTCGAACAGCATGTTCAGCCGGTTGGCGCTTCCGCCGGAGTCGCCGAAGTACTCCGGCAGCTCCTCCGCGCCGACGTTCGCCTCGGCCAGGATCACCGAGTCGCCGCGCCGCCACTGCAGGTGGGCACGGAGGTCGGTGAGGAACTCGAAGTCCTTCGGCGAGTTCGCGGTCGCTTCGATGACGAACGGCGCCGCGTCCATCCGGAAACCGGCGACGCCGAGCTGGATCCAGAACGCCGCTATCCGCTTGATCTCGGCCCTGACCTCGGGGTTCGCGGTGTTGAGGTCGGGCATGAAGTCGTAGAAGCGGTGGTAGAACCAGGCCTTCGCGGTGCGGTCGTAGCTCCAGGTCTCCTGCTGTTCGCCGGGGAAGACCATGCCTTCGCGGCGGTCCTTCGGCTCGTCCTTCGACCAGACGTACCAGTCGCGGTAGGGGGAATCCTCCGAGCTCCGGGCGCTCTGGAACCACGGGTGCTGGTTCGAGGTGTGGTTCACGACCAGGTCGATGATCACCCGGATGCCTCGGTTACCGGCCTCGTGCAGCAGCTCGGCGAAGTCGCCGAGGGTGCCGAGGCGCGGGTCCACCGCGTAGAAGTCCGCGACGTCGTACCCGTCGTCGCGATTGGGCGTCGGGTGGATCGGGTTGAGCCACAGGCAGGTGACGCCGAGCCGAGCCAGGTAGTCGAGCCGGCTGGTCAGCCCGGGAAAGTCACCGATCCCGTCGCCGTTCGAGTCCTGGAACGTATCGACGTCACAGCAGTAGACAACCGCCTCGCGGTACCAGTGCTCAGGCATGCCCCGCTAGTGCCCCGCGAGTGCCCGCCTCAACCGAACCGCGCGCGAAGCGCGCGGTAGCTCTGACCTGGAGCCCGCTGAGGACGAGGCTGGCAGTCGAGCGCGAGGACTCCGCGACCTTGGCCTTGGCGTCTCAAGTCCTCGCGCTCGCCTGTCAGGCTCGCACGTCAGCGGGCCGCGCTCTCCAGGATTGCGGTGACGCCTAGGCCGCCGGCGGCGCAGATGGAGATGAGGGCCCGGCCCGACCCGCGTTCCGCCAGGAGCTTTGCCGCGGTGGCCACGATTCGGCCGCCGGTGGCTGCGAACGGGTGCCCGGCGGCGAGCGACGAGCCGTTCACGTTCAGCTTCGACCGGTCGATCGCGCCCAGCGGCGTGTCCAGACCGAGCTTCTCCTTGCAGAACGCCGGGTCCTCCCAGGCCTTCAGCGTCGCCAGCACCTGCGACGCGAACGCCTCGTGCACCTCGTAGAAGTCGAAGTCCTGCAGCGTCAGCCCGGCGCGAGCGAGCATCCGCGGCACCGCGTACGCCGGCGCCATCAGCAGGCCCTCGTCCCCGTGCACGAAGTCGACGGCCGCGGTCTCGCAGTGGCTGAAGTACGCCAGCACCGGAAGCCCGAGCGCCGCCGCCTTCTCCTCCGAAGCCAGCAGCACCGCCGACGCCCCGTCGGTCAGCGGCGTCGAGTTGCCCGCGGTCATCGTGTCGCCGAACACCGGCTTCAGCGTCGCGAGCTTCTCGACGGTGGAACCCGGCCGCAGATTTTGGTCCCGCGAAAGGCCCAGATACGGCGTGACCAGGTCGTCGAGGAAGCCCCGGTCGTAGGCGGCGGCCAGCCTCTGGTGGCTGGCCGCAGCCAACTCATCCTGGTCGGACCGGGAGATCTCCCAGGCCGCGGCGGTCAGCGCCGCGTGCTCGCCCATCGACATGCCGGTGCGCGGCTCGGCGTTGCGCGGGATCTCCGGGACCAGGAAGCCCGGCCGCAACCGTGGTAACAAGGCCAACCGCTGGGACGTGGACTTCGCCCGGTTGAACGTCAGCAGCAACTGCCGGAACTTCTCGTTGAGCACCAGCGGCGCGTCACTCGCGGTGTCGACCCCACCGGCGATGCCCCACTCGATCTGGCCCAGCGCGATCTTGTTCGCGACCAGGATCGCCGCCTCCAGGCCGGTGCCGCAGGCCTGCTGGATGTCGTAGGCAGGCGTCCGGGGGTCCAGCGCCGTCCCCAGCACGGTCTCCCTGGTCAGGTTGAAGTCGCGGCTGTGTTTGATCACCGCGCCGGCGACCACTTCGCCGAGCACCTGGCCAGCCAGGTCGTACCGGGCCACCAGCCCGTCCAGTGCGGCGGTGAGCATGTCCTGGTTGGACGCCCTGGCGTACGGGCCGAACTGGCGCGCGAACGGGATCCGATTTCCGCCGATGACCCCAACACGCCGTGGCTCTGCCATAACGGTGCTCCTTCCGTGTACCAACCGCTTGCCTCTACCTTACTCGTGAGTAGGCTTACCAATCAGTAAGATCAACCACAGCGAGGAAGCCCTTCACTCATGCGCGACCGCTACCAGCAGCTCGTCACGTCGTCCCCGGGCCGCTTCCTGGCCCGCCGAGTCGGCTTGCCCGAGCCGCCCGTTCTCCGCCGCCACCGGCCGGGTGACCCGGTCGCCGCCGGCCCGGTCGTGCTCGGCGCGGCTCCCGGGGGCCGGCTCGCCAAGTCGATCCGCCCGATCCTGGCCGCCGCGGAGATCTCCGTCCGCGAGCCGGGCCCGCGCGCCGAGGCCCGCCCGGACGGCGTCAAGCCGCACGCGCTGGTGTTCGACGCCACCGGCATCACCCGCAGCGAACAGCTCCGCGCGCTCTACGACTTCTTCTCCCCGCAGGTCCGCGCGGTCGCGCCGAACGGCCGGATCATCGTGCTCGGCACGCCGCCCGAGCACTGCGCCGACTTCCGCGAAGCCACCGCCCAGCGCGCCCTGGAGGGCTTTACGCGCTCGACCGGCAAGGAGGTGAAGCGCGGCGTCACCTCGCAGCTGGTCTACGTTGCGCCGGGGGCCGAGGACGGCGTCGAGTCGACGCTGCGATTCCTGCTCTCCGGCCGGTCGGCCTACGTCTCCGGTCAGGTGATCCGGATCGGGGGTGCGGACGTTCAGGCTCCGGACGACTGGCAGCGGCCACTCGCGGGCAAGGTCGCCGTCGTCACCGGCGCCGCCCGCGGCATCGGCGAGGCGATCGTCGAGGTGCTGTCCCGCGACGGCGCGCACGTGGTCTGCGTCGACGTCCCGTCCGCCGAGTCCGCGCTGACCGAGGTCGCCGCCCGGATCGGCGGCTCGACGCTCACGCTCGACGTCACCGCCGACGACGCCCCCCGAACGCTGGCCGAGCATCTCGTCGACGGCGTGGACATCGTCGTACACAACGCCGGTGTCACCCGCGACCGCACGCTCGGCCGCATGGACGCCCCCCGCTGGGACCTCGTGCTCGACGTCAACCTCAGCAGCGAGGAGCGCATCAACGACGTCCTGCTCGACCAGAACGTGCTGCGCACCGGCGGCCGGATCATCGCCACGTCCTCGATCGCCGGCATCGCGGGCAACATGGGACAGACCAACTACGCGACCAGCAAGGCCGGCGTGATCGGCATGGTGCAGTCGCTGGCGCCGACGCTGGCCTCCCGCGGCGGCACGATCAACGCGGTGGCGCCCGGCTTCATCGAGACCCGGATGACGGCCGCGGTGCCGCTGGTGATCCGCGAGGCCGGCCGCCGGATGAACAGCATGACCCAGGGCGGACGCCCGGTCGACGTCGCGGAGACCGTCGCCTGGTTCGCCTCCCCCGGCTCCGCCGGGGTCAACGGCAACGTGGTCCGCGTCTGCGGCCAGAGCCTGCTGGGCGCCTGATGACAACGAACGATGCGGACGCGACGCCGCGCGACGCCGCGGCCGAGGCGCCGCCGACACGCGTGCTCGATCGTGCTCCCAACCTCGCGATCCTCTACCCGAAGGCGCTGCTGAAACGCGGCGGTGGCAAGGAGCTCTCGGACACCCGGCTGGTCCAGCGCGATGTGCGCGTCGACCCAGAGCGGCTCGCCGAGTACGCCCGGGTCTGCGGGTTCGGGCTGGGCAGCACGCTGCCCGGCACCTACCCGCACGTGCTGGCGTTCCCGCTCGCGATCGCGCTGATGTCGGAGCCGGGCTTTCCGTTCCCGCTGCCCGGCATCGTCCACATCGCCAACACGATCACCCAGCTCCGCCCGATCGGCACCGGTGAGCCGCTGACGTTCACGGTCGGCGCACAGAACCTGCGGCCGCACCGGCGCGGACGTCAGTTCGACATCGTCACCGAGGCCCGCGTCGGCGACGAGCGTGTCTGGCACGGCACGGCCACCTACCTGCGGCGGGGCTCCGGGGACGAGACCGCCGCCGGCCCGGCGTCGGATGCGGTCGTCGTTCCACCGACCGCGGTGTGGCGCGTATCCGGCGGATGCGGGCGCGCCTACGGCGCGGCCTCCGGCGACCGGAACCCGATCCACCTCTATCCGCTCACCGCGAAGCTGTTCGGCTTCCCGCGCGCGATCGCGCATGGCATGTGGGTGAAGGCGCGCTGCCTGGCCGCGCTCGGCGGACGCCTGCCGGACGCGTACACGGTGGACGTGAGGTTCGGGAAGCCGGTGCTGCTGCCGGCCACCGTGGACTTCGGCGCGAAGGCGTCCGGCGGTGGCTGGGACCTGTCGGTGGCGTCGAAGGGACGCCCGCACCTCACGGGACGGGTGGCACCGGCGCCGGAGTCCGCCACACCTCACCCTGGATGAGGCTGCCGAGCCCCATCCAGAGCACGTTCATCAGCCGGGTGGCGGCGGTTCCCGGCTCCTCGGCCGGGTGGTCCAGCAGCCACTCGGCCATCGACTCGCCGGTTCCGACGAGCGCGTGGGCGAGCGCCAGCAACTCGTCGGGGCCGGGGTCGAGCGCGCCCGCCGAGCGGATCGCCCGCGCGAACAGGTCCGCGACGTTGCCGATGACCAGGCTGCGGATCGACGCGACCTCACCGGCGAACTCACCCTCACCGCGGGCCTGCCGGAACATCACCGCCCAGGCGTCACGATGCGCGCCGACGAAGTGGAAGAACGCCTGGACCGCGGCCCAGAGCTGCTGCTCTGCGGGCAGCTCGGGGTCGGCTGCCGCGCTGATCGCCTCGGTGAGCTGGGCACCGGCGCGACGGATGCAGGCGCTGAACAGCTCCCCTTTGGACCCCAGATAGAGGTAGACCATGGGCTTGGAGATCCCGGCACGCTCGGCGATCTCGTCCATCGAGGCGGCGTGAAAGCCCCGCTCGGAGAAGACGGCGGTGGCGGCGTCCAGCATCTGCTGCTCGCGCACACGCCGCGGAAGACGTCTGGAGGGGCCGGTCACGGTTGCAGCCTACCCATCTGGTCAGTAATCTACTCGCGAGTAAGCTTACTAGTCAGTAGGCGCCTCTCATAAAACTCGAGCCCGCTCAGAACGAGGGACGCGATGTTCAGCCTTGACCTGACCGAAGAACAAGACGAACTCCGTGAGTGGGTGCACGGATTCGCGAAGGACGTCGTGCGCCCCGCCGGGCACGAGTGGGACGAGCGGGAGGAAACCCCCTGGCCGGTGATCCAGGAGGCCGCGAAGATCGGCCTCTACGGCTTCGAGTCGCTCGCCACCTGGTGGGGCGACGAGACCGGGCTCACGCTGCCGATCGTCAACGAAGAGCTGTTCTGGGGTGACGCCGGGATCGCGATGTCGATCTTCGGCACGACGCTGGCCGTGGCCGGCATCTTCGCCTCCGGCACGCCCGACCAGCTGGCGGAGTGGGTGCCCCAGTGCTTCGGCGACGAGTCCGACCCGAAGCTCGGCGCGTTCGCGGTGTCCGAGGCCGAGGCCGGTTCGGACGTGTCGGGCATGAAGACCCGCGCCCGCTACGACGAGGCAACCGACGAGTGGGTGATCAACGGCGCGAAGGCGTGGATCACCAACGGCGGCATCGCGAACGTCCACGTCGTGATCGCGTCGGTCGACCCGTCGCTGGGCTCGCGGGGCCAGGCCGGGTTCGTGATCCCGCCCGGCACGAAGGGGCTCTCGACCGCGCGCAAGGTCAAGAAGCTCGGCCTCAAGGCGTCGCACACCGCCGACCTGTTCCTCGACGACGTCCGGATCCCCGGGAACTGCCTGCTCGGCGAGAAGGAGAAGCTGGACGAGAAGCTGGCCCGCGCCCGGGAGGGCGTCGGCAGCAAGGGCCAGGCCGCGCTGCGGACGTTCGAGGTCAGCCGCCCGGCCGTCGGCGCGCAGGCGATCGGCATCGCGCGGGCCGCGTACGAGTACGCGCTCGAGTACGCCAAGGGACGCGAGACCTGGGGCCGTCCGATCATCGAGAACCAGGCCGTCGCGTTCGCGCTCGCGGACATGAAGATGGAGATCGACGCCGCGCGGCTGCTCGTGTGGCGGGCGGCCTGGATGGGGCGCACCGGCAAGGAGTTCACCGCGGGCGAGGGCTCGATGTCCAAGCTCAAGGCCGGCGAGGTCGCGGTGTGGGCGACCGAGCGGGCAGTGCAGCTACTCGGCGGCGCCGGATACAGCCGGGAGCACCCGGTGGAGCGGATGTACCGCGACTCGAAGATCTACACGATCTTCGAGGGTACGTCGGAGATCCAGCGCCTCGTCATCGCCCGAGCCATCTCCGGAGCCCGAATCCGCTGAGCGCCCTAGGCGCGACCGGGGGCGACAACTAAGTGTGGTGTGGGCGATCGCCCACACCACACTTAGTTGTCGCGGATAGTGTGGTTGACTACTCACATGGTGCGCACGCTCTCCACCGCTGAGGATCGACGGGAGACGGTGCTGTCGACCGCGATCAGCGCCTTTGCCGCCCGGGGGTACTTCGGCACGACGACCGTGGAGGTCGCCCGGGCCGCCGGGATCTCGCAGGCCTACCTGTACCGGCTCTTTCCGGACAAAGAGACGCTCTTCGCGGCCGTCGTCGAGCGCTGCTTCGCTCGCATCCAGGAGAGCTTCGCCCAGGGCGCCGACGTTGCCGCAGGAACGGACGGGACGAGCGCGCCCAGCCCCGCCGAGGTCCTCCACGCGATGGGCGGCGCCTACGCGAACCTGATCGCCGATCAGGACCTCCTGCTGCTCCAGATGCACGCTCAGTGCGCCGCGATCTCCGTCCCGGAGGTCAAACGCGCGGTCCGCGAAGGCTACGAACGCCTCGTCGAGTACGCGAGCGGTGTCTCCGGCGCCCCGGAGAAGGACGTCCAAGCTTTCTTCGCCACCGGCGCGCTCTGCACGGTCGTCGTCTCGATGGGCGCCCACGAGGTTGACGCGCCCTGGGCCCGGACGCTCAACGCCGACCTCCGCCACTAGAGATTCCTCCAAAAGCGCCTACCGCCGACGCGGCGGATATATCCGCCTCGCACCTTGTCAGCCAGGGGTGCACGGCGCCTACGGTGTAACGGTCCACCCCACCGGAGGAGGCGCAACGTGACTGGCACGAGCGGTGTGAACACCAGCCCCACCACGGTCGACGGCGCCGAAACGATCCTGTCGCCCGAAGCGCTGGCGTTCCTCGCCGATCTGCACCGCACGTTCGGTGCCCGCCGCACGGAGCTGCTCGAACGACGGAAGACCCGGCGCGCCGAGATCGCCCGCACCGGCAAGCTCGACTTCCTCGCCGAGACCGCGTCGATCCGGGACGACCCGTCGTGGAAGGTCGCGGAAGCCCCGGCGGACCTGCTCGACCGGCGGGTCGAGATCACCGGTCCCACCGACCCGAAGATGACGATCAACGCGCTCAACTCCGGTGCGAAGGTGTGGCTCGCCGACCTCGAGGACGCGAACACCCCGCACTGGGACAACGTCGTCGGCGGCCAGATCTCGCTCTATCGGGCCACCCGACGGGAGTTGAGCTTCGAGAGCGGCGGCAAGCAGTACCAGCTGGGTGAGAACCTCGCGGTCGTCGTCACCCGCCCGCGCGGCTGGCACCTGGACGAGGAGCACGTCACGGTCGACGGCGAGCCGATCGCCGGTGGCCTGGTCGACTTCGGGCTGTACTTCTTCCACAACGCCGCAGAACTCCTGGCCCGGGGCAGCGGCCCGTACTTCTACCTGCCGAAGACCGAGAGCCACCTCGAGGCGCGGCTCTGGAACGACGTCTTCACGCATTCCGAGGCCGCGCTGGGCATCCCGCACGGCACCATCCGCGCCACCGTCCTGATCGAGACGATCACCGCCGCGTTCGAGATGGAAGAGATCCTCTACGAGCTGCGCGAACACGCGTCCGGGCTGAACGCCGGACGGTGGGACTACCTGTTCAGCGTCATCAAGAACTTCCGCGACGCCGGGCCGGAGTTCGTCCTCCCGGACCGGGGCAAGGTGACGATGACCGCGCCGTTCATGCGCGCCTACACCGAGCTGCTGGTCGCCACCTGCCACAAGCGCGGCGCGTTCGCGATGGGCGGGATGGCCGCGTTCATCCCGAGCCGACGCGACCCCGAGGTGAACGCGAAGGCGCTCGCCCAGGTGCGCGCCGACAAGGAGCGCGAGGCGGGCGACGGGTTCGACGGCTCCTGGGTCGCCCACCCGGATCTCGTCCCGGTCTGTCAAGAGGTGTTCGACGCCGTGCTGGGCGACAAGCCCAACCAGCTCGACCGTCTCCGGCCGGACGTCCACGTCGCCGCGTCCGACCTGCTCGACGTCGCGAACACCCCCGGCGACGTCACCGAGGCCGGTGTCCGGGCGAACGTCTCGGTCGCGCTGCAGTACCTCAAGGCGTGGATCGGCGGGCTCGGCGCGGTCGCGATCAACAACCTGATGGAGGACGCCGCCACCGCGGAGATCTCCCGGTCCCAGGTCTGGCAGTGGATCGCCCAGGGCACGATCCTCGACACCGGCGAGCCGGTCACCGAGGCCCTGGTCCGCCGGCTCCTGGACGAGGAGGTCGCGAAGCTCGGCGAGGGGTACGACCAGGCGCGGACGCTGTTCGAGCAGGTGGCACTCGCGGACGAGTTCGTCGACTTCCTCACGCTGCCCGCGTACGCCTTGGTCCGTTGATGCTGGACGACTTGCTGAACGCGCTCGACGTCCGGCTGGCCGACACCGACGCCGCGCTGAAGGTCCAGCACGAACGCGACGCTCCCGGGCGTCAACCCGTGCACACCGTGTACGTGCCTGCCGACCAGTTCGCGGCCGGTCTGCCCGCCCGCTGGGGAACCGAGGCGCTCGCGCTGCTGGACCAGCACGCCCCGAACCCGCACCACCTCGCCGCCGCCACCGGGCTGCCGGAACGCGCGGTCGCGGATGCCCTTCCCCGGCTCCGGGTCAAGCTCGCCACCGAGCCGATCGAGGACCTGCGGATCGACTTCGAGGACGGGTACGGCTACCGCCCGGACACCGACGAGGACGCCGACGCACAGAAGGCCGGTCAGGCCATCGCGGCGCTGATCGGACGCGACGGGGGGCCGTTCTCGCTCGGGCTCCGGGTGAAGTCGATGGAGGCGCGTGACCGGCGGCGTGGCGTCCGCACGCTGGACCTGCTGGTCGGGTCGTTGTGCGCGGCTCTGCCGGACGGACGGGAGCTGCCGCCGATGCTCCCGGGCCGCTTCGTCGTGACGCTGCCGAAGGTTTCCTCGGTCGCGCAGGTAGAGGCCGTGCTCTCGGTGGTCGAGGCCATCGAGGACGCCCACCGGCTCACGGCAGGGACGATCGGCGTCGAACTACAGATCGAGCTGCCCTCGGCGATCCAGGGGGCGACCGGCGCGGCAACCGTGGCCACACTGGTCACCGCTGCCGGCCCGCGCTGCGCCGGAATCCACTACGGCACCTACGACTACAGCGCCGCGCTCGGCGTCGCAGCCGCGTTCCAGTCGTTGGATCACCCGGTCGCCGACCACGCGAAGGCCGTGATGCTGCTGGCCGCGGTGCAGGCCGGGGTGCCCGCGGTGGACGGATCGACGAACGTCATGCCGACCGGCTCCACCGCGGACGTGCACGCCGCCTGGAGAAACCACGCGCGGCTGGTGCGCCGCTCGCTGGAGCGGGCCTACTACCAAGGCTGGGACATGCACCCCGGTCACCTGGTCACCCGGTACCTGGCCACCTACGTGTTCTTCCGGGACGCGCTTCCCACGGCTGTTACCCGCTTGACCACCTACCTCGCCCGTTCCTCCCACGGTGGCGGAGTGGTCGACGAGCCCGCAACCGCCCGCGCGCTCGCCGCGGTGATCCTGCGCGGCCTGGACTGCGGCGCGCTCACCGAGGACGAGGTGCCGCTCGACGTCCCACAGCTCCGGCGGCTGTCCCGCCCACGGCACTAGGGGTCTCGTTGTTGGATGTGGTGATCCGCGCGCGGCGGGTGGTGACCGCGACCGGTGAGGTCGACCGGGCGATCGGTGTCGCGAACGGCACGATCGTGGCGATCGAGCCGTTCGACGCCGACCTCTCCGCCCCCGACGAGGTGACGCTGCCGGACGATCACGTGCTGATGCCCGGCGTCGTCGACACGCACGTGCACGTCAACGAGCCGGGCCGCACCGAGTGGGAAGGCTTCGCGACCGCGACCAGGGCTGCGATCGCCGGTGGCGTCACGACGATCGTCGACATGCCGTTGAACAGCATCCCGCCGACCACGGACGTGTCCGCCCTCACCCTCAAACGCAAGACCGCGGCCGGTCAGGTGCACTGCGACGTCGGGTTCTGGGGCGGCGTGGTGCCGGGCAACCTGCCGGACCTGCGCGGACTGCACGACTCCGGCGTCTTCGGGTTCAAGTGCTTCCTGCTGCACTCCGGCGTCGACGAGTTCCCGCCGGTCGACCCGTCGCAGCTCGAGGACGCGCTCAAAGCCCTGCACTCCTACGACGCGCTGCTGATCGTCCACGCCGAGGACTCGCAGGCGATCGACCGCGCCCCGACCGCTCGCGGCGACCGGTACGCGGACTTCCTCGCCTCCCGGCCGCGTGGCGCCGAGAACGTCGCGATCGCGCAGGTCATCGAGCTGGCCCGGTGGACTGGCGCTCGTGTTCACATCCTGCATCTGTCGAGCTCGGACGCTCTCCCGATGATCGTCTCGGCGCGCAGGGACGGCGTCCGCATCACGGCGGAAACCTGCCCGCACTACCTCAGCTTCACCGCGGAAGCGGTGCCCGACGGAGCGACGCAGTACAAGTGCTGCCCGCCGATCCGGGAAGCGAGCAACCGCGAGCTCCTCTGGGAAGGGCTTCGGAACGGCGTGATCGACTGCATCGTGTCCGACCACTCCCCCTGCACGCCGGAACTGAAGCGGTTCGACATCGGCGACTTCGGCGTCGCGTGGGGCGGGATCGCGTCGGTCGAGGTCGGTCTGTCGGCGATCTGGTCGGAAGCGCGGACCCGCGGGTTCACGTTGGCCGACGTCGCCCGCTGGATGTCGCAGCGACCGGCCGAGATCGCCGGTCTCCGGCGCAAAGGCCGGATAGCGCTGGGGTTCGACGCCGACTTTGCCGTCTTCGATCCGGACGCCGGGCGCGTGGTCGACCCGGCGCAGCTCCACCACCGGCATCCGGTGACGCCGTACGCGTTCCGTCCGCTCGCCGGCATCGTGCGCGAGACCTGGCTGCGGGGGCGCCGGGTGACCGGCGACGAGCCGACCGGACAGCTGCTCACCAGGGGGAACGCATGATCGACCTCGCTGCGCGTCCGTTCGGGGGTGCGGTCGTGGCCGCGAACGACGAGACGTTCGCGGAGAAGGAGAACCTGATCCGGCCGGATGCGCCGCTGTTCCAGTCGCACACGTTCGGCCACAAGGGACAGGTTTACGACGGCTGGGAGACTCGCCGTCGGCGCACGCCCGGCCACGACTGGGCGATCGTCCGGCTCGGTGCTCCCGGGTTCGTCCGGCAGGCGATCGTCGACACCGCACACTTCACCGGCAACTACCCCGAGGAGTGCTGGCTGGAAGGCCGGTACGTGGACGGCTACCCTTCCGTCGCATCGCTCGTCGACGACGAAGGCTGGGTGCCGCTCACCGGTCGGGTTCGTCTCGCCGGTGACAGCGCCAATGGGATCGACGTCGCCGATGGGCCACTGGTGACGCATGTCCGGCTGAACATCGCCCCGGACGGCGGCGTCGCCCGGCTGCGGATCCTGGGCGACGCCGTTCCCGATCCCCGGCGTCTGGCG
Source organism: Cryptosporangium aurantiacum (assembly GCF_900143005.1). Taxonomy (NCBI): domain Bacteria; kingdom Bacillati; phylum Actinomycetota; class Actinomycetes; order Cryptosporangiales; family Cryptosporangiaceae; genus Cryptosporangium; species Cryptosporangium aurantiacum. The sequence continues at coordinate 508,777 of NZ_FRCS01000004.1, forward strand.
GGCGTACCGCTCGACCTGGCCGCGCTGCACAACGGTGGCCGGGTCGACGACTGCAGCAACCGCTTCTACTCCCCCGCCGACCACGTCCTACTGCCCGGACAGGCCCAGACGATGGGCCAGGGGTGGGAGACGCGGCGCCGCCGGGGCGACGGCAACGACTGGCTGCTGATCCGGCTCGCCGGTCCGGGGCACGTCCGGCAGCTGGTCGTCGACACGACGCACTTCGTCGGGAACGCGCCGGGCGCGGTGCGGGTGCGGGCGCTGGACGCCGGGCTCCACGACCCGAACGGCGACGAGGGGTGGACGGAGCTGCTGGAGCGGCGTCCGCTGCTGCCCGACACCCCACATTGGTTCGCTACTGATGCGGCGGTGCGGGCGACGCACCTCCGGGTGGACGTGTTCCCGGACGGCGGCCTGGCCCGGGTGCGTGCCTACGGGCGGCTGGCGAGCGACGGGTGGAGCGCGCTGGTGTCCCGCTGGTGGGCGGCGCTGCCGACCGAGGCGGCGCGGTGCGTATTGGTGGGCGCCGGTCTGCCCGAGACACTCGCCGACAAACCCGACCGCCCCGTCCCCCCAGCACTGACCAAGGCGCTAGAGCACTAGGTCGCTGGCCTGTGGACGAGCTGTCCTAGCTGAGGAGGGCGGTCAGGGCGGGGTTGTCTACGGACGCGGCTAGGGCGCGGGCGGCCTCGGCGGCTCCCGGCGCACCGGCGTTCCGGCGGTGCAGCGCGGCCCGCACGCTGAGCTCCGCCATCCCGCTGTGCTCGGCGAGCGTGGCGAGTTCCGCGACCCACCCGGCGGTCTCCGGGCGGCCCGCGGCGGCACCGACCGTGGCCAACGCGTCCAGCGCGTACGCCTCGACCCAGACGTACCCGTCCGAAAGCCTGCCCGCGCGCCGCCTGGCGTCCAGCAGCGTCTCGACCGCGCCGGACAGGTCTCCCTCGGCGGCCCGGACCAGGCCGAGCCCACGTGCCGAGAGGCCCTCCCAGCACGGATCGCCGATCTGGCAGCCGAGCGCGAACGCGTGCTCCAGCCGACCCCGTGCGGTGTTCAGTTCTCCCCGTCTCAGATCCACCTCGGCCCGGAGCGCCTCCGGCCACGGGACGAACGTGACCCACCCGCTCCCGGACGCGCGCTCCAGCGCCTCGTCCAGCGCGTCGGCCGCCGCGTCGAGGTCGCTGCGCAGCAAATGCACGCGCCCGACCATCGACATCACGTAGGACCGTCTGCGCTCGTCCGCGGCGCACTCGGCGGCCTCGTCCAGCGCGTCCAGCGCATCGGCGTACCGACCCAGGTCGGACCGCGTGCTGCCGCGCACGGACAGCGCGAACGCCCGCTGCGCCGGATCGCTGGTCACGCTCTCCGCGCAGCTCAACCATGGCTCCACCCGCTGGTAGCGGGCTCGCAGAAACTCGACGTACGCCAGCTCGACGTACGCGGTGGCGAGCGACGCCGGCTCGGCGCGGTGGCAGGCCAGCGCCCGGTGCAGGACAGCCGCCCCCTCCTCGTCGCTGCCCCGGGCGGCGTGCACGAGCGCCGTGCCGAGCGCGGTGTAGGCCGCCGCGGCGACCGCGCCGTCACCGAGCCGTTCGGCGTCCGCGACCGCGCGCCGTAGGCACTCCAATCCGGGGTCCAGCGCGCCTGCGCTGATCGCTGCCTCGCCGGCGTCTAGCAGCGCCCGCACCGCCGGGCGGCCGGTGGCCGGCCCGGTGGTCGTGGACGCCGTCCGGGTGGCCATCGCCGCGTCGAGCGCCGGGCCGGGCTCGACGCCCAGCTCGTTCCGGAACAGCGTCCGGCAGGCCGCGGCTCGCCGGGCGGCGTCCACGCCGTGACCGCCGACGGCCAGCGCCCGGACCAGCAGGACGTGGTAGTTCTCGTCGTACGGCGCGAGCGTGACCAACCGCCCGGCGAGTTCGGCGCTCTGCTCCGCGTCCCCGGCCGCCAACAGCGCCAGCGCGCTCTCGTGCAGCAGCGACTCGACCGCACCACGAGCGTGCCGCCGCTGCGCGTCCAACCAGATCTCGAACGAGGGGCAGCCGGCGAACCTCAGCGTGCCGAGCAGGTCCGATCCGGGCGGGGGCGTAGCCCCGCGCTCACGCAGCCCCCAGACGTCGACGGTCGGTACCTCGGACCAGTTCGGGATCAGCGGGTCACCGCGGAAGGCGCCCGGATCCCCGACCAGCCGCCGCAGCGCGGACAGGTTCCACCGCAGCGCCGCCAGCGGATCGTCAGCCGTCGGGAACAGCAGGCCGGCGACGTCGGCCCGGCCGGGAGGCGTCTCCCGGAGCACCAGATACGCGAGCAGGCCCCACACCTTGTGGCCGCGTGGGGCCGGTTGCTCGGCGCCGTCCAGGACGACGCGGGGAGAGCCGAGAAGGTGAATGTGCAACGTCATCCGGCCTCCCCGCGGTGCCCGTTTACTCGGCGGACGTCACGTCGACGGTCGTCCGGACCTCGCTCACCCGGTCGGCCGGGAACCCGCCCCGGCGCGCGTGCTCCCGCACCAACTCCGCGTCATCGGCGACGTAGACGCAGTACATCTTGTCGTCGGTGACGTAGCTCTGTATCCACTGGACGTGCGGGCTCAGCTCGTTCAGCACGGCGCGCGACTTCTGCGAGATCGCACGCAGTTCCTCCGGGCTCGACGCGCCCAAGCCTGGGATCTCCCGCTCGATGACGAACTTCGGCATGTGTTTCTCCTGGTGTCGCGGGACCCCCGTGGCCCCGACGACGACCAGCGTCGGGCGCGCCCGTGTGACCGGGCGTGTGACGGGTCGCGACACCCTTTCGAAACACACCATTCACCCACGAGTCGCACCGCACAATGGAGCGATGACGGATCGCAGGACTCCTTTCATCGTCGGTGATGAATCCGCAACCCTGCTGGCTTTCCTCGCCTACCTCCGACAAGCCATCATCCGGAAGATCGAAGACCTCTCCGAGTCCGAAGCCCGGCGTTCGGTGGTGCCGTCGGGAACCAGCCTGGCCGGGCTCGTCAAACACCTGACCGTCGCCGAGCGGTACTGGTTCCGCCACGTCTGGGCCGGTGACCCCGGCGTCGAGTGGGACCGGCACAGCTGGGACGTCGCTGACGACGTGACGGTCGACCAGCTCATCGACGACTACCGCGAGGCATGGAAGGAGTCCGACCGGCTGATTGAGGCGGCGCCGGACCTCGACGCCCCGTGCGCCGAGGAGTACCGGAGCCACCGGCTCTCGCTGCGGTGGGTGCTCGTGCACATGATCGAGGAGACCAGCCGCCACGCCGGTCACGCCGACATCACCCGGGAGTTGATCGACGGCTCGACGGGCCGCTAGCCCAGCCGGAGCGCGAGAAACAGGTCGACGCGGTCGTCCAGCCTGCCCAGGTTCCGGCCGGTCAGCTGCTCGACCTTGGCGATCCGGTAGCGGACCGTGTTCACGTGCAGGTGCAGCACCTCGGCGCACCGGCTCCAGGAGCCGGCGTGGTCGAGGAACGCGGTCAGCGTCGCGACCAGCTCCGCGTCGTGCGTGCTGTCGTAGGCGAGCACGGGGCCGAGCACCCGGTTGCGGTACGCGCGGCGCACCTCGTCCGGGACGCTGCCGAGCAGGAGCATGTGCGAGTCGATCTCGTCGGCGGTGACCACCGCGGCGGCCTCGCTCCGGGCCGCCGCGAGCCCGGCGGCGTGCCGCGCCTCCTCCAACGCGGCGAACAGCGCGGGGCCGGCCGCGACCGTGCCGCTCACGCCGGTGGGCAGCCGGGCACCGCCCAGACCCGCTGCCACCGCGGCGTACCCGGCGCGGACGGCGTCGGCCAGCTGGTCCGCGGTCAGGTCACGGGACGGCACGACGGCCAACGTCGTCCCGCCACGGACGCCGACGACCGGGTCGGGTACCGCGGTCCGGAGCACCTCGTCGAGCACCGCGACCCCCAGCTCACCGTCGCTGACCAGCACGGTCACCGGGGTACCGGGCCCGATCCCCGCGACCCGCAGCGCCGGCAGCAGCTCTGCGGCCGCGTCGCCGCCCGCGGTCAGCGCCCGGAGCACCTGGTCGGCGAGGCGGCGCTCGGCGCGGCGTCCGGCGTCGACCCTGGCTCGTTCCAACGCGACCAGCCCGGCGAGCTCCTCGGCGAGCACCATGGCGTCGGCCAGCTCGGCCGGGCAGGCGACGAACCAGGCGACGGTCCGGTGCCGGTCGGGCGCGTCGGCCGGCAGCAGCCGGATCCGGCGGCCCGCCACGGTCACCGACGCCGGGAGCCGCGGTGCGGTGAGCACCGCGTGGACGAGCGCAGCGCGCTCCGGCGGCGGCGCACCGGCGATCACGCCCGCGACCGGGCTCAGCACCGCACACGGCTCCCCCAGTTCGGCCGCCGCGACGTCCAGCAGCCGGTTCAGGCCGGCCCGCCCGGCGAGCACCGCCAGCAGCCGACGCCCCACCGGCCGGGCGGGCGCGTTCCCGGCCAGCACCCGGCGAGTGATCTCGGCGAACGACAGCGAGGCCGGTACGGCGAAGAGCGGCAACCCCCGGCGTCGGCAGACGTCCGTCAACTCGTCCGGAACACCGCCCAGGGCCGCTTCCCCCGCCCCCAGCGCCGTCGCACCGGAGTCCACCAGCGCATCCACGAACCCGGCAGCCGCCTCGGCCGACCACCAGACCAACCCGGTGAGCACCAGCTCCCCGCCGGTCAGGTACCGGCCGGGGTCCGTCAGGTCGGTCGTGTAGACGTCCACGATCGCCCGCCGCTCAGCACCCGACGGCAGCACCAGCGGCCGTAGCCCCAGGTCACCCGTCTCGAGCAGCTCTCCGAGCAGCACCGTCCACCTCCTTGGAGGAACCTACAAGGAGGTATCCCTCCGACTCGGTGGGCTTGGAGTGCATCAGCATGTCGGGCGGTGTGTTATGGACACCAGGATGGCAGCACGGACGAGTATCTCCAGGGGGCACCGTTGACCAGCGTGGACGAGTTGAACGCCGCCGAAGCCGACGCCGCTGCGGCCATGCTGCATCCGTGCTGCGCCTCGACGGCTTGGGGGCGGGCAGTCGTGGCGGGTCGTCCGTATCCCGGTCTGGACGCGCTCCTCGCCGCATCCGACCCGATCGTGAGGTCGCTGAGCTGGGCAGACGTCGAGGAAGCGCTGGCCGCGCACCCACGGATCGGTGACCGCCCCACGGACGCCGCCACCACCGAGAAGAAGTGGTCCCAGGGTGAGCAGGCGGGGGTCGCCGACGCCGACGGCGAGGTGCTGGCCGCGCTGGCCGACGGGAACGCCGCGTACGAGGCACGATTCGGCCACGTCTATCTGGTGTGCGCGTCGGGCAAGTCGGCGGAAGAGCTGCTCGGCATCCTGCAGGACCGGTTGGACAACGACCCGGCGCACGAACACGACGTAGTGCGCGGCGAGCTCGCGGCGATCACCCGGCTGCGGCTGCAGAAGCTGTTCGCTGACGAATCAGTGGAGGTCCGTCCTTGACTCTCTCGACGCACGTCCTGGACGCGACTACCGGACGCCCGGCCGACGGCGTGCGGACCGTCTGGGACAGCTGGTCCGACGGAACCTGGACGCCGGTCGCCACCCGGGAGACCGACGGCGACGGCCGGATCTCCGACTGGGGCGCCACCGAGCTCGGGCTCGGCGTGCACCGCCTGGTCTTCGCCACCGGAGCGTGGTTCGCCGCGCGACGGCAGCGCACGTTCTACCCCGAGGTGTCGGTGGTCTTCGAGGTCACCGACACCGCGGCACACCACCACGTGCCGCTCCTGCTGTCGCCGTTCGCCTACTCCACCTACCGCGGGAGCTGACGTGAGTTTCTTCCTGGGCTCGAACCAGTACGGAAAGGCCGGCATCCGGCTGGTCAGCGTGCAGCGCGACGGCGACCGGCACCTCGTCACCGATTTCACGGTGGCGACCGCGCTCGCCGGTCATCTGGACGACACCCACTTCACCGGCGACAACAGCGCGGTGCTCCCGACCGATACGCAGAAGAACACCGTCTACGCGTTCGCCAGGGAGTTCGGCGTCGGCGAGCCGGAGGCGTTCGCTCTGCGGCTGGCAAAGCACTTCGTCACGACGCAGGAGGCGATCTACCACGCACGGGTCAACATCGAGCAGCACACGTGGGAGCGCCTGGCACCGCACGGCGAGCCGGCACCGCACTCGTTCGTCCGGGCCGGGACCGAAACTCGCCGCGCTGAAGTGATCGTGACCGAGGACGACGTCGCGGTCTCGTCCGGCCTCGGCGACCTGACCCTGCTGAACACGACGAACTCGGAGTTCCACGGCTTCCCCCGCGACAAGTACACGACGCTGCCGGAGACGCGGGAACGCATGCTCGCGACCTCGGTGGAAGCGTGGTGGGACCACGACTCGGCCGACGTCGACTGGGGTAAGTCCTACGCCGAGGCCCGCGACGCGCTGCTCACCGCGTTCGCGTCCACCTACAGCCTCTCGCTCCAGCAGACGCTCTTCTCGATGGGCTCGTACGTGCTCCACCAGTGCCCGTCGGTGGACGAGATCCGGCTCTCGCTGCCCAACAAGCACCATCACCTCGTCGACCTCACGCCATTCGGGCTCGACAACCCCGACCAGGTCTACGTCGCGCCGACCGAGCCCTACGGGCTGATCCAGGGCACGGTCCAGCGCCACCAGATGGTTCCGACCGTGGGACCGCAGCTGTGGTGACCGTCTACGACGGCTGCGCCGTCGCGACCGTCGATGCCTCCGGCACCGAGTACTCCTCCGGCCACGTCGTGGTGTCCGACGGCGTGATCACGGCCGTCGGCCCTGGTCCTTTCACGGGGGACGCCGAGCGGGTGGACGCTTCGGGCTGCCTGGCGACGCCGGGGCTCGTGAACACGCACCACCACCTGTACCAGTGGGCAACGCGAGCGGTCTCCGTCGACGACGGGCTGTTCGAGTGGCTGAAGACGCTGTATCCGATCTGGGCCGGGATCACTCCGGAGATCGTGGGCGCCGCCGCACGAGCCGGGCTCGCACGGCTGGCGCTGACCGGGTGCACGACCAGCACCGACCACCACTACGTGTTCCCGCGCTCCGGCGGCGACGTGCTGGGCGCCACGATCTCCGCGGCGTCCACCGTGGGGCTGCGGTTCCACCCGACCCGGGGATCGATGGACCTGGGCGTCGCCGACGGCGGGTTGCCGCCGGACAGCGTCGTTCAGGACCTGGACACGATCCTGGAGTCGGTGGCGTCGGCGGTGTCGCAGTGGCACGACCCGTCGCCGGGGTCGATGCTGCGCATCGCCGCGGCGCCGTGCTCACCGTTCTCGGTGACCCAGGATCTGATGCGACAGTCCGCCGCGCAGGCCCGGGAGCTGGGGATCCGGCTGCACACGCACCTCGCCGAGACGCACGACGAGGACGACTATTGCCGGGAGAAGTTCGGCCGGACGCCGGTCGAGTACCTCTCGGACGTGGGGTGGCTGGGGCCTGACGTCTGGCTCGCGCACGGCGTGCACCTCTCCGATGCCGACGTGACGACGCTGGCCGCGGCCGGCACCGGGGTCGCGCACTGTCCGAGCTCGAACGCGCGGCTGGGCTCCGGTATCGCGCCGGTGGCCGCGCTGGTGCGGGCGGACGCGCCGCTCGGGCTCGGCGTCGACGGGGCGGCGTCGCAGGAGAACGGCGGGTTGGCCGACGAACTGCGGCAGGCGCTGTTCGCCGCGCGGCTGCGGTACGGACCGTCGGGGCTGACCGCTCGCGACGCGCTGCGGATCGCGACGATCGGCGGCGCGCGGTGCCTGGGGCGTCAGGACGAGATCGGGTCGCTGGAGGTCGGTAAGCGCGCCGACATCGCGCTGTGGCGGGTGGACGGGCCGTTCCACGCCGACATCGTCGACCCGGTGGATGCGCTGGTGTACGCGTCGCCGCCGCCGCTGGCGCGGTTGCTCGTCGAGGGGCGGACGATCGTCGTCGACGGGGTGCTCCAGACGCTCGACGTCGAGGCGGCCGGTCACGACCTCCGCACGGCCGCACGAGCCCTGGCCACAGTTTTGCCCTGACCTGGAGCCCGCCGAGGACGAGGCTGCGTCCGCGCGCAAGGACGCCTCGACCTTGTGGTGGTCTCAAGTCCTTGCGCGCGGCCGTCAGGCTCGCCCCCCGGCGGGCCGCCCTCTAGCCCGCCTTGACGAGGTTCGCGGCGAACTGAGCGGCGCTCGTCACCGAGCCGTTCGTCGGGTAGCTCAGGTGGGCCAGCGCGTTGAACCCGCCGCCGCACACCGGGTCACCGGTCGCGCAGACGTCCCGGGCGCGCGAACCGTACAGCGGGCTGGCCGTGTTGATGTTCTGTCCGTAGAGCCGCAGCGGGTTACCGAAAACCGTGATCGCCTTGATCCGCGGCGCGAGGTTCGTCGGAATGGTTCCGCCGGTACCGAGGAACGTCCGGATACCGATCGCGATATCCGTGACGCTCGCGCCCTGCGAATAACCGCCGAGCACAAAAACGGTGTTGGCGCACTGCGCGGCAACCTGTTTGACGTGATTACTCATGTCGGTGGCGCCGGGGCCGGCGCTGGTCTGCGAGACGTTCGCGGCGTAGTTCACCGCGTACGACGTCACGGTCTTCCCCGGCAGATTCTGCTGGATCGCCCTCACCAGCGGCGTCCCGACGATGCCGAGACCTGGCAGTTCCGTGCTGCCGCGCGCGAACACGACCTCGACGTCGGCGCACGCGGCGGTGGCCGGCGATGCGGTCATCGCCAGACCGGTGACGCTGGTCGCGACGACGGCCGCCGCGGTGACGACGCGGCGAACCGCGAGAGACAAGGACATAACGAAGTGGCCCTTCCGGACCGGTCGACCGGGCTCGCACCCAGCCGTGATCGGCCGTTCCTACAGCAGTTGGTGAACGTGGCCGAATCAACGTAAGTACCGGGCGCGCCGCATCGGATCGGCAAGATTACCGGCGTCGACCTTAATTCCGGTTAATTGTTATTCTGCTTCAAAAGGCGCGGCGAACTTTGTCTACGCGAATCTCTACATTCGACAGTGGCCGTGATCTGAGCCGATACCCTGCCCGCATGCGGGTAGATCCTGCGCTCACCTACCGCGGGGCGCTCAGCATCCTCGGCAAGTACGACCGCCCTCTCTTCGACCGGCTCGAGGGCCTGCTGTCGACGGCGATGCTCGGCGCTGGATTCCTGGACCTGGTAGACCCCAAGAACGACGGCGTCCGGCTCCTGCGTGGCGCGCTGGACGGCGTCCAGGACAGGCTGTTAGGGACGTCGGGTTTCGACCGCCTGCAGTTGATCGCGGCGGCCCACACCACCCTGGTGGTGTCCTCGTTCTTCGAAGCGCTGCAGGCGCACCTCGGCGAGCACTACCGCGACCTGGAATTCACCGACGCGGAGAAGATCGGCCTGACGACCGGGGATTGGTTCGGTCCTCACTCGTGGCTGGACGCACTGCGGCAGGCGCCGGTGCCGATCCCGGGTCCCCGGTACGGCTTCCTGCGGAGGTCACCGAGGGTGCCGTAGGCACGTACGAGAGCGCGTTCGTCCGGCTGGCCGCCGACGTCCCCGAGTTCGGCCTGTGGCTGATGCTCGGCGAGTCGACCGAGACGCGTCGGGAACTGCGCGCCTGGGGCAGCGATCTCCTCGGCGCCGCTCACCGGGCCACTGACCGGCTCGACGCCATCGAGCGGCTCCTGAACGAGGTCATCCGGACACCGTCGCCGGCGCGATCCACGCTGGACGTGCTGGGCCGGCTCAACCGGAGCATCCTGGAACGGCCGGTGCTCGGCGATCCGACGCTCCACGCCGACGAACACGCGACGCTGCCCACGGTGGAGCAGGCGTACATCACCCCGCGGCTCCGGGTCGCGGTCGCTGATCGAAGCGCGCGGCCGTCCGACGAGCGGTGGTGGGCCGAGCAGCCGCTGGTCGCCGACACCGAGCTGTTCCTGGCCGGCTACCTGTGTTCGCCGGAGAGTGCCGGGTCCCCGCTGCTGGTCCTCGGACTACCGGGCGCGGGTAAGTCGATGCTGACCCAGATGCTCGCGGCCCGGCTGCCGGTGTCCGGCTGGACCCCGGTGCGGGTCCCGCTGCGGCACGTACGAGCGGATGCGGCCGTATCCACGCAGATCCAGGAGGCGTTGGACAGCGAGGGACATGGCCGGCTGCGGTGGCCGCACATCGCCGACGACGCCGAGGCCGCCGGGACGACTCGGGTGGTCGTGCTCGACGGCCTGGACGAGTTGATGCAAGCGAGCGGGGCGTCCCAGTCGCGGTATCTGTTCGAGGTCGCCGAGTTCCAAGATCGAGAGGCGGCGATGGGGCGGCCGGTCGCGACCGTCGTGACCTCGCGAACCGTGATGGCCGATCGGGTTCAGATCCCGCCCGGCACGATCATCGTCCGGCTGGAAGGCTTCGACGACGCTCAGGTCGAGCGGTGGGTCGCGATCTGGAACGCGCTGAACCACCCGCGGAGCTTCCGGGCGCTCCCGCCGCCGTCGGAGCTGCCCGCCGGGCTCGCGGAGCTGACCCGCCAACCGTTGCTCCTGCTGCTGGTGGCGCTCTACACAGCGGACCCGGATGCGCCGCCGCTGACGGCAGGCGTGACCACCGTCGCGTTGTACGACCAGCTCATCACGCACTTCCTGCGTCGGGAGGCGTTGAAGGAGTCCGGGCGCGATCTGTCCCCCGAGACGCTGATGGCCGACCGGCGCCGGTCGCTGACACTGGCGGCGTTCGCGATGGTCAACCGCGGCCGGCCGTACGCCACCGGCCCGGAGCTGGAGCGTGACCTCGGGGCGTTCCTCGGCGCGTCGCCGAGCCGGGCGCACGAGTTGCAGGAGCCGCTCGACCACACCGTCCGGACCGTCGGCCGGTTCTTCTTCGTGCACGCGTCGGGCGAGCGGCAGGGTGGGTCGCACGAACTGCCGCCCACGTACGAGTTCCTGCACTCGACGTTCGGCGAGTATCTCGTCGCCGCTCATCTGGCCGCTCAGCTGCAGTTCCTTCGCCAGGCGTACGCTCAGGCCTCCGGCCTCGGGTTCGCGGCGGCGCCGGACAGCAACGGGCTGCGGGCACTGCTCTCCCACGAGCCACTGCTCAAGTTCCCGCGCGTCCTGGAGCTGATCGGCGAGGTCTGCAGCGACGTCTCGGACGTGCTGCGGGCGCTGGTGGCCGGTGCCCGGAACCAACTCGGGCCGTGGACTCCGGCTGCGTACAACCCCTCCGGGCGCGACACGATCGACCACTACGCGATCTACACGCTCAACCTGGTGTCGCTGCTGGCGCAGCTGGAATCGCCGGTTCCGGTGTCCTCGTTCGCGCCGGCCGGTGTCGACACCGGGCAGTGGTGGCGGTCGCTGGTGCGGCAGTGGCGTGCCGGGCTGGACGACGAGGCGTGGCTAGCGGTGGCCGGATCGTTGACGATACGACCGGGGTGGGTGCTCGAACGCGCGTCGTCCCGTGGGCACCTGGGCACGCGTCCGGCCGACTGGGCGGCTCGGGGTGAGGCGCGACTACTCGGGGATCTGCGGGTGGACGCGCATCTGTCGGCGGGCGCAGCCGCCTGGCGCGGCACGATCCCGGACGATCCCGAGGTGGCCGCGGTCTTCGCCGGCCTGGTCGAGATGCAGCTCCACGGCGTCGTCCAGCCTCGGACCCTCCGCGCCGCAGTGCGGTTGATCGACGAGAACCCCACCGCCCCGACGGTGCTCTTCGACCTTTTGCTGACGGTCGTGACGCGCACGTCCGTCTGGCTCACGCTAATTGCGCCCCACGCCGCGACGATCGACCGGGAGCGCGTGCTCGCGCTCATCGCCCATCAGGTCTGGGCATGGGGCCAATACCGCGCGGCAATCGGGGAACCAGATCCGGACGAGGTGACGGGCCAGACGTGGTTCGAGGTCGGCATCGAGGCCATCCTGCCGGTCGACCGGCCGTTCGATACCGAAGCGTATTTCCTCGCGGCGACCGATCCTGCGACGGCGAGCTTTCGGCTGACCTCCGGGTGGGAGGGCTTACCCGGGAGCATTGTCAATCCTCACCCGTTCCATTTCGGCACCCGCGGGCCGGACGAGGACAGGTACCGCGGCGGCGATTCCGTTCCGTCTGTGGACGCGGCAGCAGCGACCGTGCCGCTGACCGTGCACTTTCCCGAAGACGAGGACATGACGGCGTGGAACACGCTGGTCGCGGACGTGGTAGCGCTCGCCCGCCGCCGGCGCTTGGCCCGCCGGACCAGATTTCCGAGCGACGATGCCGACGCCTAGCGAAGGATGTCGAGGTCGAGCGTCACTCGAAACGGGACCTCCGTGGTGAACGTACCCGTGGTCACGGTCTGCACGATCTCCGCACCGGACTCCCGCGTGAGCCGGTACTCGACCAGCTTCGGCCCGTCCTCGATTCGCCACATCGACCGGATGCCGAGCTCCGCGTAGCGCAGAGGCTTGGTTTCACGATCCATATTCGTCGAGGACGGTGACTCCACCTCGACGACAAGCTGCACGAGATCCGGCGGCGCATAGCGCTGCCGCTCGTCACGCAAGTGCCTGGGAGCTACTAGCACGTCCGGGGCGAGCGAATGACGCACGTACTCACCGTTGGACCATCGGATCTCTGATTCGAGATAGGCCCACAGGCCTGGTGGGGCAGCTGCCACCAGCGCATTCGCGACTACTCGGATAACGTCGTTGTGCCAGAGCGAGGGGCGGGGGCTCACTATCAGGTTCCCGTCGACGATTTCGGTCCGGTAGGGAACGTCAGCCCGTAGTGCGTCGAGGTCCGCCTCCGTCCACTCGCCGTTCGGCGGCAGGGGGATTCGGAAGCGCGGCTCCGTGCTCATGGCGACCTCCTCGAGCAGCCGGCCGCGCGTGGACGGGGCACCGCGCACCGCATCGTCAAAAGGCAGGCTATCGGGATCTACCGGCTGAGCTCGCATAGCGACACTCTGACACACGTACCAATAAGTTGCAAGCTCGCTGGTGAACGGCGATCAGGGGTGGACCGGCGAGGCGAGATCCGCTGGTAACACATCGCGGTTACGCTGCCGGGCGGACTGCCGACGGGTCCGCGAGACCCGGACGAACCAGAGGACAACGCTGTGCACCTGACCCCGCACGAGCAGGAACGACTGCTCATCTCCTACGCGGCCGACCTGGCGCAGCGCCGCCGTCAGCGCGGGCTACGCCTGAACTATCCCGAGGCGGTCGCGGTGATCACCTCGTTCCTGCTGGAGGCAGCCAGGGACGGACGCACCGTGTCCGACCTGATGGAAGCCGGGCGCCACGTGCTCGGCCGGGACGACGTCATGGACGGCGTCCCCGAGATGATCGAGGAGGTGCAGGTGGAAGCGACTTTCCCGGACGGGACCAAGCTGGTCACGGTCCACCACCCCATTCCATGATTCCCGGCGAGATCGTGGTCGCCGAAGAGCCGGTGCCGCTGCTCACCGGCCGCGACCGGCTCACGGTCGAGGTCACGAACACCGCCGACCGGCCGATCCAGGTCGGCAGCCACTACCACTTCGCCGCGGTGAACACCGGGCTGGCGTTCGACCGGCGTGCGGCCTGGGGTTACCGCCTGGCGATCCCGGCAGGCACCGCCGTCCGGTTCGAGCCGGGCGTCGTCCGCGAGGTCGACCTGGTCGCGATCGCCGGGACTCGGGACGTGCCCGGCCTGCGGCCGGAGTTCGCCGGCCTACTCGACGAACGGGGTCCCGAAGCGTGACCGACAGCATCGACCGGAGCCGATACGCGCTGCTGTTCGGCCCCACCACCGGCGACCGCGTCCGGCTGGCCGACACCGACCTGCTGATCGAGGTCGAGGACGATCTGTCGCGCGGCCCGTCCGCCGGTGAAGAGGTCGTGTTCGGCGGCGGCAAGGTCATCCGCGAGTCGATGGGGCAGTCCCGCGCGACCCGCGCCGAGGGCGCCCCCGACCTGGTGATCACCGGGGCGTTGATCCTCGATCACTGGGGCATCGTCAAGGCCGACATCGGCGTCAAGGACGGCCGGATCGTCGGCATCGGCAAGGCCGGCAACCCCGACACGCAGGACGGAATCGATCCGACGCTGGTCATCGGACCGTCCACCGAGGTGCTGGCCGGCAACGGCAAGATCCTCACCGCGGGCGCGGTCGACAGCCACGTCCACTTGATCGCGCCGCAGCAGGTCGAGGAGGCGCTAGGTTCCGGCGTCACGACCTGGATCGCCGGCGGCACCGGTCCGGCCGAGGGCACCAAGGCGACGACCGTGACGTCCAGCCCCTGGTACCTGGCGCGGATGCTCGAGTCGCTGGACGACTACCCGCTCAACGTCGCGCTGCTGGGCAAGGGCAACACGGTCTCCGCCGAATCGATGGTCGAGCAGCTGCGCGCCGGGGCGTCCGGATTCAAGCTGCACGAGGACTGGGGTTCGACCCCCGCGGCGATCGACGCCTGCCTGCGGGTCTGCGACGAGTACGGCGTCCAGGCGGCACTGCACACCGACACCCTGAACGAGGCCGGGTTCGTCGAGGACACGATGGCCGCGATCGCCGGCCGGGGCATCCACACGTACCACACCGAGGGTGCGGGCGGCGGGCACGCGCCGGACATCATCACGGTCGCGAGCCACCCGAACGTGCTGCCCAGCTCGACCAACCCGACCCGGCCGCACACCGTCAACACGCTCGATGAACACCTCGACATGCTGATGGTGTGCCACCACCTGAACCCGGCGGTGCCCGAGGACCTCGCGTTCGCCGAGAGCCGGATCCGCCCGTCGACGATCGCCGCCGAGGACGTCCTGCACGACCTGGGCGCGATCTCGATGATCGGGTCGGACAGCCAGGCGATGGGGCGCGTCGGCGAGGTCGTTCTGCGCACCTGGCAGACCGCGCACACGATGAAGGTCCGCTACGGCCACCTGTCGGGCGGCGGTCCGGCCGACAATTTCCGGGCTCGCCGGTACGTCGCGAAGTACACGATCTGCCCAGCGATCGCGCACGGCTTGGAGGGTGAGGTCGGTTCGGTCGAGGTCGGGAAGCTGGCCGACCTGGTGCTGTGGGAGCCGAAGTTCTTCGGCGTCCGGCCGCACGTCGTCGTGAAGGGCGGGATGATCGCCTGGGCGCAGATGGGTGATGCGAACGCGTCGATCCCGACGCCGCAGCCGGTCCTGCCGCGACCGATGTGGGGCGCGCGGCCCACGGCCGCCAGCGCCACGAGCCTCCACTTCGTGGCGCCGATCGCCATCGAAGACGGCCTCGCCGATCGGTTGAACGTGCGGCGTCGGCTGGCCGCCGTCGCTGATGTGCGACGTCGGGGGAAGGCCGATTTGCCGCTGAACGACGCGACCCCGGAGATCCGCGTCAACCCGGACACGTTCGCGGTGTACGTCAACGGCGAGCTGATCGAGGAGGCTCCGGCGGCGGAACTCCCGATGGCCCAGCGATAC
Organism: Cryptosporangium aurantiacum; assembly: GCF_900143005.1. Taxonomy (NCBI): domain Bacteria; kingdom Bacillati; phylum Actinomycetota; class Actinomycetes; order Cryptosporangiales; family Cryptosporangiaceae; genus Cryptosporangium; species Cryptosporangium aurantiacum. The sequence goes on from NZ_FRCS01000004.1 coordinate 524,158, forward strand.
TTCCTGTTCTGATGCGCCAAGCACTGTTGTTGCTCGCGGACTCCCGGCTACCGGCCGGGGCCCACGCTCACAGCGGCGGGGTCGCTCCGGCCGTGGACGCGGACCTCGTCGGCGGGCACGGCCGTGACCTCGCCGAGGTCGTGGAGTTCCTGCGCGGGCGCCTGCACACCGCAGGCCTGCTGGCCGCCGCCGTAGCCGCCCGCGCAGCGCACCTCGCGGCAGAGGCCGACCGCAGCCCGGCCACGGCCAGCGGCGCGTCCCCCGGGTGGGCCGAGCTCGACGCCGAGGTCGACGCTCGGACTCCGGCGCCCGCTCAGCGCGCGGTGTCCCGCGCTCAGGGTCGGGCGCTGCTCAGGGTCGCCCGGCGCGCGTTCCCGCACCCGCTGCTGGACGCCCTGGGCACGCACCCCCACCACCCGGTCGCGCTCGGCGTGGCCGTTCACGCGGCAGCGGGCACCCCGGCTGAGGCTGCGGCGGTCGCCGTGGCCGGAGCGGTCAGCGGCCCGGCGTCCGCTGCGGTGCGGTTGTTGGGGTTGGATCCGCTCGCCCTCACCGCCGCGCAAGCGGCGCTCGCCACGACGGCGGACGCGGTAGTGGCAGAAGCCGCCCGCTACGCCGACCAACCGACGGACGCGCTCCCGGCGCCGTCGGCTCCCCTACTGGACCTGCTCGCGCAGGCCCACGCTCGTTCGGAGGTGCGTCTCTTTGCTTCCTGATGCTCACGCTCGTGCCCACGCCACCGGCGAACCGCACGACCACGACGTCTTCGAACAGCACGCGCCGCTCACCGGCGAACTCGCCCCGGTCGACGGGCGGCGGGCGTTCCGGGTCGGTGTCGGCGGCCCGGTCGGCAGCGGCAAGACCGCGCTGGTCGCCGCGCTGTGCCGGACACTCGGCCCCGAGCTGCAGCTGGGCGTCGTCACGAACGACATCTACACGACCGAGGACGCCGACTTCCTGCGGCGCTCGGGTGTGCTCGCACCGGAGCGGATCGCCGCGGTGGAGACCGGGTGTTGCCCGCACACGGCGGTCCGCGACGACATCGCCGCGAACCTCGACGCGGTGGAAGGGCTCGAGGAGACGTTCGCCCCGCTGGACCTGGTGCTGGTGGAGAGCGGTGGCGACAACCTGACGATGACGTTCAGCCGCGGCCTGGTCGACGTGCAGCTGTTCGTGCTGGACGTCTCGGGTGGTGACAAGGTGCCGCGCAAGGGCGGGCCGGGCGTCACCGGCTCCGACCTGCTGGTGATCAACAAGACCGACCTGGCACCGCTGGTCGGTGCCGACCTCGGCGTGATGGACAGGGACGCCGCTGCGGTGCGGCGGGGCAAGCCCGTGGTGTTCCAGTCGCTGACCGAGGATCCTTCGGCGTCCGCCGTGGCCGAGTGGATCCGGGATGCCCGGAAGCGCTGGCTGGCCGATTCGTGAAGGCGTCGGCGCGTGCGGTCGCCGAGTTCGTGGACGGCCGCACGGTGTTGCGGCAACTCGCGTCGCAGCCGCCGATCGTGCTGCGGCAGACCGACCGCGGCCTGACGATGGTCACCGGGGCGGCCGGTCCGCTCGGCGGTGACCAGACCGACCTGACCGTGTCGGTGGGCGACGGCGCGTCGCTGACCGTTGGCTCGGCGGGCGCTGCGCTCGCGTTGCCGGGCGCGCACGGCGGCACCAGCCACGCGCTGGTGTCGCTGCACGTCGGCGCCGAGGCGTCGCTGCGGTGGGAGCCGCAGCCGCTGGTGGTGGCTTCCGGCGCCGATCACGTGGCGACGCTGGACGTGTCCCTCGTGGAGTCGGCCCGGCTGACGCTGATCGAGACGCTCGTGCTCGGGCGGCATCAGGAGGAGCCCGGTCGGTTGCGGACGCGCTGGCGGATCCGCCGCGGTGGCCGGACGTTACTCGCCCAGGACCTGGACGTCGGCGCCGGTGCCCCGCGCGGGTGGGACGGTCCGGCCGTGCTGGGTGGCGCCCGTGTGCTGGCGACGGCCCTCGCCGTTGATCCCTCCGGTTTTGCTGTGGACGCCGTCCGGCAGCACACCGCGGATGGGGTGCGGTGTGACGTGCTGCCGCTGGTGGATCCGGCCGCTGTGCTGGTCATGGCGGTGGGTCCGGACACCGTTCGAGTGGGCCGCGCCGTTGCCGATGCCGTGGCACGCACCAGCGCCGGGCCTACCTCGAGTAGGTCCGGTGCCGGGGCGTCTGCGAGCTAGAAGGGCGGCGGATCGTCGGCGAGCGCGGTTGCCGAGCCACGCGCCGGCACCGGGAGGAGCTGCGACCAATCCGCCGGCACTCGCAGGGCTTCCGATTCGTCACCTTGATCGGGTGGATCGACGGTGTAGGTGTGGCCTGCGGGGCTGGTCCAGGTGCAGGCGCCGGTGGCGGGGTGGTGAACGAGCTCCCAGCCGGCTTCGTCCTTGGCTCGATGGTGCCGGCGGCAAAGCGCCACCAGGTTCGCAGCGCTGGTTTCACCACCGTCGACGCGGCGGACGTTGTGGTCCAGGTCGCAGCGGTAGGACGGCTGGGAGCACCCGGGGAACACACAGGTGGGATAGGTCGCCCGAACGAGCGCGGCGAGCCGCGCGGTTGGCCGGTAGGTGGTTCGGCCGAGGTCGGTGACGACGCCACCGGGGTCGGTTATCCACTTTCCCCAACGGCCATCCGCCGCTAGTTCGCGGACGATCGACGCGGGGACGGGGCCGTAGCCGGTGAGATCGCCCGGTTGGTTGCCGACTCCCAGGACGGTGGAGAGCGGCGCGGTCACGGCGACCCGCGGTGGGACGGCGTGCTTGCCGGCGAGGACCCTGGCGATCAACTCAGCGGCCCGGTCGGACGTCTCGCCGCCGGTGGCCGTGGTGGGTGTGGCCGTGGCGGGCGCGGCCGTGGCGGGCGCGGCCGTGGCGGGCGCGGCCGTGGCGGGCGCGGCCGTGGCGGGCGCGGCCGTGGGGGGCGCTGTGCCGGGCCCGGCCGTGGTGGGCGCCGTGGCGGGCGTGGCCGTGGCGGGGGCCGTGGGGATCAGGCCGGAGGCGGTGAGGGCGCCGATCTCGGCCAAGGCGACCAGCGCGTCGGCGCGACGCTGGTCGATCGTGCGGGTGTCGCCGCCGACCCGGGTGCGACCGGCGAACTGATCGACGACGGCGCGCAGACGGGCAGCGTCGTCGGCGGGCAGGATCGCGTGTAACTCGGCCATGCCGTCGGCCACGGGGGTGAAGTCCACCCGCCGGCCCTTGCGCGCTTTCCGGTGTCGCTTCTCCGCTCCGTCCGGATCGGCCTTCGCGACCTCCCTTCGAGCTTGCCGTGCGAGCTGCGCCGGGGTCTTCTTCTCGGCGGAGTCCAGGAGCCGGGCCTCGACCTCCGCAGCACGCTCGTCGTCCAGTGGCTCCAGAGCGTGCACGATCTCCACCGCGTGCCGGTAGGTGATGCGGCCCTCGCTCAGGGCACGTCGGGTGAGGAAACACCGGCTGGCCAGCGCACGCGCGACCTCGATGCGGTCGGACGCGGCGAGGTTCGACCACCGCAGCCCGGCAGCGACCTCTTCGCGCCCCCAGTCTTCGTCCTCCGGCCCGATCCGCGACCCGGCGATTTGCAACACCGCGTCGTTGAGTCGGGCGTCGAGCCAGGCCTGCGCCTTCTGCCACGCCTGCGCGACCAGTACTTGGTCGCTCGCGTCGGGCAGAGCCTCCGGCACTCCTGCTTCGTCGGTGGTCCGACGCTCCACCGGCCCTATCCCCGCCAGTACCGCGATCAGCTCCGGGCCGACCGGTACGCCGCTGATCAGGGCGCTCACCTGCGAGAAACTCATGCCAATCACTATCGCACTCACGTACGACAGAAATCGTTTTCCACCGGCGGCGCGGGCGCCGATCGAGCATTGTGGATAGCTGTCCGATCGAGCCCGCGATCGGCTAGCCGAGGAGCGGCTCGAGCGCGGCGTGTTCGATCAGGCTGCGGGGAACCGGGCCGGGCAGCAGCAGTCCGCGGCGGAGGAAGCTGCGGAGGATCTCGCCGCCCAACGCGCCGCCGAGGTGGGGGCGCCCAGCGGTGGCGTCCAGGCATCCCACGGCGAGCTTGCGCCGCCCCACCTGCGGATAGTCCACCCCGAGCCGCTCGAGCGCGGCCGGGAGCGTGGCCCCCGGCTGCAGGACCGATTCCGGCTCCGGGCCGGGGATCAGCGCCCCGTCCGCCATCAACCGGTCGAGCACCCGCACGCCGGCCTCACCGGCGAGGTGGTCGTAGCAGGTCCGGGCCTGGGCGAACGGCGAGAGCCTGCCGCCCGCCCCTGCACCTGCGCCCGCAGCCGCGCGCGCCGCGATGCGGACGGCAGCGGCCGCGGCGTTAACGGCCGCGGCGTCACCGACAGCGGCGCCAACGGCTGCGGCGTTGCCGACAGCGGCCTTAGCGGCTGCGGCGTTGCCGGCCGCGGCATCAACGGCTGCCCTGTCAACGGATCCGGGCGATTGGCCGGCGAGGGTGTCCACTGCGCCGACGAGCGCGCGCACAGCGTCCGGATTGCGCAGTGTGTAGCGGGTGGACCGGCCGGCCCGCACCGGATCCACCAGACCGGCTGCGCGCAGCGCGGCCAAGTGGTTGCCGAGCCGCGACGGCGTGACGCCGAGCCGCTCGGCGAGCGCCGCCTGGGCCGGCCCGTCGTCGGCGAGGAGCTGTCGCAGCACCTCGAAGCGGATCGGGTCGCCGATCGCGCTGAGAACGTCAGTCATCGCGCCTCCGAGGTTTGACGCTAGCCGACATTGACAATTCAGGTTGTCATGAAACATGAGCGCGTGATTGCTGCCCGTCTCCTCACCGGCACGGCGATCAACGGGGTCGGCGGTGGGCTGTGGTTCACGATCTGGGCGCTGTACCTGACCCGGGTGGTCGGGCTGTCCGCCGGTCAGCTCGGGCTCTCGCTGGCGGTGGCCGGGGTCGTGGGAATCGTGCTGTCGCTGCCCGGCGGCGCGCTCGCGGACCGGCTGGGCGCGCGGCGGGTAGCGGTGACGATCAACCTGGTCCGCGCCGCCGCGGGCCTGGCGTTCCTCGCGGTCGACGGCGTGCTCGCGCTGACGCTCGTCGCCGCGGTGTTCAACGGTGCCCAGGTGGTCGGGTCCGGGGTGGGGAACGCGCTGATCACCGGGCTGTTCCGCGGTGACGAGCGGGTGCGGATGCTGGCGCGCTCGCGGGCGGCGGTGCACGCCGGGAACACGGTCGGTGCCGGGCTCGGTGCCGCGGTGCTCGCGATCGACCGGCCGTGGGCCTACGCGGCCGCGATCGTCGGGAACGCGGCGACGTTCGTCGTCAACGCGTCGTTGCTGGTCGGCGTGCCGGAGACGGCGACCAGCCGGCGGATCAGCCGGTGGGCCGGGCTGCGCGGTACCGCGATCCGCGACCGGCGCTACCTCGCGGTGATGCTGCCGATCACCGCGCTCACAGCCTGCTGGGCGGTGCAGTCGGTCGGCATCCCGCTCTGGGTGGTGTCGTCTACGGACGCGTCCCCGGCCGTCGCCGCGACGACCGTGATCGTGAGCTCGATCCTGATCGCCGCACTGCAGAGCGCGGTGAGCGCCCGGGTCGTCACCGTGCGGCGGGGTGCACGCGCGGCGACGCTCAGCGGCGTGGTGCTCGCGGCGAGCTGCCTGGCGTTCGTTCCGGCGGCCTGGGTGGGAGCCGGGTGGGCGGCGGTGATCGTGCTCGGTGCCGGGCTCCTGCACGTCGCCGGTGAGCTGCTGTTCGTGTCCGGGCAGTGGGGCGTGTCGGTACCGCTGATGCGTGAGGAGTGCCGCGGCGAGTACCAGGGCCTCAACGCGACGCTCACCGGAGCGGTGCAGGAATTCGCGCCCGCGGTGGTCGCGGCGCTCGTCGGTGGTCTCGGCGCCTACGGGTGGGCGGTGCTGGCCGGGTTCTTCGTGGCGTGTGCGGCGCCGATCGTGCCGCTGGCCGCCCAGGCGGTGGCCGCCCGCGACGTTCGCTCAGCAGATGCGCTGGTGTGAGTCGACGGCGTCGAGCAGTTCAGCGCGGGTCGCGAGCGTCGTCCGGGTGCGGCCGCGGCTCTCGCCGAGCGCGATCTCGGCGGCGTCGATCGTTCGCCAGTCCTCAAGCGTGAACACCCGGACACCGCGGTCGGCGAGCAGCGTGGTGAGGGAGTCGGGGCTCTCGGTTCGCAGCAACCTACCCGCGGCAGCGTCCGCGAGCAGCGTCTCGATCGTCTCGTGCGCGTCGGACTTGTTGGTGCCGATCACGCCGGTCGGCCCGCGCTTGATCCAGCCCGCCACGTACTCCCCCGGCGCGGGCGCCCCGTCGCGCACCACCCGTCCCCGCTCGTGCGGCACCACACCGGCGGACGCGTCGAACGGCAGGCCCGGAAGCGGCACCCCGCGATACCCGACCGACCGAACCACCAGCTGCGCCTCGATCACCGCCTGTTCACCGGTGCCGACCACCCGCCCGTCCGGGGTGAGCGCGGTGCGTTCGACCAGCACGCCCTCGACCCGGTCGGTGCCGAGGATCTCCACCGGCCTGGTGAAGAACCGCAGGTGGACGCTGGTCGGGTTACCGATGCCGTCCGGGCTGCCCGCCCAGCCCCGCAGGACGTCGACGTTGCGAGCCACCGCACGATCGCTCGCCACCAGCGCGTCCGTCACCGGGTGCGCCGCCAGGTCCGCGGGGTCGACGTGCACCGAGACTCCGTCGATCTTGCCGAGTTCCCGCAGCTCCTTCGTGGTGAACGCGGCATGGGCCGGAGCCCGGCGCCCGAGCAGGTGGATGTCGCGGACCGGGCAGCCGCCGAGTGCACTCAGGACGTGTTCGGGCATGTCGGTGTGGTCGAGCGCTCCGCAGCGGGCCAGCACCCGCCCGACGTCGAGCGCCACGTTGCCCACGCCGACGACGACCGCCGAGCGGGCCGGCCGCAGCGCCTCTTCCACCGGCCCGCGGATCACGTCCGGGTGGCCGCAGTACCAGGCCACGAAGTCGGTCGCGGCGAGGCTGCCCGGCAGGTCCTCGCCGGGGATACCGAGTCGCCGGTCGCGGGCCGCGCCGAACGTGTAGACGACCGCGTCGACGTGCCTGCGCAGCTCGTCGGTCGAGACGTCGGCACCGATCTCGACGTTACCCAGGAACCGGACCGAGGGGTTCCGCAGCAGCCGCCAGAGCGTCTCCCGGATGCCGCGGATGCTCAGGTGGTCCGGCGCGACGCCGTATCTGACCAGTCCGAACGGCGTCGGCAGCCGGTCGAGGACGTCGACCTCGACCGCCACGTCGGATTGTCGGGTCAGCGCCTCGGCAGCGTAAATGCCCGAGGGGCCCGATCCGACGACAGCTACCCGAAGTGGTCGCTGGTCCACCTCTTCACACTACGTCCGGACCGTCGGCGGTATGCGGGGATTCACCGACCGCGGCTCAGACGCGTTCCAGCGGCCGGTGCGGCAGCGCCGGCAGCGTCACCTCGATCGGGTCGCCGGTACGGACGGTGCCGCCGGTCAGCACGATGCCCATCACACCGGCTTTCCGCACCGCCGCGCCGAGATCGTCGGTGGTGAGGACGGCCTTCAGCAGGCCCGACCGGTATCGGTTGATCTGTCCGCACGGGTTCCGCAGGCCGGTGATCTCGACGATCGCGTCCGCGCCGAGGCGCAGCACGGCGCCGGTCGGCAGCGCCAGCAGGTCGACGCCGCGGGTCAGCACGTTCTCGCCAAGGCCACCGGGCTCGACGTCGAAGCCCTGCGGCGCCAGCTCGTCGAACAGCTCGCTCTGGATCAGGTGGACCTGGCGGAGGTTCGGCTGCGTCGGGTCGGCCGCGACCCGGGACCGGTGCTGCACGGTGACGCCCGCGTGCGCGTCACCCTCCACACCGAGCCCGGCCAGTAACACGATCTCGGGGACCGCCCGCTTGCTGAACCGGTGTTCCGCGTCCCTGCTCACCGAGGTAACCAAAGGTGTAGTCACTGCCCGGATTCTCCCTCACCACGGGAGCCGGGTCAGCCGACTTTCCGCCGTGCGGCGATAGAGCCGGTGGACGCGATCCCCGGACCCGGTCCGCTCCTCGGTCACCAGGAAGACGTCGCCGTCGTCGGTGACCGCTATCCCGACCGTCCGCAGCCCCGCCACCGGCCGCACAAAACCCTCCGGGTCGATCCGCCGAGCGTCGTTCCCCCCGAAGTAGAGGCTGCCGTCCCGGGCGACCGCCAGCGCGAAGACGGCCTCCACCCCGACCTCGGTGGACTGCACGTCGTTGCGCAGCGGCCCGCTCGTACCGTCACCGGCGAACGTCCGGATGAAACCGGAGCCGACCCGAACCACGCGGATCCGCCGGTTGCCCTGGTCGGCCACGAACAGCCGCACCCCGGACGAGTCGACGGCGAGCGCCGTCGGCGCGTTGAGCAGCGCCCAGCTCGCGTAGAAGCCGTCACCGCCGAACCCCCGCTGGCCGGTGCCCGCGAACGCCTCGATCGTCCCGTCGGACCGCACCCGGCTGACCTGGTTGCGCTGCTGCTCGGCGATCCAGAGCACGCCCTGGCTGCTCGCGGCGATCGAGAACGGCTCGGAGAGCCGCACCCGGGTGCCGCGTGTGCGGCCGTTCACCGGCCGGCTGCCGCCGCCGGCCACCGTGCTGATCCGGCCGTCGGTGGAGACCTTGCGCACGCGACGGTTGCCCAGGTCAGCGATGTACAGGTTGCCTGCACCGTCGACGGCCAGCGAGGCCGGATTGCTCAGCGACGCCCGCACGGCCGGGCCTCCGTCGCCGGAGAACCCCTCCCGGCCGTTGCCCGCGACGACGACGCCGCCGTCGCGGCTCACCCGCACCGAGTCGAACTTCCGGACCTCGCTACGCACGGGGTCGGAGACGTAGACCGTCGTGCCGTCCGTGACGATGCCGCCCGGCCCGGGGACGACGGCAGGCTCGGCGAATCGGCTCGCGCCCAGCCCGACGACGACCGCGGCGAGGGCCGCACCCAGCACCGCCGCTCCGATCGCCAGCATCCGCCGGGGTAGCGCCGGGAAGCGTCCGTCCGGGCGCTTGCCGAGCAGCCACTGCGGTGTTGCGGTGACCACGAGCGCGCTGGTGGTGCTGCGGGTTTCGCCGCCCCAGGTCACCTCGTCCTGGCCGATCCGCGCCTCGTCGGCCGGTGGGTCGCGCGGTGCGGGCGAGGCTGGTGGTGCGGACAGGGCTGGTGGTGCGGGCGAGGCGGGTGGCAGTGCGGGGCGGTCGCGCAGTACCGGCAGGCGCACGGTCGCGGCGGTGGGCGGCGGTTCGTCCCGCAGCACCTCGTCCAGGCGGGCCGGGGGCGGTCCCCAGGGCCAATCCGGCAGTCGGCGGCCGACCGTGGTCTCGAACGGACGCACCAGCCCACCGCGGCCGGGGCCGGACGACTGCGCGGCGCTGCGCAGCTCGTCGTCGATCCGCACCGGCAGGCCTGCGCGGGCGAGCCAGTCCGAGCCGAACGCCTCCGCCGCTGCGGTGGCGAGGTCCAGGGCGTACGCCCGCGCGGTCGGCTGCCGCTCGTCCAGATCCTTGGCCAGCCCACGCAGGACAACGGCCGCGACCCGGGTGGCGACGTCCGGCATCGGCGGCGGTGGCTGGCTCAGGTGCTGCAGCAGCATCGCCGCGGGCGGCAGGTCGACCGAGAACAGCGGTCGGCCGGTGAGCAGCCGGTAGAGCACGACGCTGAGCGAGTACAAATCGGTGCCGGGCCCGAGGCGTCCGAGCGACGCCTGCTCCGGTGCCATGTAGACCGGCGAGCCGACGAACGTGCTCGACGCCGCCGCCGTCCGGTCCAGGAGCTTCGCGATGCCGAAGTCGGTGACCTTGACCGTGCCGTCGCCGCTGAACAGCAGGTTGTCGGGCTTGACGTCGCGGTGCAGCACCCGGCGGCGGTGGGCGGCGTCCAGGCCGTCGGCGACCGCGAGCCCGAGGCCGCACGCGTACTCGGGCGTCACCCGGCGATTGCCGCGAGCGCCGAGGCTGCCACCGCTCAACCGCTCCATCACCAGCAGGTAGAGGCCTTCGCCCTCCACGTAGTCGTAGAGCCGGACGACGTGCGGGTGGTCGAGTTCGGCGAGGACCTGCGCCTCGGCCAGAAAGCGCTGCTCGGCCTCGGATGCCCGGTCAGCCTCGGATGCCCGGTCAGCCTCGGATGCCCGATCGCCCGTTCCGGCGAGCACCTTGACCGCGACCTCCCGGCCCAGCCTGCGGTGGCGCGCCGCGATGACCAGACCGAACGCGCCACGCCCGAGTTCCTCGCCCAGCACGTAGCCGGGTAGAGCCTCCTCGATACGCGCCCGATCAACGATCATCCGGGGTCCGTTTCAGTTAGCGGCTCCAGCTCCACGCGACGACCGGGAGTAATCCTCCATGTCCGGCACGTCAGCCACAACGCGCACCAAGTCTCAACCCGACAACGGCTGCCCACTTCGGAATACGCGGCGGATTCTCCGGGTCGTTACAGCCATAGACGATCGTGGGAGGAACGGCATGACCGACCGAAAATTCCGATTCGGACTCGTCGCGGCACCGAACCTGAGTGGCGACGCCTGGGTCGCTCTCGCCCGCCGTTCCGAGGCGCTCGGCTACGACACGCTGCTCGTTCCCGACACGCCGGATCTGGGATCGCCGCTGCCGGCTGCCGCGCTGGCCGCCGGGGCGACGACGACGTTGCGGGTGGGGACGTTCGTCCTGGTCGCGCCGGTTCGGCAACCCACGTCGATCGCCCGGGACGCCACGACGCTCGACCGCCTGACCGGGGGCCGTTTCGAGCTCGGGCTCGGCACCGGACGCCCGGGCGCCGACGAACTCGCCGCGATCCTCGGTACCGAACTGCCACCGCCGGCCGAACGAGTCGACCGGGTGGCCGACGTCGTCCGGGCGGTCCGCGAGCAGGGCGACGCGACGCGAATCCTGATCGCCGGCACCGGAACCCGCATCCTCACGCTGGCCGGGCAGGTCGCCGACACGGTGTCGTTCGCGCTGCCACCCTCGGAGAACGACGCCGCGCTGGAGCGGGTCGTCACGCTGGTGCGCGATGCCGCCGGCGACCGATTCGACCAGGTGGAGCTCGCGACGAACCTGGTGATCGTGGGTGAGCGTGAGGTGCCGGGGGTCTCCGCGTGGCTCGGCGGTACACCCGCCGAGCTGGCGGCGGCCGGGTCGATCGCCGTGCTGCTCGGGTCCCCGGCCGAGATGGCCGATCGGCTGGCCCGGCGCCGGGACGCGCTCGGTGTCTCCTACGTGACGCTGAACGCGACCTCGATCGACGATTTCGCCCCGGTCGTCGAACGCCTCGCCGGTACGTAGAGCCGAGCCGCGCTCAGAGTGCCGCGAGTGCGGCGAGTGCGAGACCCCAGGCGACCGCGTAGCGGTGGCCGAGGGCACCGGCGACGTTGCCGCGCCCGAGCCCGACGCCGTCCGGCAGCACGGCGTCGACGATGCGCAGCACCTCGTCGTCACCCGCGGGACCACCCACCACGAGCACCGTCCCGGTCACGCCGTCCTGCAGCCCGCGCCGGACGGCGGTACCGAGCACGGCCTGCTTCAGCGCGAGCCGGAACGACCGCCACTCCGCCGGTCCGATCCGGACGCTGATCGGCAGCAGCCCGGCCGGTCCCGGCGCGGCCAGCCAACCGACGGCCCCGGCCTGCTGCGGCACCGGCAGGAACGTCTTGTCGCCGTCCTCCTGCGTCGCGAGCTGGGGTGTCTCCAGCCGCACGGCCGGGCCGCGTTTGGCCCACTCCGCGGCGCCGCGGGTCACGCCGAGCCCGAGCGCGACCGCAGCGGTCAACAGGTCACCGCCGCCGGCCACCACCCGTTCCCCCTCGGGGCGGACCACGTCGACGGTGCCGCCGCCGAGATCAACGACGACGGCGTCCGGCGGGGCGCCGGGCGTCGTCACCGCACCGACGTGCGCCGCGGTCGCCTCGCTGGTGGCGCACACCACCGGCACGCCCAGCGCGCTGCCGAGCAGAACGTCGGCCGGTACCGGACCGGCCGTAGGGAGCAGGCCCGCCAGCGCGTAACCACCCTCGTTCGTGCCCGCCCGGAACAGCAGCGACGACGCGAGCGCGCCGACGTCCACGACCGCGAGGTCGGCCACCACGATCGGATCCCCGCCGTCGAGGGCGTAGCGTGCGAAGGCGCCCGGCCGAGCGTCCGCCAGAAGACGGGCCGCCTCCGCGAGGGAAACCGCGCCGTCTGGCGTCCACACTCGACTTGGGAGCGGTTCCGAGGACACGTCGGACGCGGAGCCGCCGACCGTCACCACCGCGCTGGAGACGTCGGCCAGTTGCCGCGCCACCCGGCGCAGCGCGCCGCTGTCCGCCGGGACAGCCCCGAACGAGGTGGCCCCGAACGAGGTGGCCAGGAACAGGGGGTCGGTCAACGACCGCAGCGGACGCCCCGGCTCAGCCACCTCGACCGCCACCAGCGCGGATCCGGCCACCGCAGCGAGGTCCACACCGTCCACGATCGGCACCGGGGCGCCGAGCCGGTTCGCGACCAGCCGCGCCTCGTCGGCGGCGAGCAGCACCGCGACGATCGGGGCCCCCGCCGAGAGCAGCGCACGCAGCCGGGCGGCGGCCTCCCGGTAGCCGACCGCCACCAGCGCGACCACCGGCTCACCGGACGCCGGGACCTCGTCGAGCGGCACCGGCCGCCCGATGCCCACCCCGGAGCCGCCCGGCGACGAGACACCGGCCGTCAGCACCCGGAACCGGCCGGTGTCGGGTGGCGGCTCCGGCACCGTGGCCGCCGACGTCCTGACCGGGCGCAGCGGCGCCACCGCGGCCAGCGCCACGGTGCCGGAGACCCGCCGGGCCAGCCGGCGCACCAGCGCAGCCGCACCCTGCACCGAGGACGGCGAGCCCTTCGCGCCCCTGGTCATCGTCCGGTCCCAGGCCACCGGCGTGCCCGTCGTGGCGTCGGCGAGCACCACCTCGGTGGTGGCGTTTCCGATATCGACGCCGGCGACCAGCGGAGGTGTCACCGGCACAGGCCGCGGCGGCGGTAGACCTCGGCGGCCTCCCGCACCAGCGCCGCGTTGATCGGCGCGTTGCGGGCGTCCAGCCAGGCCGCGATCTCCTCGAGCTCCTCGAACGTGCTGCGCCGGGGCCGCAGCGCCTCGTAGATCCGCATCACGTCGGCGTCGTCGAGCGCGGTGAGCTCGGCCGCCCGGCGGAAGTTCGCGGCCAGCTGCGGGTTGGCGTGCTGTTCCGCGACCTGGGCCTGGTGCTCCAGGGTCTCCGGGTGGATCCGCAGGTCGTCAGTGGTCACCTCACCGGCCCGCACGGCGTCGAGCGTCAGGGAGTCCAACGGCCGCCCGGAGAACGCCTTGGTCAATGAACCCTTTTCAACCTCCGGCGTGCTCGGAGGTGAGGCGGCCTCAGTTGTCGCCGGTCGAAAAGGATTCATCCGTTACCTTCAGTTCGTCCGGGCCGAGCGGGGCGCAGCACCCGCGCTCGACGGCGACCAGCGACACGACCGCGGTGTGGTACCGGGCCTCGATCGCCTCGTCGGTATAGGGGTTCTTGGCCGGTTCGGGTGTGGCGCCGCGGGCGTGCCGGGCCGCATTCACCCCGAGCAGCCGGTAGTGGGAACGCTCCAGGGCAGGTGCCACCGAGTACAGCTCCAGGTTGGCCAGCGGCGGCAGGTCGCGCCGGTGGATCAGCGCGGTGCCCTTGGCCTGCAGCCCGACCGCGACGCCGGAACCGGCCAAGCGGGCCGCGGAGAGCCCGACCATGCCGAGGTCGAGCGTGTCGTTGATCCGGACGACACGGCCGACGCACCCCTCCTCTTCGATCCCGGCCAGGATCTCGCGGAGCACGTCGACCACCGGTAGGCCGGACAGCGTCCGCCAGATCTCGCGGCCGGTCGCCGGGGAGACGCCGACCAGCACCTCCCTGGGGTCGGTCCCGGGAAGCGCGGGCCCCACCACCGAGAGTTCGGAGGAGGCCCAGGAGGCCTGCTCGGCGCGGAGGTCCTCGACCGAGCGGGCCTGCCGGATGTCGTCGATCTCCGCCTGCCTGGCTTCCGACGGCTCGTAGCCGGTACCCGGCCCCGCGTAGTCGTTCGGGTCGGTGACCAGCGAGAGCACGTTCATCGACGAGTCGAAGATCGCCGCGGTCTGCAGGTAGTCGCCGACGACGCGGGCCTTGAGCATGGCCAGCACGCGTTCGGCCTCCTCCTCGAACCCGGACTCGGCCAGCGCGGTGACCACGTCGACCATCGACAGGCCCGACTCCCGGATCGTGCGGGCGGCGTTGAGGACGCTCAGCGCGTCGTCACCCACCAGGTCCTTGGAGCCGACGGCGTCCACGGCGGCGTCCACCGATTCGTCAGAAAGGTCCGCGAGGCCGAACCACCGGTACACCGCCTGCACCGCCTCGGCGGCCCGGCGCCGCAGCGCGCCCAGCGACTCCGGCGGGGCGGTCTTCAGACCGCCGTCGACACCCCAGTCGCGCTGCAGCGCGAGCCAGTCGTCGAGGTCCTCGGCGTTCCAGTTGCTCGGGCCGAACATGTTGTCGTAGCGCTGGATCGTGCCGAAGCCGCTGCAGACGAAGTCGGAGCCGGCCAGCAGGATCGGCAGCGTCCGCGAGGTGCGGCGGACGTCGGACTCGCTCATCAGCGCGTCGTTGCCGGTGCAGGCCTCCAGGTTGCGGGCCATCACCATCACGTTCTCGGCCATCAGCTCCCGGACGCCCGCGGGAACGGCCGCCGCTACCGACGCCCCGTCGATCCCGCCGTTCTGCACACCCTGCGCGCCGATCGCACGGGCCAGCGAGACGCAGCGCGACTCCAGGTAGAGCATCGAGCGGCGTTCCGCGCCGCCCATCAGCACCTCGGCGCCGGCGCCCGACGACACCCGCATCTTGATGCCCCGGGACGCGTACGCGGAGGTCAGGAACGCCTTCGACCAGGGGGTGTCGTCGCCGTCGGTGAACACGCCCTCGGTGCCGTAGAGCGAGACGGTCTCGGCGTAGGAGACGAAGCCGCGCAGGCCGAGTTCGAGTTCCAGCGCCTCTTCGACCGAGCACTGGACGAGCACCCCGGCGGCGCCCACCGCGGCGCCGACGCTCACCGCGACCGCGTTGGAGGGCGCGTCGGCGAGCACCGGCACCGTGGTCTCCAGCTCGCGGAAACCGTAGGCGGCGGCTGTCGCGGCGTCGGCGGCGAGCAGCAGCGGGTCGTCGGCGCGGTTCGTCACGTGGCCCTGGTTGCTGGGCGTCCGGCGAGCCCGCAGCTTGGTCATCGCCATCGTCAGCTCGGCCGGTCGGAGCAGCGCCAGGACGCGGGCGAGCTTGGCCGGTGTGCACCCCGCCACGAGCCGCACCACCTCGGCACGCGGCACGGCGAAATCCACGAACAGACGCGCCAGTTCGACGTCGGAGAACGCCGTGGCCTCCTCGGCGACGCTCAGGTCCAAGCCGTGCGCCGCGATGAACGCGTCGATCGTGTCGAAGTCCGCTTCGGCGACGCCGTCCAGCTCGACGACCCGGCCGTCCACCAGCCGCAGGGACGGCTCCGGGTCGTACGGCGAGCGCAGCGCCACCAGGCCGAGATCGGCGTTCTCCACCGCGAACCCGTCGAGGTTCACGCGCCGGGCGTCCAAGTCGCGGATTCGCCCCACCCGCCGATCGGCCATGCACTCTCCCTTTGTCAGCTGATGCTTACTTCGGTCAGCTCACCGGACGACGTCCGCTTGAAGACCGTGTTGCGTGAGATGAAGTAGACCGTGCCGTCCGGGCCCGCCGCGACCGCGTCGATGTACCGGCCGCTGACCAGCTCGCGCGCGGAACCGCCGCTGCGCAGCTCGCACAGGCCGTACGAGCCGACGTAGAGCGCTCCGTCGTCGCCGACCGCGAGCGTGTCCGGACCGTTGTACACCACCTTCGACGGACAGTCCGCGAGCGTGCCGCCACCGGCCACCTGTGTCATCTCGGTGCCGGGCTGGTAGCCCCAGATCAGGTGGTGCCCGCGGTCGGCGATGTAGATCCGCCCGTCGCTGCCGACCGCGATCGATCGGATCGACTCCAGCGCCGGACCCTCCGGCGTGCCACCCTCCGGCGTCTCCTCGGCGGGGTTCTGGGCGACCGTGACCAGGCCGTCGGTGCCGAGCCGGCGGATGCGCGGCGCGCCGCTGCCGGACTCGGCGATGTAGAGCTGACCGTTGCGGCCGGTGGCGATCACGAAGAAGTTCGGCAGCGCGGCGGCCTGCGGGTCGGTCAGGTCGTCGGCCTCGTCGGCGGTCGGCTTCGCACCGACCACCGTGCGGATCTTGTCGTCCGAGGTGACCTGTCGGATCCGGCGCTCCGCGGTGTCGGCGATGTAGAGGCTGCCGTTGGGGCCGAGCGCCATCGACTGGGGATAGGACAGCTGCGCATCCTTGGCCGGTCCGCCGTCACCACCGGAGCCCGGGTTGACGTTCGGGCCGGTGCCTGCGACGACCGTCACCGTGCCGGACGGGCTGATCTTGCGGACCTGCCGGTTGGAGACGTCGCTGACGTACAGGTCGCCGGACGGGCCGACGAGCACCCCACGCGGCGTGGACGTCCGGATCGCGAGGCCCCCGTCGTCGCTGCCGGCGTTCCACGGTGCGATGACGACGAGCGCCGCGGCGCCGATCAGCGCGAGCGTCGCCACCCCGATCACCCACGGGCGCCGGTACCACGGCCGACGCGGCCGTTGCTCCTCGTCGTAGTCGTACTCGTAGTCAGCGGGTGGTCGATCGTCCGGAGGGAGCTGCGCGTGGCGGCCGGGATTCCGCTCGCGGGGCGGCGCGCCCGCGGGGTCGGGCGGCGGCGGGGTCGCGCCGCTCACCGGCATTCCACTGATCGGGACGCTGCTGACCGGCACCCCGCTGACCGGAGCGCCGCTGGTCGGCGCAGCCAGCGCGGCCGCCGCACCGTTGCCGTTCGCCGGGGCACCGCTCGTCGGCGCACCACTCGTCGGGGCACCGGTCAGCGACGGGAGCGGGACGCTCGCCCTGGCCGTTTGCGGCCGCGGATCGGTGGTCGCCGACCCGCCGCTCGAGTTCGCGTTCCGGCCGCGTGCGGCGTCCCGGACCCGGGCACTGACCTGCACCGGGACGACGACCTGGTCGAGCCAGTCCGGTCCGAGAGCTGCGGCTGCGGCATAGCCCAGCTCGACGGCGAACTCGTGCGCCGACCGCTGCCGGTCACCGGCGTCCTTACTCAGCGAACGGTCGATGACCGCTGCCAACTGCCGGGGCACGGTGGACAGCCAGGGCGCGGGCACGTTGACGTGGTGGTGCAGCAACGCCGAGAGCGGCAGATCCCGGCTGAACGGCAGGTGCCCGCTGAACAGCTCGTACAGCAGGACGCCGAGCGAGTAGACGTCGGTGGCCGGGCCGAGGCGGAAACCCTGGATCCGTTCCGGAGCGGTGTAGGCGGGCGTCCCGGACGCCGCGCTGACGAGCGACGCACCATCGGAAACCGTACCGAATCCCACGACTTTCAGCGTTCCATCGGTGGTGTAGAGCAGGTTTTCGGGACGGATATCGCGGTGCAGGAGACCACGCTGGTGGACGGCGGCCAGCGCGTCGGAGACGGCGAGACCTGCTCCGCAGGCCTCGAACGCGGTCAACCCGGGACGTTGGTGCAGCATCGGGCCGCTGATCCGCTCCATGATCAGCAGGCAGAGTCCGTCGTGCTCCACAAAGTCATGAATCCGCACGATGTGCGGGTGGTCGAGTTCGGCCAGTGCGGTGGCCTCGGCGAGGAACCGATCCCTGAGCAGGGTGTCGGTATCCCCGTCCGCCAGGACTTTGACCGCGGCCTGCCAGCCGATTCGACGATGGCGGGCGGCGTACACGACGCCATAACCACCTCGGCCGATGCGCTCGCCGATCTCGTATGCCGGTAACGCGGCGCCCATGCGCTCGCGATTCATCAGCATGATCCACGTCCGTCCCGTAACTCGGGCTCCGCTGCCGCAGCGGTTGGTACGAACGCGATTCTGCCGAGCTAGGGGGGCTCGGGGGATTTGGCGCCGGAAAGTATGGGTAGATGCCGACCGATTCGGTAACGCTCCCCCTCTCAGGTGGTTACACAAAGTCCCCCGAACGGCCAATGAGTTCATGGTGCGGAATCCGTAGGAGCCGGGTAGGGCCACTTGTCGGCCGCGGCCTTGGCGCACGCGACGTCGTGCTCGACAGTCCCTCCGCTGACGCCGATGCCGCCGACGACCCGGCCGCCCGCCCAGAGCGGCTTGCCACCCCCGAAGCAGATGTACCGGCCGCCCGCCGCCGAGGCGAGGCCCTGCAGCGGCCCGCCCGGCCGGGCGAGGACGCCGAGTACCTCGGTCGAGACCCGGTGCGCGACCGCGGTGTAGGCCTTGTCGACGGCCAGCGTGGGCCCGGCGATCTCGGCGCCGTCCATCCGGACGAACGCGACGAGGTTGCCTCCGCCGTCCACCACCGCGACCGATACCAGCGCGCCGACCTCCTTCGCGGTGGCGAGCGCGGCGGCGCAGAGGAGCAGGGCGGTGTCGAGGTCCGGCGCTTCGGGGTCACTCATGACTGCTGTGCCCGCCAGGCCGCGGCGATGGCCCGGAGTCGAGCGTGGACGCCGCCCATCGCGGTCACTCCCGGCAGCGCGTACTTGGGGAGTTTCGCGGTCATCGTGTAGACGGTGTCGACGACGTTGGCCACCGGCGTCAGCGTGGCCTGGGAGACGAGCTGGTACGCGTCGAGCGTGCTCAGGCCGGTTTCTTGTACGACCCAGCCCACCAGTTCGGCGTGCGCGATCCGGAACGCGTCCTCGAGCGGCTTGGTCGAGCCGGTCGTGATCAGGTAGTCGTCGCTCTCGATCCGCGGCCAGCGGCACGGGTGTCCCTTGACGACGTCGACGACGAGCGCGGTGTCCATCGCGGTCTCGACCGCGACACCGCACGTCTCCCCCTCGCCCTGCCTGGCGTGCCCGTCGCCGAAGCTGAACAGCGCGCCCTCGACGTTGACCGGGAGGTAACAGGTGACCCCGGCGCGCATCTCCGGGGTGTCCATGTTGCCGCCCCAGTCGCCGGGGGCCAGCGAGTTGCGGACCTCCCCCAGCGCCGGCGCGACCCCGACGGTCCCGTGCATCGGGTCGAGCGGCAGGTCGACAATGAAGTCGGAGTCCAGCGCGCGGTAGCGCACCGTGCGGGCGACCGCGTCGATGTCGTAGATCCAGGTGCGCTCCGGCAGCGCCGGGTGCAGCAGCGGCGTCACCGGCGTCGCGGTCAGCGACCCGAAGAACGGGACCGTGGTGCTCACGCCCCACGTCTCCCGCGGCTCGATCGAGATGAAGTGCACGGCGAGCGTGTCGCCGGGTTCGGCGCCCTCGATGTAGAACGGCCCGGTCTGCGGGTTGAGGTAGCGCGGATCGCACAGCTCCGAGCTCCGGTCGTTCACCGAGCGGACGACGCCCGCGAAGCAGTCACGCGTCCAGGTGGTGAGCACGGTGCCGGGCCGGAGCAATGCGACCGGTGCCACCCCGCCGAACGTGTAGACCAGCGACGCGGGGTCGACGTCCACCTCAGGCTGATAGTCCACCGATCCCCCTTAGTTGGGTGAGGGCCCAGGTCTAGTGCACCTGGGCCCTCACGCCAAGACCGTCAGCGCTCGTGCGACTCCGACATCACGGTGGAGCCGATGCGCTCGTACCGCTCCGGACTGCGGTACTTCAGCACCAGGGCGCCGATCACACCGATGACGCCGATGCCCAGCACCACGTACGGCGTCGCCTTGAACACCGGGCTGCCCGCGGCCGCGCCGGCCGCGAAGTCGATGTTGCTGAACAGCAGGTAGACGACGTAGAGCATGCCGATCGCGCCGACCAGCGGAGCCAGGAACGTCCGCCACCAGCTCGCGGTCTCCGGGTGCTGCTTCCGCACGTGGAAGTACCAGATCACCGCGATCGAGCAGATCGACTGGACGATCAGCAGCGCCATCGTGCCCATGAGCGCCATCAGGCCGTACTGGTGGATGTACGCGACGTCCGGAGCGGCGTCGGTCGGCTTCTGCAGCAGGAAGAACCCGAGCGTGATCACCAGCGCGATCACGCTCTGTACGACCGAGGCGATGTGCGGCGAGCCGTGCTTGCCGTGGGTCGAGCCGAGCGTCCGCTGCAGCCGGCTGGAGACGCCGTCCCGGCCGAGCGCGTACAGGTAGCGGGACGCGGCGTTGTGGAACGCGAGCGCGCAGGCGAACGAGCCGGTGACGACGAGCACCAGGTACACGTCCTTCACCCAGCCGGCCAGGAACTGGTCGGTGATGCCGTAGAAGAGGTCGAACGCGTTGCCGGTGCTGCCGCGCGAGATCGCGATCGCGTTGTCGAGCCCGTTGCCGGCGATCGCCATCCAGGAGACGAACACGTAGAACAGGCCCAGGCCGATCACCGCGATCATCGTGGCCCGCGGAACGATCTTCTTCGGGTCCTTCGACTCCTCGCCGTAGACCGCGGTGGTCTCGAACCCGACCCAGGACCAGAACGCGAAGAACAGACCGATCGCCGCGCTGCCGGTGATCGCCGCCTGCGGGTCGCTCGCGACCGCCGAGAACGCGTTGACCGGGTTGAGCGCGCCGGCCTCCAGGCCGCTCGGACCGCCGCCGCGCACCAGGATCGCGATCGCCAGCGCGGCCAGGATGATCACCTCGGCGACCAGGAAGACGCCGAGCACCTTGCCGGAGAGCGAGATCTCGAAGTACCCGAGGGCGGCGATGATCGCGATGCCGATCAGCGCGTAGACCAGCCAGCTGATCTCCGGGCCGCCGAACGTCTCGATCGTGCTCTTGGTGAACGACGCCAGGATGCCGATCAGCGACGCCTCGAACACGATGTAGGCCAGCGTGGCCATCAGGCCGGCGCCCATGCCCGCGACCTTGCCCAGGCCGTGCGAGATGAAGCCGTAGAACGCGCCGGTCGTCGTGATGTGCTTCGCCATCGTCACGTAGCCGATCGCGAAGATCGTCAGGATGACCGTGGCGAAGAAGAAGCCGGCCGGGGCACCCAGCCCGTTGCCATAGCCGATCGCGATCGGCACGTTGCCGGTCATAGCCGTGATCGGGGCGGCGTTGGCCAGCGCGATGAACAGCACCGCCCAGAGCCCGATCGTCCCGGGCTTGAGGCGGTGCACCTCGTGCGGTGCCAGCCCCTCCTCGGCAGCGACGGTGGTCTCCACCGCCCCGTCGTCCTTGGTCGTACTCACGGGCCCACGCCCTTCCTGACAGCAGGGAGTAAACGGTTGTTCGCCAGGGGCGCGACGCCGCGTCCGAATTGGTTCGTTAAAAGCTGCGGGGATTCGATACCGAACCGGCAAGCTGCCGTCACAGCACGAGCAGGATCGTGGCACCACGTCGACACGCGATCAATAGCCGGACTGTTACGGTCTCGTTTCTCGGCAACCATTTGACTAAACGGTCTGACCAGGTCTAGTTGTTGGGCCTACCGTAAAGGCCCCGCAGCGCGGCGGACACTCCCCCGGATCCCGGCGCGGAAGGTCGCACATGACGGTTCAATCCGACCAGTCCCTCGATCGAGTCGCCGAGCTGGCGACCGCCCTGTCCAGCGGCGGCTTCCCCTGGGCCTCCAAGGACGAGATGCTCGGCGCCTCGGTGGCGTACTGGAACCCCGGCAAGACCCGGTTCTGGATCGACGAGGGTGTCCCGCTGGTGATCGACCGGCGCGAGGGATACCACCTGCACGACGTCTCCGGGCACACGCTGATCGACGTCCACCTCAACGGCGGCACGTACAACCTCGGGCACCGCAACCCCGACGTGGTGGCCGCGGTGACTCGCGCGACCGACCGGTTCGACGTCGGCAACCACCACTTCCCGTCGCTGGCCCGCACCGCGCTGGCCGAAGCGCTGATCCGCACCGCGCCGCCCGGCCTGGCCAAGGTCGTCTACGGCAGCGGCGGCGGGGAGGCCGTCGACATCGCGATCAAGTCCGCCAGGCACGCCACCAAGCGGCGCAAGATCGTCTCGATCGTGAAGGCGTACCACGGCCACACCGGGCTCGCGGTCGGTACCGGCGACGACCGGTTCTCCCGGATGTTCCTCGCCGACAGCCCGGCCGACTTCCCGCACGTCCCGTTCAACGACCTCGGTGCGATGGCCGACGCTCTGCGGGGTGACGACGTCGCCGCGGTGATCATGGAGACGATCCCGGCCACGTACGGCTTCCCGATGCCCGCCCCCGGTTACCTGGCGGCCGTGAAGCGCCTCTGCGAGGACCACGGCACGCTCTACATCGCCGACGAGGTGCAGACCGGGCTGGGCCGTACCGGTGCGCTCTGGGGCATCACGAAACACCACGTCGAACCCGACATCCTGATCACCGGCAAAGGGCTGTCCGGCGGCATCTACCCGGTCACGGCCGTGCTCGCCACCGACCGGGCCGCAGCCTGGCTGACCGAGGACGGCTTCGGACACATCTCGACGTTCGGCGGCGCCGAGCTGGGGTGCGTCGCGGCGCTCACCACGCTCGACCTGACGCTGCGCGCGACGACGCGGGACAACGTGGCCGCGCTCACCGACACGTTCGCCGCCGGGCTGGCGTCGATCCGGGCGGAGTTCCCGGACTGGCTGGTCGGCATCCGCCAGGACGGCCTGGTCATCGGGCTGGAGTTCGCCCACGCCGAGGGCGCGAAGTACGTGATGCGGCGGCTCTACCAGGGCGGTGTCTGGGCGATCTTCTCGACGCTCGACCCGCGCGTCCTGCAGTACAAACCGGGCCTGCTGGTCACGCCCGAGCTGGCCGCGGACATCCTCGACCGGACCAGGACGGCGGTCCGGCTCTCGAAGGACGACGTCCGGTGATCGCGGAGGAGGCGGTCGCTCGATACGGGTTCTCCCCGGACACGACCGTCGAACTGCTCAACGTGTCCGAGAACGAGACGTACCTGGTTCGGGACGCCGACCTCACGGCCGTGCTCCGAGTGCACCGGCTCGGTTACCACCCGCCCGGCGCGATCCCGTCCGAGCTGGCCTGGCTCGACGCGCTCCGCACCGAGGCCGGAGTGCGCACACCGCGGGTCGTGGCCGCCACCAACGGGTCGCGGGTCGTCACGGTCGCCGACCCGGCAGGCGGCCCTCCCCGCGACTGCGTGCTGTTCGAGTTCCTGCCCGGCCGCGAGCCGCGCGAGGACAACCTGGTGGCCGATTTCGAGCCGCTCGGCGCGCTGACCGCCCGGATGCACCAGCACGCTCGCACCTGGCAGCGCCCGCCCGGGTTCGTCCGCTTCCACTGGGACGCCGACGCGGCGTTCGGTACGCCGGCCGGGCCGGGCCGGTGGGGCGCCTGGCGGGCCGCACCCGGGATCGGCCCGGCCGAGGAGGCGGTGCTGGCCCGCTTGGAGGCGACGCTCCGCGACCGGCTGCGCCGGTTCGGTTCCGGTCCCGACCGGTACGGGCTCATCCACGCCGACCTTCGGCTGGCCAACCTGCTCGTGGCCGAGGGCACCGGCGTGAGCGTGATCGACTTCGACGACTGCGGGTTCGGCTGGTACCTGTACGACCTCGGTGCGGCCCTGAGCTTCGTCGAACACCTTCCCGAGGTTCCCGAAGTCATCGACGCGTGGACGCGCGGCTACCGCTCGGTCGCGCCGCTGTCGGCAGCGGACGAAGCGGAACTCTGGACGTTCGTGCTGCTCCGCCGCCTGCTGCTGGTCGCGTGGATCGGTTCGCACGCGTCCGTGGACATCGCCGTCGAACTCGGAGCTACCTACAGCCGGGGCAGCTGCGAGCTGGCCGAGAAGTACCTCTCCACCCACTCCTGAGGGGGACTCCCCATGTTCACATCTCTGGCCGGACGGTCCGTGATCGTCACCGGCGGCTCGCGCGGGATCGGGAAGGGCATCGCGCGGGTGTTCGCGAACGCGGGCGCCTCGGTGCTGATCGTCGGGCGCAACCTGGACGCCGCGCAGGCCGTCGCCGACGAGCTCGGTGCGACCGCGGTGGCCGCGGACATCGCGTCGCCGGACGGATGCCGGACGGTTGCCGAGACCGCGATCGAACGGCACGGCGGTATCGACGTGCTCTGCGCCAACGCGGGCATCTTCCCGGACCGCAAACTCGCCGACCTCACCGAGGCCGACGTCGACGACGTCTTCAATACGAACGTCAAGGGGACGATCTTCGCGGTCCAGGCGTGCGCCCCCGCGCTCGCCGCCTCCGGGCACGGCCGGGTGATCCTGACGTCCTCGATCACCGGGCCGATCACCGGTTACCCCGGCTGGTCGCACTACGGCGCGAGCAAGGCCGCCCAGCTGGGCTTCCTCCGCACCGCCGCACTCGAGCTCGCGCCGCAGCGGATCACGGTCAACGCGGTCCTGCCCGGCAACGTGCTCACCGAAGGGCTGTCCGACCTCGGCGAGGACTACCTGCGGACGATGGAGGCGTCGATCCCGCTCGGGCGGCTCGGGGCAGTCGAGGAGATCGGCAACGCGTGCCTGTTCCTGGCCACCGACGAGGCCGCGTACATCACCGGCCAGACGCTCGTCGTCGACGGTGGGCAGACGCTGCCCGAGTCGCTGGACGCGATCGTCACCGCTTGAACAGCGTCGGACGACGGAGCGCGACCGGTCGGACCGACCGAACCATCACTGACGGATATCCTGGACGGGCCGCCGACGGGCGGCGCCGACGGGATGTGGTGGCAGGGTGACCAGCGAGGTAACCGACGAGACAGCGGTCGACGCGGCCCGCAGACGGATGCTCGAGCTGATCGCGTCCGGGTCTCTGGAACCGGGACAGCGGCTGGGCTCAGAACGGGAACTCGCCAGCGATCTCGGGGTCAGCCGTTCCACCCTGCGGCAGGCGCTCGGCGTGCTGGAACAGTCCGGTGTGGTGCGTCGGGTGCCGGGGCGGGGCGGCGGGACGTTCGTCAGCCGGGCGAAGATCGAACGCGACCTGTCCAGCGTGGTGGGTGTGCCCGCGCTGCTGCGCGCCCAGGGGTTCACCGCGGGGTCACGGGTGATCAGCGCGTCGATCATGGGGGCGGACGACGCCACCGCTGCGGCGCTGGAGCTGGAGCCGGGTGGGCTGGTCACCGAGATCGTCCGGATCCGGTTGGCCGACGGGTCACCGGTCTCCCTCGAGCACGCGCGGTTACCCGCGAGCCGGTTTCCCGGGTTACTGGAGCTGCCGCTCGGCGGGTCGGTGTACGAGCTGCTGGACGAGCACTACGGGGTGCGGCCGGCCGAGGCGCTGGAGCGGATCGAGGCGGTGTCGGCCGGACCGGACGAGGCGTCGGTCCTCGACATCACGACGGGCGCGCCGCTGCTGTCGATCACCCGCACCGCCAAGGACGCCGACGGCGTCCCGTTCGAGTTCTCCCACGACCTGTTCCGTGCCGACCGCACCCGCATCCTGGTGAGGACGCCCGGTGCGGCGGGCACGGCGGACTCCGCACGCGCTCGGGGCCGCCTGGTCGACCTCCAGGCCTGGTCGGCTCCCTAGCTCGGCCTCGGGGCGGGCGTCTCGAGGACCGGGTCGGCGGGGGACGCGGTCACGCTGGGGCGTGGGAGCGTCGGGACCACGGTCGGGCTGCTGCCGTTGCCGCCGGGGGTGATCGGCTCGTCGGGCGCCGTCGTGGCCGGTCCCTCCGGTGTGCGTGCCGTGGGATGCGGCGAGGAGACGACCGGGGGGCCGAGCACCGTCTTTCTCGGCGACGCGCTCGGATCGATCGACGTGGTCGCGGGCAGCCGGGTGATACCGCCGTCGGGTGCTTCGCTCGGCCGGATCGGAGCGTCGCGGACCTGCGCGATCAGCACGAGCACCGCGATCGCCGAGAGCGCGGCCGCCAGGGCCATGCCCAGGTACAGCCCGCGGTGCGGCGGTCGACGTGGCCCGGTCGGTGGCGCGGGCGGGCGGAGGTCGGTGGAGGTCACCTGGTCGGCCCGCGCCGCCAGGGCTGCGGTGAGGCGTTCCTCGATCTGGGTGGGCATCAGCGGTCCGCCTCCAGCAGGTTCTCCAGCGCGGCGAGCGCCCGGCTGGCCGTCGACTTGACTGTGCCGCGGGAGATTCCGAGCGTGTCGGCGATCTGCGCCTCGCTCAAGTCGGACCAGTACCGCAGCACCAGCACCTCGCGCTGCCGTCGCGGCAGTCGCCGGAGGGCGGCGAGCACCTCGCGGTGTTCCTCGGCGAGCAGCAGGCGCTCGTCGGTGGGCGGCCCGTACTCCACCCGCGGTGGTGCCGCCCGAAGCGTGCGTCGGCGACGCAGGACCGAGCGGGCGGCGTTCACCACCGAGGTGTTGAGGTAGGCGTCCGGGTTGTCGACGCGAGACAGCGTCGCGCCGTGCCTGCGGTAGGCCGCCGCGAACGCGTCTTGGACGACGTCCTCGGCGGTGGGGAGGTCGTCGACGAGCAGCACCGCCAGCCGGACCAGCGCGAGCCGCCGGTGGTGGTACAGCTCGACGAGGTCCGGGCCGGCACCGCCCGCCGATCCGGCCACCGCACTCCGGGGGGACCACGCCAGTTCCTCGGCGTCCGCGACCGGCGTGGGGGCCGGGAAGGCCCCCTCCGGCTCGGCAGCCGGGCTCGCCGCCCAGCGGGCGAGTCGCTCCCACCCGCGTCGCCAGAACCCGCGTGCGCGCCGGGCGCGCGCATCAGGGAACGCCAACGTCGTCATCGGTTGATCCTCACCGATGGGTCGGGGTCGGGGCGACCGGGGCCGGCGCGCTCGGTACGGGCACGTCTGCCGGCGCGCTCGGGGCGGTGGTGACCGTCGGTACCGGCGCGGGTGCCGCAGTCCCGCACTCGGTCGGCGTCTCGGTCGGCGACGGGACCGTGGTCGGCACGTCCGGCGCCGGCGTCGCGGGCACCGGCACCCGCTTCGTCGGTACCTGCGCCGGCTTCGCGGGCACCGGCGCGGGCGGGGCGGTCTCCGCCGGGACCGCGGTCGAGGTCGGCGACGGAACCCCGGTCGGGGCACCCGTGGTCGGGATCGGCGGCTCGGACTCGGGCTTCGTGGCACACGGGCCGGTCGCCTCGGTGTCCGGCGGAAGCGTGCTCGGCCGGACCGGGCTCGGCGCGGGCGCCGCAGGCCCGGTCTGGCTGGGCGTCGCCCGGACCGTGGTGGGCGACGGCGACGGCTCGTCGGTCGACATCGCGGCGTGCGCCGCCAGTCCCCCACCGACGACCAGGGTCGCGGTCGCCGCGGCGGCGAGCAGTAACGAGCGCGTGCGGAGGCGGGGCAGAGGCACTGATGCTCCCTGGGTCAGGGGCTCGTTCTGAGCCCGTCACCCCTCCAGACGCCCGACCCCGCCCGAGGTTGCCCCGCGCCGGCGACGAATCTCAGCCCATCGCCGAGGTGAGCACCACCTCGGTGCGAAGCCGGTAGCCCCGCTTGATCACGGTCTCGACGAGGTCGGCCTCGCCGAGCGCCGCCCGCAACCGGGTGATCGCCATCTCCACCGCGTGGTCACCCGCGTCACCGGCCGGCAGCACCTCGCGTAGCTCCGCCCGGCTGAAGACCCGCCCCGGCCGCGAAGCCAGCGCCCGCAGCACCGCCATCGACGCGGGCGGCGCAGCCACCGCCACCCCGTCGAGCATCACCGCGAAGCCGCGCACCTGCACCTGGTGGTTCTTGACCTGGAACGTCGGGCACCGCGCGGGTAGCTCGGTGGCCACCGAGCGCACCAGCGCTCCGAGCCGGTACCGCTCGGGGCTCACCACCGGGATCCCTCGCCGAACGAGCACCGACGCGGTCACCGGGCCGACGCAGACCGCGAGCACCGACGTCGCGAACGCCTTGACGACCGCCTCGCCCTTCCCGCAGTCGTCGGCGGTGGCCAGGAAGTTCGCGGACGCCGCGGCGCTGGTGAACGTCACCGCGTCGACCGAACCGGCGCACACGCTCTCGACCAGCCGACGCAGCGGCGCGGGGTCCTCCGGCGGCACCCACCGGTAGACCTCGACCTCGACGACCTCGGCACCCGCGTCGGTGAGCGCGGCGGCGACGTCACGGAGCGGCTCACCGTGGAGCTGGATCGCCACCCGCTTGCCGGCCACGCCGAGCTCCAGCAGGTACGACAGCACCTCGGCGCTGGTCTCGGACGCCGCGTGCCACGCCTCGGTGAGCCCGGCGGCCCGGATCGCACCCCGCGCTTTCGGCCCGCGGGCCAGCACCGCAGCTTCGTGCAGCACCGCCCGGAGCGGGTCGGCGAGACCCCAGCCCTCGGTCGCCTCCATCCAGCCACGGAACCCGATGCCGGTGGTGGCCACGACGATGTCGGGCGGGTTCTCCAGCAGGCCACGGGTCGTGGCCGCCAGCATCTCGTCGTCGGGGAGCGGGATGATCCGCAGGGCGGGAGCCAGCACGACCCTCGCCCCACGGCGCTCGAGCAGAGCGGCGAGCTCTTCCTTCCGCCGCTCGGCGGTCACGGCAACTGTGAAGCCTTCGAGCTCGCTCATTCGCTCCGCCTCGTATCCGGTGACACGCACGTGCCCCGGCGACCCGTCACTGAACTCTTTTCAACCTCACGTAGCCCCGCAGGCGGCACACCGTCCGCAGGGGTCGGTCGAAAAGAATTCACCTAAAGACCGACCTCGACAACGCCGTCGCGGACCCGGACCGGCCAAGTCGGTAGCGCGGGCACTGCCGGATCCGAGAGGCACACCCCGGTCAGCAGGTCGAACACCTGCTTGTGCAGCGGGGAGGCCACCGTCCGACGCCCGCCACGGGTGCCGACCAGACCTCTGGAGACTACCTGAGCACCGGTGAACGGGTCACGGTTCCCAACGGCATACACCTGGTCATCCCATAGCCTAAACAGGGCAATCTGGTCACCGTCGAACAGGGCGCACGCGCCCCGCTCGGGAAGCAGGTCGGTCAGCCGGCAGGCGGCTCGCCAGTCGACCGCGTCGGACGCAGCGGGAGCTGTGAGCGGAGAGGCGGTCACCGTCATCGGGGCATTACCTCCAGAGTCGGACCGGCCACCAGGGTCGGCGCCGGCTTCTCACCGGGACGGGCGGGCCGCGGCTGGCCACGCTCGTAGACGATTTCGATGCTCGTGTCGGTTTCGTCAGGGGCGTTGATGAAGGGCACGAACCGGGCCATCCGGGCCGGGTCGGCCAGCGTGTCCGCCCACTCGTCGGAGTAGTTCAGGACGTGCGCCGCCATCGAGGCGTCCAGATCGGCAGCGATGCCGAGCACGTCGTCGCAGACGACCGACCGCAGGTAGTCCAGCCCACCCTCCAGGCTCTCCAACCAGGCGGCCGTGCGCTGCAGACGCTCGCCGGTCCGGATGTAGAACATCAGGATCCGGTCGATGTATGTCAGCAGTGTTTCGGTGTCGAGATCGCTGGCGAAAAGGTCGGCGTGCCGGGGTCGGAACCCCCCGTTTCCGGCGACGTAGAGGTTCCAGCCGTTGTCGGTGGCGATCACCCCGATGTCCTTGCTGCGAGCCTCCGCGCACTCCCTGGCGCATCCGGAGACCGCCATCTTGATCTTGTGCGGCGCCCGCAGGCCGCGGTAGCGCAGCTCGAGGTCGATCGCGAGACCCACCGAGTCCTGGACCCCGTACCGGCACCAGGTCTCGCCGACGCACGACTTCACCGTGCGCAGCGACTTGCCGTACGCCTGGCCGGATTCGAAGCCGGCGTCAACGAGCCGCTTCCAGATCTGCGGCAGCTGGTCCAGCCGGGCGCCGAACAGGTCGATCCGCTGGCCGCCGGTGATCTTCGTGTAGAGGTTGAAGTCGCGGGCGACCTCACCGATCACGATCAGCTTGTCCGGCGTGATCTCGCCACCGGGGATCCGCGGCACGACCGAGTACGTGCCGTTGCGCTGCATGTTCGCCAGCGCGTGGTCGTTGGTGTCCTGCAGCGCCGCCTGCTCGCCGTCGAGGATGTAACCGTTGCCGAGGCTGGCCAGGATCGACGCGACCGCCGGCTTGCACAGATCGCAGCCGCCGCCGGTGCCGTGCGCGGCGATCAGGCCGGAGAACGTCCGGATGCCGGACGTCCGGATCAGCTCGAACAGCTCGGCGCGGGAGTAGTCGAAGTGCTCGCACAGCGCCTTGCTGACGTGCACACCGCACTCGTCCAGCAGGGTCTTGAGCATCGGGATGCACGAACCGCAGCTGGTGCCCGCCCGGGTGCACGCCTTGATCGCCGGCACGTCGGTGGCGTCCTGCTCGCTGATCGCGGTGACGATGTCCTTCTTCGTCACCGCATTGCACGTGCAGACCTGGTCGTCGTCGCCGAGCGCACCCGCACCCGCGCCGCCGCCGAGCAGCAGCGTGTCCGGTGCCGCGGGGAGCGGACGCCCGGTCAGCGGACGCAGCCCGGCGTACGCGGACGCGTCACCGACCAGGACGCCGCCGAGCAGCGTACGGGCGTCGTCGGAGATCACGAGCTTCTTGTAGAGACCAGCGACCGGGTCGGCGAAGACGACGTCGAGCGTGCCGGGACCGCCGGTGATACCGAAGCTGGCTACTTCGACGCCGAGCAGCTTGAGCTTGGTAGACATATCCGGGTCGGCCAGCTCGGCGGTGCCGCCGAGCAGCCGGTCGGCGACGACCTCGGCCATCGCGTAGCCCGGCGCGACCAGCCCGTACACCGACCCGTTGACCGCGGCGCACTCGCCGATCGCCCAGATCGCCGGATCCTCGGTGCGGCACGACCGGTCGACCAGGACGCCGCCCCGCGTGCCGACCGGGAGGCCGACCTCGCGCGCCAGCTCGTCCCGGGCACGGATACCGGCCGCGAAAACGACGAGCCGGGCCTGGATGACGCTGCCGTCGGTGAGGGTGGCTGCGGTGACCCGCCCCTCGGCGTCGGCCTGCAAGGAGGCGGTACCGACGCCGGCGTGCACCTCCACACCGAGCTGCTCCACCAACCGGCGGAGTGCCTCGCCACCACCGGCGTCGACCTGCTGCGGCATCAGGTGCGGTGCGAACTCGACCACGTGGACCGGGACGTCGAGGTCACGCAGACCGCCGGCCGCCTCGAGTCCGAGCAGACCGCCGCCGACGACGATCGCCGAGCCGCCGGCCGCGCGAACATCCGCCGCCTCGGCCCGGATCCGGTCCAGGTCGTCGAGCGTGCGGTAGACGTGGCAGCCGGTCAGGTCGGCCCCGGGCACCGGCGGGACGAACGCCCGCGAGCCGGTGGCCAGCACCAGGGCGTCGTAGCTCAGTTCCCGGCCGGACTCGGTGCGCACGGTGCGCGCGGCCCGGTCGATCGTGACCGCCGGGTCGCCGAGGTGGCAGGTGCGACCGGCGGCGTCGTACCACCCGTCCGGCACCAGCCCGAGGCCGGCGTCCGGGTCGGTCAGGTACTTGGAGAGCGCCACCCGGTCGTAGGCGTGGTGGGTCTCCTCACCGAGAACGGTGACGCTCCACCCGCCGTGCTGATCGCGATCGGTGATCGCCTCGACCATCCGCTGGCCGACCATGCCGTGGCCGACGACCACCAGGTGCCGGCTCATGCGGCCACCCCGTGGATCGTGGCCGTGGCCCAGTCGGAGACCAGGGCATCGGCGTCGTCGGGACGGTCGTCAGCGAGGGTGTACTCGGTGCCCTCATCCGGCTCGTCGAGTTCGCGGAACTTCCGGTCGAAGCTGGTCATGCCCACGAGAGTCGCCAGAGCCGGTTTCGATGCCGGTTCGCAAATATTTCTGCGGCGAAAACTGGATCTCACACGGAACGGGCCGAGCCGTGCGCGGCTCGGCCCGTTCCGGAAACCTCAGAACGCTGAGTAACGCCGTCGCCGGACGACCGGCTCGCCCTTGTCGTCCCGGTGGATCTCGTGTGTCGCGCCGGGGGGCAGCGGTTCCTCGGTCGCGTCCCGCTTTCGGTCGACCTCCACCGCCTCGCCCCGCGCGATCAGATCGGCGATGAATTTCTCCGCGGCCTCGACCTCGGCGGCGGTCTGCTCGGCCGTTTCGACGGCCCGCCCTGCAGCGCTCACGCCTGCCTCCTCATGCCGGCCGGGTTGCCCGGATGGCTCTTCCTACTTACCCACCACATCGACGGTAACGCGTCCGACGCCGCTACGGATCGGGTCGGGAGTCCCGACTTCCAAGGACCCCCGACCGCTTTCCGACTCTTAATCGAACACGCGGCGCACCAGCACCAGGCCGATGCCGTTGTTCGCGATCTCGTGCGTCCGCAGCGTCCCGTCGAGGCCCCCGGACGCGGCGAAACCGCGTCGGTACTCCGGCGGGACGACGATCCGGCCCTGCCGGAACAGGTCCTCCACGAACGCGGCCGCCACGTCCTCGCCCGGCGTCGGCGTGAGGTCGCCGCGGGACGGCGCCGCTGAGGCCACCGCGAACCGCGGCTCCTCGATCGGCGCCCGCACGGTGAGGTCGTCCGGCAGCCCGTACGGCCGACCGGACACCGCTACCGCGGAGGTGGCCCCACCACGCGGTTCCGGGAGGTCCGGTGCGATCTGGCGCTCGAGCTTCTCGTCGTCGGCGCCGAGGCCGTCGGCCACCGACTCGGCCGAGCCGGGCGACAGGATCCCGTGGCGGACGAACGCCGCCTGCAGCGCCGGGGTGTACTTGCCGGCGAACTTCTCCTGGTCGACGCGGATCAGGTGGGCGGCGACCTGGGCGTAGTACGAGGGCACCGCCGCCGTGCGGGTCACCGCGGTCACCAGCAGCGTGGCCGCGTCCTCCCCGGCGATCCGCAGCGCCTCGTCGTCGACCGTGCCTTCGCCGGCCAGCGTGTGCACCATGCCGGCCAGCGCACGCAGGAACGCCCCGGTGAAGACCCGCGAGAACGAGTGCGGCTCGCTGGAGAGCTGGCTGGCCGGTGCGCTCGGCGGGAGCGAGACCGGGTCCTTGTAGAACAACTCGTTGGACGCATTGCGCAGGCAGTCAGGGTCGGCCGACGACGGCGCGACCTGACGCACCGCCCAGCCGAGTTGCTCGGCCAGCCGGGAGAGCCGGGACGACCGGGACAGCTCTCCGCCGGTCTCACCGATCACCTGCTCACGCAACGTCGCGAGCCGCAGCCCGGAGAGGACCGCGGTGATGTCGCCGAACGATTCGTGGAACGCCGCGATCTCCGCGCTCGCCGCGTCCCACATCCACGGGCAGAGCGCGTCGAGCACGGCGTGGCCGGTCTCGTGGCTGACGATGTCCGGGCTCTCACCGGACCAGACCGTCACGCCGTTGACGTGCTGCCGGAAGAACGCGAGCCCCTGCCGGTCGTAGTAGGCGTTGAGGTCGACGCCCGCGTTCAGGTTCGCGACCAGCGTGTCGCCGACCGCCGGGTTCCAGGCCGCGCCGTCCGGGAAGACCTCCGGTGGAAAGAGCGGCGCGTACAGCGCGACCGTGCGTCCGAGCGCCTCGGCCGCGGTCCAGTAGCGGACCGCCCCCTCGGCGTCCGGCGGTACGGCGCCCTCGACGTCGATCGCGAGCGGACCGGTGCGTAACGCCGGCCGGGCGCGTAACACCGGGGTTCGCGTCGAGGGCGGCGCACCGGGGTCGTCCTCCCAGACGCTCACCTCGTCGGCTGCGGGCGGTGGCACGTTCTGGTCCCCTGCCTCGTGCACGGTCGTCACTACACCGTTCCTCTCCGTCGCCGCTGACGGTCCCATGATGGCCCGTCGCCGCTACCGAGATACCCGATATCCCCAGTCGTCCGACACGCTCCGCCAGAGGACGTCGCGCAACGTAACGAGCAAATGTCCCGGACGCCCCTAAATAGCACTCCAGTAAACACCTGAAACAGACGATCTGGCATTACTGGCGTTCTTGATCGAAAAACTTGACACTAAGACTCCTTTTCGTCGGTTTTATATGCTTTCGTGGGAGTGGTTCGCCCGAGGGGAGGCGACAGCGGCGGCGATCCCGCCCGAGGAAGGGAGCGGCTGGATGACGATGATGGGCACCCAGACCACCGGCACTGGTAGTGCTGTCGGAACTGCGTACAACACCGCCCCGGCACAACCGGTCCGCGCTCTGTGGA
Source organism: Cryptosporangium aurantiacum (assembly GCF_900143005.1). Lineage (NCBI taxonomy): Bacteria > Bacillati > Actinomycetota > Actinomycetes > Cryptosporangiales > Cryptosporangiaceae > Cryptosporangium > Cryptosporangium aurantiacum. The sequence goes on from NZ_FRCS01000004.1 coordinate 558,053, forward strand.
GCGACCACGACGCGGGCCTCGCGGACCCCCCGGAACAGGCGTTCGCCGACGTCTTCGGCGACGCGGACCGGGTCCGCATCGCGCTCTGGATCGACCGGATGGCCCCCGCACACGGCGGGCTGTTCGGCGTCGACAGCTGCGCGGCCGAACTCCACCTGCCCGAGTCGACGGTGCGCAGCGCCCTCGGCCCGCTGCAGCACGTCGGGATGGTGCAGTACCGCGGCGGTCTCTACATGCGCCGCGACCACACGCTCTGGTCGGTGCTGAAGGTATTGCGCAACTTCGCCGGCCCCGCGTTGATGCAGGAGGCCGTCGGACCCCCGGAGGAGCCGGCGAACGAACCGCGCGACGCCCGCGCCGCGACGTTCTACTTCGGCTGAGCACCCGTCGTACACGGCCCGCCACCGTACGGTGGTGGGCCGTTTCACGCGCGTAAAACCGGCCCCCACCTGGTTTGCCTACTTGATAGGTAGGGAATCTGAGACTAGGGTCGTGGCATGACGGTGGAGAGGTCTGTGGGCGGCACCGTGGTGATCGGTTCCGGTGCGAGCGGTGTGCTCACCGCCGTCCGGCTCGCCGCGCAGGCGGACGGACCGGTGACCGTGGTCGAGTCCGCTCCGACGGTCGGCCGCGGGGTCGCGTACTCGACGACCGACTACGGCCACCTCCTCAACTCGCGCACCGAGACGATGAGCCTCTACCCCGACCGGCCGGGCCACTTCCTCGAGTGGTGCCGCGAGCACGGCCTGTACTGCGGTCCGGCCGGTTATGCCCCGCGCGCGACCTACGGTCGCTACCTGGCCGAGGCGCTGGAGAACACCGTGCGCCGGTCCGGCGGCCGGGTGCGGGTCGTGCGGGGCCGCGCGGTCGCGGTCGAGGACGCCGGGAGCGTGCGCGTCGTCCGGCTGGCGGACGGGGGCGCGCTGTCCGCTTCCGACGTCGTGCTGGCGCTCGGCCACCCCCCGACCCGCACCGCCGACATCGACCCGTGGTGTCCGGGCGCGCTCGACCGGATCGACCCGTCCGACGACGTCGTGCTGCTCGGCACCGGCCTGACCGCCGTCGACGTCCTGGTGACGCTGGCCGGGCGCGGGCACACCGGGCAGCTCGTCGCGATCTCCCGGCACGGGCTCCTGCCGCGCATCCACGTCGATCCGCCGCCGCGCCCGGTGCCGCCGAAGGTCTCCGGCCACACCAGCCGGGAGCTGCTCGGGCAGATCCGCCACGCGGTCGACCTCCACGCCCGGACCGGCGGTGACTGGCGCGGCGTCGTGGACGGGCTACGGCCGGACGTCGACCGGCTCTGGACCGGCTTGCCGGTGACCGAGCAGGACCGCTTCCTCCGCCACCTGTCGCGGCTCTGGGAGATCCACCGCCACCGGATGGCTCCGGTGATCGGCGCGCAGCTACGGCGACTGACGATCGAGGGCCGGTTGCGGGTGGTGGCCGGCTCGATCTCGCGCGTCGAGTCAACACCGCACGGGGCGACGGTCACCTGGACGCCACGCGGCACCGGTCGGCCGGTTCCGCTCACCGCCGACGCGGTCGTGGACTGCCGCGGGCCCGGCGCCTGGGTCGGACACCCAGACCCGCTTGCCCGTCAGCTCGCCGCCGACGGCCTGACCAGCCCCGACGCCCACCGCATCGGGTTCGCCACCACCGACGACGGCCAGTTGATCGGCGCCGACGGCGAGCCGGTGCCCGGTCTCTGGACGCTCGGCCCGCTCCGCCGTGGCTCGCGCTACGAGACGACCGCGATCCCGGAGATCCGGGCGCAGGCCGTCACGATCGCCGACCGGATCAGCGCCCGCTCGGCGCTCCCGATCGCCGGCTGAGCCGGCCCGGGCCGCCCGGTCAGAACAGCTCCGTGGCGTGGTCGATCAGGGCGGTGACCACGGCGGGCCGGTCGCGTAGCTGCCAGAGCCACGCCGGGCCGTTCCCCTCGGCGGCGAGCTTCTCGGCCTCCTCGACCAGCAGCATCCGCAACTCCCCCGGCGCCGGGCCGCTCGGCGGACGCCGCGACAGCTCGCCATCCTCGGCCAGCACGCCGCTGCGCGGCCGCTGCTCGGCCTCGCGTGCCAGCTCCCGCACCCGGTCGAGGAAGCGGCCGAGTAACGCGCCGGCCGCCGCGACGTGCTCGGTGCCCACCACCCACCGCCCCCGCTGCTCGATCACCACCTCGGCGACGTCGTCACCCGCGGGCCCCCCGGCCAGGTGCGTGAACTCGACGTCGGATCGCAGCCCGGCGACGTCCAGGCTGAGCACGGTGCGGTTGGCCTCGGCGAGATCCACCAGCGCCGCGTACTGCTCGGGCCGCGCGTCCCGCCAGGCGATCAGCGCCGCCGCGAGGTGCCCGGCGCACGCCGCCAGGTCGGGCTCGGCGTCCGTGGGCCAGGCCCGGGTGAGCGCCGACGCGAACGCGCCCCGCCGCACTCCGTCGACCAGCGGAGCGACCACCGCGGGCCCGAGCCGGACCCGCCCGCCGGACGTCGGGATACACGTGTAGTACCCGACGCTGACGATCAGCGCGACCAGCAGCACCCGCCCGGTCGGGTCGACGTGCGGCAGGAACGACCGCTGATCGAGCCAGCGTTCCGGCCGGGCGACCAGGCCGGCCACCGACAGCCGGGTCCGCACCCGGTCGGCGAGCACCGACTGGGCGCAGCTGACGATGCGCGCCTGCGTCCACGGCTCGCGCGCGGGCTGGCGCTGCCAGGCCGCCACGACCCGCTCCTGGGCGTCCAGCGCGAGCTCGTCGCAGACCAAGCAGTGCTGTGAGTGCGCGTTTCGCAGCAGCGGGCTGCGGGACGCCGTGCAACGACGTCCCTGGTGCAGCTGCTGCCGCTGACGCGTGAGCGCGGTCCAGACCACACGCGCGACTTCCGCGGTGTCCCGATCCGGTGTGAGGCGGGCCGGACCCGCCGAGACGACGACCACCTCGACTCCGTTCAGCTTCCTGGTGCAGTACGGGAATCTGTGACCGGCTGTGACGAGAGAGAGCGTGGACTCAAAGTCTCGGCGCTCGCCCGTGGGGCTCGCGCCCGCTGAACAGTGGTCATCGGCGCGCTCTCAGCTAGGAATCCGACGGATCGCCCGCGGCCCGAGGGCCGGTGACGGACGCAGGATCCCGTCCTCGAGGGCGCGCTCGCGAAGGTCCAGCTTCGTGCGCGCGGCCCGGCCCGCATCGTCGTACTTCGCCCGGACCCGGTCGAGGTAGCCCTTCGCCGTCGAGGGTTTGACCCCGAGCCGGCGTGCCACGTCGGTCATCCGCAATCCGGACGCGTACAGGCGGAGCGACTCGGTCTCCTGCAGGCTCAGCGACGGCCGGGTGGGCCGCCGGTCGCTGCGGAGCGCGAACGCCAGCGCGGGCGTCATGAACTTGTGCCCGATGGCGGCCGCGCGCACCGCGTTCCTGATCTCGGTCGGGTCGAGGCTCTTGTGCACGTAGGACAACGCGCCGGCCTCGATCGACTCGACGATCAAGTCGGTGACGTCCTGCGTGCTGATCGTCACGACGGCGGGGCCGGCAGCGGTCACCGCGCGCACGTTGTCGCCGACCGCGCTTCCGTCACCCAACCAGACGTCCAGCAGGACGACGTCCGCACCCCGTCCCCGCCCCTGGAGGAGCTCGTCCACGGACTGGGCGAGATCGACCACCACGAGTCCGGTGTCGGCCGGCGCCAGCCAGGCCGGGAGCCCTTGCAAGACCAACGGGTCGTCGTCGACAGCAGCCACTGTGATCATGAGACCCACCTCACCTCCACCCAGAAACTGCTCGAACCCGGTTCTTCGACATCCGTGCTGACCGTGCCGGGTATCGCTGCCCGGACCCGGTTCAGCAACGTCCACATCGCTGCTTTGACCGCCGACCGCTCGGACGCGACCGGGAGCAGCACGGTCGCGGAGGCGTCCTCCGTGCAGCCGCTCAACGTCACCACCGCCTCACCAGGGCTGGTCAGCCGCAGGATCGCGAGGACCACTGCCACCAACTCGGCGCGCACCGGTTCGGGTACCTCGCCGAAGTCGGGGGCGATCCGCGCCTCCAGCGTGGCCGATCGGTCGGCGGCGGCGCCGGAGAACGACGAGACCATGTCCCGGCGCCAGACCGAATGTTCACCGGCCTCGGTGAGTTCGGAGAGCATGGCCCGCAGCCGGCTGGCCTCGATCGCGCATCGCGCCCGCACCTCGTGGTCGGCGGGGTCGAGCGCGCCGTGGGCCAGCGCGCGGACCAGCGGACGCAGCGAGGCCCCGAGCTCGCGCTGCCACCGCTGCCGGTCTCGCGCCACCGCGGCCAGCGACTGGCGGCTGTCGGAGATCCTGGCCGCCTCCTGCACACCGGCCTCGGCCAGCGCGCCGTTCCGCCGCACCAGGCCGTACGCCACCACCGCGGCCAGTTGCAGGACCAGCGCGCAGAGCAGCGCGGTGACGATCCGGCCGATCGCCTGGGCGTCCGGGCCCATCTGGGCGAGCACCGCACCCACGCAGAGCGCGACGACCAGCGCCGACCAGCCGAGATACTCGGTGATCGGCCGGTGCAGCGCGACGAGCGCCAGCGGCCAGCCGATGTCACCCGGAATCCAGTTGATCCAGAGCACGACCTGGTCGGATCCGTCGATCGCGGCGAGGCCACCGGCCGCCGCCGCGAGCACCAGCAGCTGTGCGCCGATCATCCCGGCGACCGGGAGCGGCTTGGTCGGGCCGCGGACCGCGACGCCGACCACGACCGCGAGGATCGTCAGCCAGGCCGCCACCTCGAGCCAGAGCGGCTGATAGGCGTCGCGCGAGGCGAGCAGGAGCGAGCCGCAGTACAGGTGCCAGACCAGCGCGATGACGACCAGCGCCCAGGCCATCCCGGCCCGGTAGCCGGCGGCGACCGCGGCTTCGTCGGGCTCCGGGCGCCTGCGCGCGGGGACGGCGGGGCCGGGCCCGTCGGGCGACCGCCAGCTCAGCGTCACCTCGGTGCCGCGGCCGACCGCCGAGTCGATCCGCGCCCGGCCACCGACCGCCGCCATTCGCTCGACAATCGACCGGCGGACGCCGGTCTGGTCGGCCGTGGTCGCGGTCGGGTCGAAGCCCTTGCCGTGGTCGGAGATCACGATTCGGACGCCGCCGTCGACCGCGGTGCCGGTCAGCTCCGCGTCGTTGACCCCGGCGTGCCGTTCGACGTTCGACAGGCTCTCGCGTACCGCGCCGGCGATCGCTTCGACGACATCCGGCGGAAGGCGTGGTTCCTCGCCGGGGAGCGACAGCCGGACCGACATCGCACGGCAGCCCGCTTCCCAGCCGATGCTCGCGAACAACCCCGACGTCTCCGGGGCCGCGTCGAGCCGGTCGAGGTCGAGCCGGTCGAGCAGGGCCAGGTCGCGTCCGCACCGGGCGCGCACCAGGTCGGGCCGGTCGGCCAGCGTTCCCCTGGCCACGACGGTCAGCGTGCTGAGCACGGTGTCGTGCAGGTTGCGTTCGAACTGCCGCCGGCTGTGCAGGCGGCTGCGTTCGACGGTCAGCTCGGCGCGGGCCCGTGCGACGTGGTCGAGCGTGGCGTCCGCGCGGCGCGCGCCGCCGCGGATCAGCCGCATCACCGCGACCGCGAGGAAACCCTGCAGGACGAAGATCGCCGCCTGGTTGTCGTGGCTGCCGATCAGCGGCTTGCCCGCCGCGACGACGCCGACCAGGAACGCCGCGCTCTCCGCCACCGCGAGCAGGATCGTCCAGACCGGAGCCAGCGACCACGACGCGACGAAGATCGCGACGCTGGCGCCGCCGACCACCCACGTCGTCGGGTCACCGACCGCCGCGGCGGGCAGGATCCACGGCGCGAGCGCCAGGTACGCGCAGAAAAGCAGGCTGTCGGCGACCGCTACCCACGGCACTAATCGGCCGTGCCGGAGGAACCAGGCGTACGACGCGCCCCAGACGACGGTGCTCGCCACCGCGGCGTGCTGCCACGCGTCGACGCCGCCCGCCGCGATCGCCTGCGGATAGGCCAGCGCCGGAGTGAGCGCCGACCACGCCACCCGGAAGATCAGCGCGATGCGTGCGGCGGAGGCGTCCAGGGCGTCCTGCGCGACGGTGCCCGCGGCCGGTGCCGCGCTCCGTCCTACCTGGGCGCTTCCGCTGTCGTCTTTACCGTCCATTTTGTCGTCCGCGTCGGACCGGTCCGCGGGGCCCCCGCCCCGAACCTCAACCGCTGCCGTCCGCGCGGCGCCGCCGCCCTGTCGGCGCGGCTCAGCCGTGCGGCGCGGCGCGAACACCCTCGCCGCCATGAAGTACTGCGCCTCCGTCCCCCCTCGCGGTTCCCCCTGGTACCGCAGACCGACCGCGGTCGGTGAACCGCGATTGCCGAGAGGCCCTCACGCTGTCAGGCCCGAAAGGGGCCTCTCCACCGTGCTAGCCCTAAGAAAGAACCCGCCTTCTCCCCCGAGAAGGCCGGTTGTTTGGCGACCGCGACCTCGGTTGCCGGAGTCTAGCTGGGGAAACGCGTCCGTCGAGAGTGGTCGAGTCCACGTTGACCGGCCGTACCGTTCGCGCTCAACCGTTGGTGCTGACCAGCACGAACGAACGGTTCACCGGACATACCCCGGGCGGCGCGAACCGACCCACATGCCCGAAGAATGCCCCTAAAAGGGGTTCAAGGTCGCCGATCGGTCCGGTACCAGACCGTCCGCAACGAGGATGTCGAGCCACGAGGCCAGCACGCGCTCCTCGGCGAGCAGACGCCGCGCCACGGCGTCGCTCCGCACCTTCGGTCTCGGCGCGGGCAGAGGCGGACGCGCAGCGGACGGGTCAACCACTGCTCCCCCTCGGCGTCGCAACCGTGCTAGCCCCCAAACCCGGCCAGCCACGTCCGCTGCATGTTGACGGACACACCCCAAAAAAGATGCCGGGCCGACTCCGTGGAGTCGGCCCGGCGTCGGTACTGCTCGTCACCAATCGGTGCCCGCCTTCTCGACGGAGGTCACCTCGGGACCGTGCTCGGTCCAGCGGTAGCGGGTCATGCTGGTCAGCCGCGGCGAGTAGAGGTGAATGCTGACCGCGGGCTCGGCGCCGTCGTTGACGACGTCGTGCAGGTGGCGGGGGCCGAACACCCGCTGCTCGGACGCCTGGAGCACGCGGCCGCGCAGCTGCGGCAGCGCGCTCGCGGGCGCCCAGACCGTGTTCTCGCGGAGCCTGCCACGGACGACGGCGAAGCCGCCCGCGGAGCCGCCGTGGTCGTGCAGGCCGGTCCGCTGTCCGGGCCACCAGCTCAGCAGCCACGCCTCCACGGTGTCGCCGCCCAGGACGTCGCCGACGTCCAGGCGGCCGTACCAGCGGCGGTCGACGTCGTACCGGACCTGTGACTGCCAGTCCACCTCGGCGACCAGGCGCTGCAGCAGCGATCCGAGCCGGAGCCCGGGCACCGTGGGAGCGGGCAGGGTGTCGTTGATCGTCATCATGCTCTCCGGGTTGTCGCGGTTATCGGTCGGATGCGTCAGACAACCGATTTGCGACATCGCGGTACGCCGCCGGAGGGCGCATGCCTCGCCAGCCCCGCCTGCCCCAGAAAGCACTCCTGACCCATGAGTCCAGTAAAGCACATAAGCCCTACCAGTTTGATAGGACTATGGCACAGGCGCAGTTCTGCTCCGTTCGGAGCGGGTGTTAGTTGGGTGACGTTCCCGCCGCGGCCAGTTCGACCGCGTGGTCGAGCGAGTTCGCCGTCGGCAGTACGGTGGACAGGCCGGAGATCGCGAACACGGCCTCGACGTCCGGCCGCAGCCCACAGACGACGAGCGCACCACCGACGCTCATCACCCACCGGGCGTGCGTCGCAACCGTGCCGAGGCCGGTCGAATCGCAGAAGGTCACGCCACTCAGGTCCAGAACGAGGCTCTCCCGACCCTCGTTACGCAACGCGTCGAGGGATTGGCGCAGGGTGCCGGACGTGGCAATGTCGAGTTCCCCGGAGAGCCGGAGAACGCCGACGTTACTGGCCTCTCCGGCATTACTCACCACGACGGACAAGTTCATCTCCACCCCTTCAGCACGTGTCAACGGATACCCCTCGAGGAGGGCGAAATGACCGACGCCGAGAGCGCAGCCTCCGCTGGTGACCAGGCCCGCCCCCAGGTGAGCGGCCTGATTCCGCCCAACGAGGCCGAGCGACTGCGGGCGGTCCGTCGATACGACATCCTCGATACGCCCCCCGACGGGGCATTCGACCGCATTGCGGCACTCGCCGCACGCATCTTCGAGGTTCCCGTCGCCACGGTGACGATCGTGGACGAAGACCGGATCTGGTTCAAGGCCACCCATGGCGTCGACGTCACTCAGATAGGCCGTGACCCGGGACTCTGTGCATCTGCAATTCTCGTCGACGGGCCCACCGCGATCGAGGACGCCACGCTCGACCCGGTCGCCTACAACAACCCGTTGGTCCGCGGTGAGTTCGGGCTTCGCTACTACGCGGCCGCGCCGATCACCACCAGCGACGGCTACAACCTCGGCACGGTCAACGTGATCGACCGGGTGCCGCGGCAGACGGGCGACACCGAGTTGGAGACGCTCGGCGACCTCGCGTCGATCGTGGTGGACGAGTTGGAGCTGCGGCTGTCGGCGATCCGTGAGGTGCGGCTGGAACGGCGTCGGCGTGAGGAGGTGCAGCGGTCGAAGGGGCAGGTCGAGGAGGTCGCCCGCACGCTCCAGCAGACGCTGCTGCCGCCGCGGATGCCGCAGGTACCCGGGATGGAGTTGTCGGCGTTCTACCACGCGGCTCCGCTGCAGGAGGTCGGCGGTGACTTCTACGACGTCTTCCCGCTGGGCGGCCGGCGGTGGGCGATCTCGATCGGGGACGTCTCCGGCAAGGGCGTGAACGCCGCAGCGCTGACGTCGCTCGCCCGCTACGCGCTGCGAGGCGCGGCGATCCAGACGTCGGATCCGTCGCTGGTGATGGCCGCGCTGAACGAGACGATCGTCGCCGACCAGGCCGGGCAGGACGTGCCCCGGTACTGCACCGCGGTGTTCTGCGTGATCGAGCAGACCGACAGCGGATCGGCGCAGGTCCGGCTCGCGAACGGCGGGCACCCGCCGGCCGTGGTGTGCCGCGCCGACGGCAGCATCGAGCGGCTCACCGAGTCCGGTCCGATGCTCGGGTGGCTGCCCGACAGCCAGTACCCGACGCTGGAGACGCTGCTCGGGCCCGGCGACGGGTTGCTGTTCTACACCGACGGCATCACCGACGCCCGCCGCTACGGGCAGCGCTTCGGCGAAGGACGGCTGGCCGCCGCGCTCGCGGACCGGCCCCACAACAACGCGAAGTCGCTGGTGCGGTGGGTGCGGAACCTGATGAACGAGTTCGACCCGCCGGGCTACGACGACGTCGCGGTGATCTCGATCAGCGTCGAACCCGCGCCGGTCCAGGAGCGGCAGCTCACGGGCCTGTGGGCAGCGGGCGACTAGGGCGCCGCGCGGAGCACGAGAATCGCGAGGTCGTCGCGCAGGGGACCGTCGCCGAAGTCGGTGGCGGCGGTCCGCAGGCGGGCGGCGATGTCGGCGGCCGGCAGGCCGGCGACCCTGGCCAGCACCTCGGCCACCCCCTCCTCGCCGAACTGCAGGTCACCGCGGCGACGCTCGGTCACGCCGTCGGTGAAGAAGACCAGCGTGTCCCCCGGCCCGAGGTCGACCACGGACTCCTCGACCTCGATGTGATCGGCCAGCCCCGCGGCCATCCCGCCGATGCCGACCGGCTCCGCTCCCCCGCTCGCGCGGACCAGGATCGGCAGCGGATGCCCGGCCAGGCAGAGCCGCACCCGCAGCCCGCCCTCCCGACGCTCGGCCAGCGCGGCCGCGACCGTGCAGAACACCGTCTGGCCGGTGGATGGCCCGCCGCCTTCCCGCACCAGGTCGGCCTCCTCCACCAGCGCGCGGTTCAGCGCGGCCAGCGCGTACGGCAGGTCGCGCCCCTCGCGCGCGAGCGTGCGCAGCACGTCCCGCACCATGCCGGTCACCGACGCGGCCTGCGGCCCCTTGCCGCACACGTCCCCGATCGCCAACAGCCACCGGTCGTCGCCCAGCGGCAGGACGTCGTAGAAGTCACCACCGACCTCGTTGCTCGCCCCGGCCGGCCGGTACTGCGCCGCGAACTCCAGCCCCTCCGCGACCGGCAGCGACGCCGGGAGCAACGCGCTCTGCAGCGCCTCGGCCACCGAGTCGCGCTCGGAGTAGAGCCGCGCGTTGTCGACCGACAGCGCGGCCCGCCGCGCCAGGTCGACCGCGATCGCGACCTCCTCGGACGTGTGCCGACGCCCCGGCGGGTCACCGATCGACATCGTGCCGACGACCTCGCGCCGCGCGGTGAGCGGAAGCACCAATCCGGACAGTGGGCCGGTCAGCGGCGTCGCCGCGTGCGTGACGGTGGCCGCCCGGATGCGCTCCCGCAGAACCGCGCCCTCCGGCGCGAGAAACGCCTCCTCCAACTCGGGGACGCCACGCTCGTCGTTGTGCACGGCGACGACCAGCTCGGGATCGCCGGCGTCGTCGAGGGTGTGGATCACGCACCACTCGCCCAGGCGCGGCACGCACAGCTGCGCGACCAGCGCGAGCGTCAGGTCCACGTCGAGCGACGACGCGAGCAGCTCGCTGGCGTCGGCGAGGAACGCGAGGTCACCGCGGCGGGTCTGCTCGGTGTCGCGCAGCCGGGCGGCGTCCAGGCTCACCGCCAGGCGCTCGGCGGCCAACAGTGCGAACACGGCGTCCGTCGACCGGAACAGGCTGCCCGCGGGCATGCCCAGCTCCAGGCGGCCCCGGATCGGCGGGCTCGACGGCAGCGCCACCGAGAGCGCCACCCCGGCGCCTGCCTCCGCGAGCGCGGTGGTCGGCGGTAGCAGGTCGGCGTTGCGCGGGCGCGGCGGATCGTCCGGCCAGAGCCGGACCGGCGGGTCGATCGGGTCCTCGGTGATGCCCACCGAGGCCAGCGCCTTGACGCCGGACCCCTCGTCCACCCAGAGGATGCCGAACGCCGCGCCGGTGACCTCGCAGACCCGGTAGAGGATCTCCTGGGCCAGCTCGGTCGAGTCCAGCTCGTGCACGACGCGGTCGGTGAGGTACGTCAGCCAGCCGGCCGCTTCGGCGGCGGGCACCACCGCGGCGCTCCGACCGGCGACCGGGCGTCGCATCTGCTTCGGTGCGGGGACCGGCGTGGGCGCGGATTCGGCGACCGCGGGTGCCGGTGCCGGCGTCGCGGGCCGGATCGTGAGGCCGCCGGAGGCGACGCCACCCGCGGTGACCGTCGCGTTGCGGCGTCCGCGGATCTTGCGTCCCAGCCCGACGCCGGGTTCGCGGCGCAGGCCCCAGCGGGCCTCGACCGGTTCCGCCGGTTCGTCCACCGGCGGCGGCGTCGGGACCGAGCCCGCGCGGGTCACCACCGGGTCGTCCGCGTCGAGGCGGAACCAGACCGACTTGCCCTGCCTGCCATAGGCGACGCCCCACTCGGACGCGAGCGAATCGACGAGGTGCAGGCCACGACCACCCTCGGCCAGCATCGGCGGCGGTAGCGACGGGCCGAGCACCGCGCGGCTGCCGTCGGTGACCCGGACCGTGATGCTGCCCCCGTCGCCGACGACCTCGATCTGCATCGCGGTTCCGGCGTGGACGACCGCGTTCGTCGCGAGTTCGGTGGTGAGCAGCGCCACCTCGTCGGCGAGCGAGGCGAGACCGCACTCCTCCACCACGTCGCGGGCCAGCGCGCGGGCCAGTGCCGGAGACCGGGCGTCGCCCGGCAGTGGTGCCCGTCTCGACACCACCGCGGAACCCGCCGGTTCCGAAGAACTCATCTGATGACCCATCCGCTGGCTCACCTCGCGCCGCTCGTCCTGCGCCGCCCGTTCACTGCCCCAGCTATCGCCGTACAAACCCCCGCCCGGGACAGCTCGGCCGGTGCCGAACTCGAGGGAGGACCCTCCGGTCGACCCGGTGCAGGCCGGGTCGGTTCGGGAAGTCCCGGACAGACCCTAGCGTCCAGGGGCCAACCGCTGCAGAGTCCAGCACGATTCGGGCCGTTGTCCGACACTGTGAATCGCACGAGGCGCCCGAAGTGATCCGATCGGGGGGTACCGATCGGATCCGACGCTCCACCGTGCGTGATACGCAAAGATGGAGGGGTCCACGCGGCACCGGAACCTTCGGCGTCACGGACACCCGGCGAGATGAGGCACACGATGACGACAGCCGAACGGGGCAGGCGCAACCGCCGTCCCGAAGAGCTCGGGTCAGCGCCCGCCGACGATCCGGCAGCGCCCCAAGGTGGGACGATGCTTGCTGAACGCCCCGAGATCCTCGGGGAACTGACCGGCGCACTCGACACCCTGCGCCGCGGTGACTTCAGCGCGCGGCTGGCCAGGCGGGACGGCCCGGATGCGGAGATCGCGGAGATCTTCAACGAGCTCGCCGGCCGCATGGAGAAACGCAATCGCGAGTTCGAACGGGTCAGTCGGGTCATCGGACGCGACGGCCGGATGGCCGAGCGGGTCGATGAGTCGATCGGCAGCGGCGACTGGGCCGCGGGCGCGCAGGCGATCAACTCGCTTATCGACGACCTGGCCCGCCCCACCACCGAGGTGGCTCGCGTCATCGACGCGGTGGCCCGCGGTGACCTCACCCAGAAAATGGCGCTGGAGATCGCCGGTCAGCCGCTCAAGGGTGAGTTCCTCCGCATCGGCACCACCGTGAACCGGATGGTGGACCAGCTCTCGTCGTTCGCCGACGAGGTCACCCGAGTCGCCCGCGAAGTGGGCACCGAAGGAAAGCTCGGCGGCCAGGCCCAGGTCCGCGGCGTCTCCGGGGTGTGGCGCGAGCTGACCGACAACGTGAACTCGATGGCCGGGAACCTGACCGGTCAGGTGCGGAACATCGCTCAGGTCACCACCGCCGTCGCCCGTGGTGACCTGACCCAGAAGATCACCGTGGACGCCCGGGGCGAGATCCTCGAGGTGAAGAGCACGGTCAACACGATGGTGGACCAGCTCTCCTCGTTCGCCGACGAGGTGACGCGAGTCGCCCGCGAGGTGGGCACCGACGGAAAGTTGGGCGGCCAGGCGCACGTCCGCGGGGTCTCCGGTACCTGGAAAGAGCTGACCGAGAACGTCAACCAGCTCGCCGGGAACCTCACCGGCCAGGTCCGCAACATCGCCCAGGTCACCACCGCGGTGGCGAAGGGTGACCTGACGCAGAAGATCACGGTCGACGCGCAGGGCGAGATCCTCGAACTCAAGAACACCGTCAACACGATGGTCGACCAGCTCTCGTCCTTCGCCGACGAAGTCACCCGAGTCGCCCGCGAAGTGGGCACCGACGGCAAGCTGGGCGGCCAGGCGCAGGTTCGCGGGGTCTCCGGTACCTGGAAAGAGCTGACCGAGAACGTCAACCAGCTCGCCGGGAACCTCACCGGCCAGGTCCGCAACATCGCCCAGGTCACCACCGCCGTCGCCAAGGGCGACCTCACCCAGAAGATCACCGTCGACGCCCGCGGCGAGATCCTCGAACTCAAGAACACCGTCAACACGATGGTCGACCAGCTCTCCTCGTTCGCCGACGAAGTCACCCGAGTCGCCCGCGAAGTGGGCACCGACGGCAAGCTGGGCGGCCAGGCACAGGTCCGCGGCGTCTCCGGAACCTGGCAGGAACTCACGAACAACGTGAACCAGCTGGCCGGGAACCTGACCAGCCAGGTCCGCAACATCGCCCAGGTCACCACCGCGGTGGCGAAGGGTGACCTGACGCAGAAGATCACCGTCGACGCGCAGGGCGAGATCCTCGAACTCAAGAACACCGTCAACACGATGGTCGACCAGCTCTCGTCCTTCGCCGACGAGGTCACCCGAGTCGCCCGCGAGGTCGGCACCGAGGGCCGGCTCGGCGGCCAGGCCCAGGTCCGCGGCGTCTCGGGCACGTGGCGCGAGCTGACCGACAACGTCAACTCGATGGCGGGCAACCTGACCAGCCAGGTCCGCAACATCGCCCAGGTCACCACCGCGGTCGCGAAGGGTGACCTCGGTCAGAAGATCACGGTCGACGCCCAGGGCGAGATCCTGGAGCTCAAGAACACCGTCAACACGATGGTCGACCAGCTCTCGTCGTTCGCCAACGAGGTCACCCGAGTCGCCCGCGAAGTGGGCACCGAAGGAAAGCTCGGCGGCCAGGCGGAGGTGCGAGACGTCTCCGGCACCTGGCGCGACCTGACCCAGAGCGTGAACATCCTGGCCGGCAACCTCACCACGCAGGTCCGCGCGATCGCGGACGTGGCGACCGCGGTGACCCGGGGCGACCTGTCCCAGGCGATCACCGTCGAGACGCAGGGTGAGCTCGCCGAGCTCAAGGTCAACATCAACCAGATGATCAGCAACCTGAAGGACACGACCACCAAGAACGCCGAGCAGGACTGGCTCAAGTCCAACCTCGCGCGGATCGGTGCTCAGCTCCAGGGGCAGCGCGACCTGCGTCAGGTCTGCCAGATGATCATGAGCGAGATCACCCCGGTGGTGGACGCTCAGCAGGGCGCGTTCTTCCTGCTGGAAGCCACTCGAGAGGGCCTGCGGCTGCGGCTGGCGTCGTCCTACGGGTACGCGCCCCGGCGCGGCGAGTCGGTGCTCTCGCTGGGTGAGGGCCTGGTCGGCCAGGCCGCGGTGGAGCGGCGGTCGATCCGCGTCCCGCAGACGCCGCCGGGTTACCTGACGATCGGCTCCGGCCTCGGTGAGGCGCCGCCCGCCGACCTGGTGATCGTCCCGGTGCTGTTCGAGGAGCGGGTGCTCGGCGTGATCGAGCTGGCCAGCTTCAAGAGCTTCTCCGACCTGCACATGAGCTTCCTGCAGCAGCTGGTCGACACGCTCGGCGTCGTCCTGAACACGATCATCGCGAACGCCCGCACCGAGGAGCTGCTGGCCCAGTCGCAGCGGCTCACCCAGGAGCTGCAGGCGCAGTCGATGGAGCTCCAGCGCACCAACGCCGAACTGCAGGAGAAGGCGGCGCTGCTGAGCGAGCAGAACCGCAACATCGAGATCAAGAACCGCGAGATCGAGATGGCCCGGCTGGGTCTTGAAGAAAAAGCCGAACAACTCGCGCTGTCGTCGCAGTACAAGACCGAGTTCATGGCGAACATGAGCCACGAGCTGCGGACGCCGCTCAACTCGCTGCTCGTGCTGGCCAGACTGCTGGCGGAGAACACCGAGTCGAACCTCACCGGGCGGCAGATCGAGTTCGCCCGGACGATCCACGACGCCGGGTGGGACCTGCTCACGCTGATCAACGACATCCTGGACCTGTCGAAGGTCGAGGCCGGGAAGATGGACGTCCACGCCGGCCGGGTGGCGCTGGACGACGTCTGCGGCTACGTCGAGCAGACGTTCCGCGCCCAGTCCGAGCTGAAGGGCCTGCGGTTCGCGGTGGACCGTGGTCCTGGCGTCCCGGACCACCTGTTCACCGACGAGCAGCGCCTGCAGCAGATCCTCAAGAACCTGCTGTCGAACGCGGTGAAGTTCACCGACGCCGGCACGGTCACGCTCTCGATCCATGTCGGTCCGGAGGACATGCTGTTCGCCAGCCCGACGCTGAACGCGGCCGACCGGGTGGTGGCGTTCGCGGTCAACGACACCGGCATCGGCGTCGCCGCCGACAAGCTCAAGCTGATCTTCGACCCGTTCCAGCAGGCCGACGGCTCGACCAGCCGCAAGTACGGCGGCACCGGCCTCGGACTGTCGATCTCGCGGGAGATCGCGCGGGTGCTCGGCGGGTCGATCACCGTGCAGAGCGACGTCGGGCGCGGCAGCACGTTCACGCTGTACCTGCCGGAGCGGTACCCCGGCGAGGCGGCAGAGCCCGGTAGCGGCTTGGAACGGCTCCACGACGAGGACCACGGGCTGTTCGCCGGGTCGACGTACTCCGGGCCGCTACGGGCGTCGCTCCCGGGCCCGAGCAGCATCGTCGACGCCGAGGACATCGGCGCCGCGATCATCACCCAGGCCGCCGGCCCGGCCCGGCCGACACCGCCGGAGGAATCCGTCCGACCGCCCACACCCGCACCGCGTCAGGTGGAGCCGCCGCGGCCGATGCGCGGCAAGGCCGGCCCGACCGTGGACACCGCGGTGCTCGCCGGACGGACCGTACTGATCGTCGATGACGACGTCCGGAACGTCTTCGCGCTCACGTCGGCGCTGGAGTTGCACGGCCTCACCGTGCTCTACGCCGACAACGGTGCGGCCGGTATCGCGACGTTGCAGGCACACCCGGAGGTAGACCTCGTCCTGATGGACGTCATGATGCCCGACATGGACGGTAACGAGACGACAGCGGCGATCCGGAAGATGCCCGGGTTCAGCGAGCTGCCGATCCTGTTCCTCACCGCGAAGGCGATGCCCGGCGATCGGGACAAGAGCCTCGCGGCGGGTGCCAGCGACTACATCACGAAGCCCGTGGACCTCGACCGCCTCCTCCGGCTGATGGCCGGATGGTGCACGCGTGACGCGGGCGCGCCCGGACCTGCCGCGTGAGCACTGAACGGAAGCGGGCGAAAGTCCTCCTCGTCGACGACCGCCCCGAGAACCTGCTCGTCCTGGAAGCGATCCTGCAAGGGCTCGACCACGACCTGGTGACCGCGCCGTCCGGTGAGGAGGCGTTGAAGCGCCTGCTCACCGACGACTTCGCGGTGATCCTGCTTGACGTCCAAATGCCCGGAATGGACGGTTTCGAGACCGCCGAGCACATCAAGCGGCGGGAACGGACCCGGCACATCCCGATCGTGTTCCTCACCGCGATCGACCGGAAGCCGCACCACGCGTTCCGCGGGTACGCCACCGGTGCGGTCGACTACCTCGCCAAGCCGTTCGACCCGTGGGTGCTGCGCGCGAAGGTCAGCGTGTTCATCGACCTCTGGGAGAAGAACCGGCTGCTGCTGGAGCGGACCGAGCTGCTCCAGCAGCGGGTGCACTCGACCGAGGTCGCGACCACCGAGCGGACGTCGGCGCTGGACCGGGCTCGGCTGCGGGTGCAGGAGGCGCTGGCGCGCTGCGAGGCGACCGACCCGGAAACGGCCGAACTCCTCCGTGCGGCTCTGCACGACCTCGACATGATCTGACCCGGTCGGCGCCCCCGTGCGGGGGCGCCGACCGGGCTCAGCGGATCGTGATCGTGCGGGTGACGCTGTACTGGTCGATGTCGGACGTCCGTAGCGTGAACGTGAACTTCCAGTCGCCGACCAGCGGCAGGTCCACCTGACCCACCGCGTGGTTCTCGGTGAGCGGCAGCGCGACGACGTCGGTGGAGACGTTGCCGCTGGGCAGCTCCGCCGAGCCGCCCCACTCCTCGACCTTGACCGGCAGGCCGTTCTGGTCGAACGCCGTGAGGTGCAGCTCGTTCGTCCCGATCCGGGCCGGGCTCAGGTCGATCTGCAGCACGTTCGGGCCGGCGTTCACCTGGGCGCTGTACGGCAGGTTGGCCGCGGCCTCGGCGGCGTCGTCGGCGCTGCGGGCCGGCGCGACCTGCACCAGTGCGGTGGCCAGCGCGAGGACCACGGCGCCGAGCAGCACCTCGATGCTGACTCGCGTCCGCAGCCGGCGGATCTCGTCGGCGGCGCGACCCGCCGCCGAGAAGTCCGCGGTCTCCGGCTCAGGCGCGCGCTTCTTGCCCGCCTTGGTCGCGGGGGCCTTGGCCGCCTTGGCCGCCTTGGTCTCGGGGGCCTTGGCTGCCTTGGTCTCGGGGGCCTTGGCTGCCTTGGCCTCGGGGGCCTTGGCCTTGGCCTTGGCCGCCTTGGTGGCGGGGGCCTTGCTGGGCTCCTCCGCGGCCAAGGCGTACGCGACCGGCATGCCGAAGCGGCGGCGGATCCATGCCCGCGCGTTCGCCGCGACCACCATGATCGCGCCCAGCCAGATCACCTTCGTCAGCACGAGTTGGCCGTAGACGGTGTTGACCAGCCGGTCGAGGCCCCCGAATCCGCCGATCTCCAGGAACGTCTCGATCAAGCCGCTGAACACCAGCGCACCGATCGCCCAGAACGCCCAGCGCGACCAGACCGGCAGGATCACCTCGAGTTCCCGGTACCGCGCCCGCGGCAACAGGTACCGGGCCAGCACCGCGAGCCCGCCGAGCCACACCGCCATCGCGCCGACGTGCAGCGTGATCGCCGGAACCGAGATCAGCGGCGCGGGCGACTGGCCCGCGTGCCCGGCGAACGGGAACGTGACCAGCACCGCGACGCCGAGCACTCCGACCAGCGCCCGGTCGACCGGTCCCGCCCAGCCGGGGTCGTCCCCGTCCGCGGACGCCGCCGGGCGCAACACCCGGATCAGCACCGGGATCGCCGCCACCAGCAACCCGAGCCGGGCCAGCAGCGCACGCCCCACCGTCTCGTCGAGCGTTCCGCCGATACCGCTGACCGAGATGTCGGCGAGCGTGCCGCCGTCCGCGTAGGGCTGCTGCAGGACGAGCGTGCCGATGGTGCCGCCGACGAGCAGCCCCCACCCGGTCCAGGCCAGGCGTCGCGGTCCCGACGTCGCCAGGCGTCGTGGCCAGAGCCCGAGCAGGATCACCAGCGGACCGGCGAGCAACGCGACGCCCGCGTACGCGGCGTAGCGGCTGACCGACTGCACCGCGCGGACGCCGCTGTCGACCGAGGCCGACTCGGCGCCTGCGCTGAGGTCGCCAGCCTTGGCGCCGAGCGCCGACGGCACCCGGATGCTGAACGTGTAACCGCCGGAGATCGGGTGCCCGTCGGCGGAGATCACCCGGTAGCTGACCAGGTACGTGCCGTCACCCAGGTCCTTCTTCAGCGGGATGCGCAGCCGGGCGCCGTTGTTGACCGTGGTGGGCTCGCCCTCGGCGACGTTCTTGCCGTCCGGGGCGACGACCTTGATCCGCCCGTCGACCGGCACGACGCGCTCGCTGAAGTTCATCGTGACGACGCTCGGCGCGGTGTCGACGATCGATCCGCGCGGCGGGTCGGTGCCCTCCAGCGTCGCGTGGGCCTGTGCCGGGGACGCCCCGAAGCCGAGTGCCAGCAGCGCGAGCAACCCGACGACGAGCGTCCGCCTGCTGAGCCGTCGCAGACCGGCCCGCTGGACCTTCGGCACGCTTCTCCCCATCCTGTCGTTCGTCATGCCTGGCCAGGAACCGTGCGATCGGTCCCGTCCCCGGAGAACGGTTCCGGGCCGACCGGCGTTCGATCCGTGCGCGCCAGCAACCACACCAGCACCGCTTGCACGCCGGCGAGCAGATGGTTCAGCTCGTGCCCGAGTTGCGCGGCCCCGTCGATGACGTCGATCGAACTCGTCAGCAACAGACAACCAGCCAGCGCAACCGCGAGCGGCACCAGGGCCCTGGCCCAGGCCGGACGTCCGGCGACGAACAGGAAGCCGATCGCGACCGCCACGTCGAACGAGGCCATCTCCCGGCCGGTGTGCGACGCGGCGTCGCCGATGCCGGGATCGGCGAGCATGGCGGGGAGCGCGAGCAGCAGCTGCGCCACCGCCGACAGTCCCAGCGCCCAGCGCAGGACACCCGCGTGCACCAGGCTCCGACCCGCCGGAGCCCCGGCGCCGGCCCGAGCAGCCCGGGCGGCCTTCCGTGGGCGACGATCGGCAGCGACGGCGGCCAGTACTTCGGCCGTGAGGTCGGGCACGTCCGCCTCGCGGCGCCAGCCGGCCCGTGCCGCCGCGGTGGCGTCCGCGGCGGCCGCGTGCCAGGCGCGGCACTCGGTGCAGCCGGTGAGGTGGGCGTCGACGTCGTCCCGGTCGATTCCGGGGTCTTCGTCGTCCGCCAGAGCGGAGAGGGCAACCCTGATCTGAGCGCACTGCATACGGGGGTAGTCGTCCGCCGCCCGGCGATGGTTCCCGGGGATTCGGCCGTACGCTGATCGTGTGCGCCCCTTCGACGACGTCAGCAACGATGACGTCACGGAGTGGGCGTTGCGCGCCCAGCAGGGTGATGCGCTGGCCACCGCTGCGTTCGTCCGGGCGACCCAGGCGGACGTCTGGCGGTTCTGCGCCTCGCTGGTCGACGCGGATGCCGCCGATGACCTCACTCAGGAAACGTATCTGAGGGCGTTCCGTGCACTGCCGGGGTTCGCCGCGCGGGCCAGCGTCCGGACGTGGTTGCTCGGGATCGCACGACGGACCTGCGCGGACCACCTGCGCTCGGTCATCCGCAGGCGGCGCTTGGACGACGTGCTCCGGGCGCGGGTACCCAAAGTCGCGGCAGTCGCGGATCCGTCCGCCACGTCGGCGACCGCCGACCTGCTGGAGCGGCTGCCCCCCGAACGGCGCTCCGCGTTCGTGCTGACGCAGCTCGTCGGGCTCTCGTACCAGGAAGCCGCCGCCGTAGAGGACGTCCCCATCGGCACCATCCGCTCCCGAGTAGCGAGAGCAAGAGACGACCTGACAACCGCCCTACAACAAGCCGCCACGTCTTGAAAACCCGAACAACGGCGGTGGAGCCCGCTCAGGGCGGCGCTGACATCCGCGCGCATGGCCGCCTCGTATTACCCATACTCAAGGCCATGCGCGCGGCTGTCAGCGTCGTCCTGAGCGGGCCGTGCACAAATGAAGGCTGCCTGGGAGAGGGGCGTCTCCCAGGCAGCCTCAGACCTGCGGGACAGAAGTCACGCCGGTCGATCTGATCGCGGCTCCTCGGCCCGCCCGAGGTTTCAGCCGCGACCCGGGCCCCCTGTCTCCCAACCCGGGCCGCGGCCGCCACCGCTCCCACCCGCTACCCCGGGCCGCCCACCTCCGACGACCGGGACCGCGCTGCGGTGAACTAAGTTCACCAGCCCAGAACGCCGATCGACACGGGATGCGGGCACCATTACGCACCGCTTAATGTCGGCTTGAGAGATCTCGGCCACCGTGGGACAGCCCCGAACCGCCCCGTGCGGTTGGATCGCCTTCATGCCGATTGGTGCGCTTTACTCGATCGTGGCCTGGCACACATCGGGAACCGGCCGGGCCCGGCAAACGACCAACTACTGATGTCCACGCCGCGAAGCGATTCCCCCCGCCGCGCCCCGGGCCGCGAGGTCCGCGGCCACTCCGCGGCGTGGCGCCGGATGCTCCCCTGGCTGCCGCTCGTCGCCCGGCTGGTGCTCGGTGGCGTCTGGCTCTGGGCGGGCGCCGCGAAGGCCACCGACCTGGACGCGTCGGTCCGCGCCGTACGGGCCTACCGCCTCCTGCCGGAGGGTGCGGCGACCGTGATCGGCGCCGGCCTGCCCTGGCTGGAGATCGCCCTCGGCCTGCTGCTGGTGGCCGGGGTCGCGGTGCGCTTCGGGGCGCTGTTCTCGGCCGCGCTGATGGTCGTCTTCCTGATCGGCATCGTCTCGGCGGCGGCGCGCGGCCTGCGGATCGACTGCGGCTGCTTCGGTAGCGGCGGCGAGCTCGACGCCGGGCAGAGCACCGCCTACACCACCGAAATCGTCCGGGACAGCGCGTTGCTGCTGATAGCGCTCGCGCTGGCCCGGTGGCCACGCGGCCGGCTGGCCGTTGACAACTGGATCGCCGCGGAGGCTCCCCGCAAATGAGCGCAAAGTCGAACCGAGCCCGACGCATCGCCGCCGAGCAACTCGCCAAGCAGCGCACCGCCGAGCGACGTCGACGCACGCTGATCGTGTCGGTCATCGCGCTGGTGGTGCTGGTCGTCGCGGCCGGCATCGGCGTCGCGTACTACCGATCGAACCAGCCGGAGAACGTCGCGCTGCCGAAGAGCGCCACGCTCGCAGGCGTCACCGTCGGGCAGGCGGACGCGCCGGTCACGGTCGACGTCTACCTCGACTTCCAGTGCCCGGTCTGCAAGACGTTCGAGGACGAGAGCGGCGCCACCCTGCAGAAGTACGTCGACGAGGGCACGGTGAGGCTCGTCTACCACCCGGTCGCGTACCTCGACCGGTTCTCGTCCGGCACCAAGTACTCCAGCCGCTCGTCGTCGGCGTCGGGGTGCGCGTCCGACGCCGGGAAGTTCCCCGAGTTCCTCACCGCGCTCTTCGGCAACCAGCCCGAGGAGGGCGGCACCGGCCTCACCGACGAGACGATGATCAGCCTGGCGAGCAAGGCCGGGATCACCGGCGACACGTTCGCCGAGTGCGTCAAGGACCAGAAGTACGCCGACTGGACGAAGGCCGTGACCGACGAAGCCTCGAAGTCGGGCGTCACCGGCACCCCGACGGTCAAGGTCGACGGCACCGCGCTGGAGAACCCGACGACGGCGAACCTCACCGCCGCGATCGACGCCGCGAAGGGCTAGAGCGCGACCGACGGATCGAAGCCGTAGGGCAGCTCCAAGCGGTGCTTCCGCATCAGCTCGGCGTCGAGCAACAGCTCCGCGGTCGGGGCGTCCGCCACGACGACACCGCCGTCGAGCAGCACCGACCGGGGGCAGAGCTCCAGCGCGTACGGCAGGTCGTGGGTGACCATCAGCAGCGTCACGTCCAGGCTCCGCAGGATCTCGGCGAGCTCGCGGCGGCTGGCCGGGTCGAGGTTGCTCGACGGCTCGTCGAGCACCAGGATCTCCGGCCGCATCGCCAGCACCGTGGCGACGGCCACCCGACGGCGCTGCCCGAACGACAGGTGGTGCGGGGCCCGGTCGCGGAACTCGGCCATGCCGACCGCGGTCAGCGCCTCGGTGACCCGCTCCTGGAGTGCGGTGCCGCGGAGACCCAGGTTCGCCGGCCCGAACGCGACGTCCTCCGCGACCGTGGGCATGAACAGCTGGTCGTCGGGGTCCTGGAAGACGATGCCGACCCGACGCCGAATCTCGGTCAGGTTCTCCTTGATCACGGGCAACCCGGCCACCCGGACGCTGCCCGCACCGGCGGTGTGGATGCCGTTGAGGTGCAGGACCAGCGTCGTCTTACCGGCGCCGTTCGGACCGAGCAGCGCGACCCGCTCACCCCGCCCGACCGTGAGATCGACGCCGAACAGCGCCTGCCTGCCGTCCGGGTAGGCGAAGGCCAGGCCTTGCACGTCGAGGGTCAGGTCGTCAGCCACGCCGTAACGCTAACCGCCGCGGCCGCCGCCGGAATCGTCAGCGCGGTCGCCCACTGCCGAGCGGGCGGCCGGTCCGTGTTTCCCATCGGCAGCGCGCCGGTGTACCCCCGCGACAGCATCGCGACGTAGACCCGCTCACCCCGCTCGTAGGACCGCAGGAACAGGCTGCCGATCGACGTCGCGAACGCCCGCACCTGCCAGAGGAACCGTGGGTCGTGGCACCGCGAGAGGCGCGCGATCCGCATCGCCCTGGCGTTGCCGAGGATCACGTCGGCGTAGCGGAGCATGAACGTCGCGATCTGCACGATCGGCCCCGGCGTCCGGAGGCGCTGCAACCCGAGCAGCAGGTCACGGCCGTTGGTGGTCGCGGCCAGCAGCAGCGACGCGAAGACACCGAGCGTGCCCTTCGCGACGATGTTCCAGCCGGCCCACAGCCCGGCCTCGCTCAGCGTCAGAAAACCGAGGTGGACGACCGGCCCGCCCTCGAGGAACGGCAGCAGCACCGCGAGCACGACGAACGGCGTCTCGATCAATCCGCGGGTCACCAGCCATCCGGCCGGGATCCGGGCGACCGCCGCGACCGAGGCCAGCAGGACCGCGTACAGGCCGAACGCCCAGACCGCTTCCCGGGGCGTCGCCACGACGCTGACGACGAACGCCAGCGCCGCGACGATCTTCACCTCGGCCGGAAGCCGGTGGACCGGCGAGGTCCCCGGACGGTGCAGCGGATGAGAGTGGCCGGCGCCCATCTCTTACTGACCGGCCGGCCCGCGGCGACGCAGCACCCAGAACAGGCCGCCGCCGACCGCCGCGACCAGCAGGACGCCCGCCACCCCGGACAGGCCGGTCGAGACGAACGAGTTGTCGATGCCCCGGATGCCGTAGTCGGCCAGCGGCGAGTCGCCCAGGTCGTGCTCCTTCGCGGACTTCGCCAGGCAGTTGCCGCCGGTGATCTCGTCGTCGGCGTTGAACGTGCACCCTTCGCGGGCGGTCGCGTCCAGGCCGTCGGGCTTCGAGCTGGCCGCGGAGCTGACCACACCGGCCAGCAGCAGCGCGACCAGCAGGCCGAGGCCGAGAAAGACCGCGAGCCGGACCCGGCTCCGGCCGGTGGTGTGGTTGCTCATGCGTTGCTCTCCGCGGCCCTGGTCGATTCGGACGACGTCGATTCGGACGACGTCGTGGTGGACGCCGTCGGCGGCGCCGTGATCAGCAGCGGCTGGGTGCGGTAGCGGCGCAGCGCGTAGACCAGGTCCGGGCGGACGGCGGCCACCGTGGCCACGGTCGTCGCGGTGATCAGGCCTTCGCCGATGCCGATCAGCAGGTGAACGCCGGCCATCGTCACCGAGATCTCGCCGAGCGCCTTGTCGACCTCACCGCCGAGCGCGTACTGCGCCACGAATCCCTGGGACGCGACAACCACCGACACCGTCGCGGCGACGAACGACGCGAGAACGATGCCGAGCCGGTTCTTCGGCAGCACCCGCAGCGCCACCGCGACGACGCCGTACGCGACCAGTGTCGTGATGACCGCCATGTTCGTGATGTTCAAGCCGAGCGCCGAGAGGCCGCCGTCGGCGAACAGCAGAGCCTGGACGAGCAGCACGGTCGCGACGCAGAGCGCGCCCACCCACGGGCCGACCAGGATCACCGCGAGCGCACCACCCAGCAGGTGCCCGCTGACGCCTGGCAGCACCGGGAAGTTCAGCATCTGCACGGCGAAGATGAACGCGGCGACCAGGCCGGCCATCGGCGCGAGCCGGTCGTCGAGGTCGCGGCGGGCCTTGACCAGGCTTAACGCGATCCAGGCCACGGCGACGACGCCGAAGACGGCCGAGACCGGAAGATTGACGATGCCGTCGGAGACATGCATCGCGACGGGCGTTCCCGTTGGCTCCACCGCTCCCCCTCGATTAACGCTTGCCGCATCATCTCTGCTGTTGCAACTTATCTGCAATAGCAGGCGGCGTGCCGTTCGCTAGCTAACACAGGCAGCGCGGCGGAGGGGCAACGGACGGCTTAGGCTCGGGCCATGACTGCCGCGCCACGCCTCGCCCCCGGCGACACCGCTCCCGACTTCGAGCTGACCGACGACTCCGGCAACACCGTGCACCTGGCCGACCTGCGCGGCGGACGGGTCGTGCTGTACGCCTACCCGTCCGCGATGACGCCGGGCTGCACGAAGCAGGCCTGCGACTTCCGCGACTCGCTGGACTCGCTCAAGGCCGCCGGTCTCACGGTCATCGGCATCTCGCCGGACAAGCCGGAGAAGCTCGCGAAGTTCCGCGACAAGGAGTCGCTCACGTTCCCGCTGGTCTCCGACCCGGACAAGAGCGTGCTCTCGGCCTACGGCGCGTACGGCGAGAAGACCATGTACGGCAAGACCGTCACCGGCGTCATCCGGTCGACGTTCGTGATCGACGCCGACGGCAAGGTGGAGAAGGCCCAGTACAACGTCAAGGCCACCGGGCACGTCGCCAAGCTCCGTCGCGACCTCGGGATCGACTGAGGGTCCGGGGTGCGTACGATGTCAGCCGAGCGGGAGTGGCGGAAAGGCTAGACGCGCCGGGTTTAGGTCCCGGTGTCCTCACGGACATGTGGGTTCGACTCCCACCTCCCGCACTTCAGCCGGCGCGATTTTCACTCCCCGCCGCGCGCAGGGACTGATGATGATCACGGCCGAGTGGTTCAACCTCACTGCGGTGGATGCGGCCAGACCCAGGCGATGACGCCGACGGTCGCCGCGGCCGACACGACGAGGATCCCGAGCGCGAGCACGCGGAAAGGCGTGGTCTCGCGGACGCGCGTCTTCAGCCGGCTCTGCACGAACGCGAGCAACAGCAGGAGGACGCCGAACGCGCCCATCGCCGCGCTCAACACGTAGAGCGCAGTCCGCAGACCGTCCGACATCGGTTCCTCCTCCGCAGCCGGTGCCATTCTGACGGCACGGCCCGCGGACACCTACGGCCGGTGGTCCTCTTCCGTGGGGCCGGCGAACGCGGCGGAGCGCTCGCGCCCCTCCACCGAGCCGCTGAACACCCGCGCGTCCCGCGAGGCGTCCGGCACGTTGCCGGGTGGCAGCGCCCGGCCGGCAGCGCCGGCACCGGGGACTCGCTCCGGCTGCTCCGGGATCGAGTGGCCGTTGAGGCCCTCGACCTTGTCGATCCGCAGCCCGGGGATGCCGGTGACGTCGGCGCGCGACCGGGGCAGCGCCTCCGGGTAGCTCTCCCGCAACCACTGGACCAACCGCTCGCGGACGTGACACCGCAGGTCGAACAGCGTCGGCGCATCCTTGGCGGTGACCAGCGCCCGCACTCGCACCAGCCCACCGATCGCGTCGGTCACCTGGAGGATGCAAGCGCGCGTGTCCCAGAGGTCGGTGCCCTCGCAGATGTGCCGCAGCTCCCGGCGCATCTCCTCGGTCGGCACCGCCCAGTCGACGTCGATCTCGACGGCACCGAGCAGCGCGGACTCGTTCCGTGTCCAGTTCTGGAACGGCTTGGTGGTGAAGTACGACGTCGGCAGCGTCAGCCGCCGGTCGTCCCAGAGGTGCAGGACGACGTAGCTCAGCGTGATGTCCTCGACGCGGCCCCACTCGTTCTCGACGACCACGACGTCGTCGAGCCGCAGTTCGTCGCTGAATGCCAGCTGGATGCCGGCGAACACGTTGCCCAGCACCGACTGGGCGGCCAGCGCCGCGACGACACCCAGGAGACCGGCGGAGGCCAGCAGCGACGCTCCGGCGGCGCGCGCGGCCGGGAACGTCACCAGCACCGCGCCGATCGCGACGACGACCACCACCGCGATCGTGACCCGCCGCACCACCGTGATCTGCGTGTGCACCCGGCGGGCGGTCTTGTTGTTCTCCACGTCGGTGCGGAACCGGGCGAGCGCGGTGTCCTCCAGCACCAACAGCAACGCGCCGACGACCCAGGCGCCGGACGCGATCACGAGCACCGTGACCCCGTGCAGTAAAGGGCCTCGCCAGTCACCGGTGGCAGTAGTGGCGTGCAGCGCGCCTTGGACGGCGAGCACGACCGCCAGACACTGCACCGGCCGGTGCAGTCGCGTGGCCAGCTGGTCGAAGAGCGGGGCGCGGCGGCCGATGCGCCGCACCACGATGTGCACGATCTGCACGAGCACGAGCGCGAGCACCACGCTCACGGCCGCTGTCACCAGGGTTGTCACGACATCGGGCAGCTCGTCGAACACGAAGTGGACTCCTCACGAGGTCGGGGACGGCTGCAGCCCTTTGTTTAGCCCCATGTCTCGCCCTGAAAACGGACTAAGCGGTGGTGAGAGTCTCAGAAAGTACCTTGGCGAGCGCGCGGAACGCCTTGCCGCGGTGGCTGATCGCGTCCTTGTCGGCGGCCGTCATCTCGGCGGACGTGAGGACCGAGCCGGACGGCAGGAAGATCGGGTCGTACCCGAAGCCGTTCGTCCCGCGCGGCTCCCGGACCAGCGAGCCCTCCATCCGGCCCTCGACCACGTGCGTCGCCCCGGACGGCAACACCAGCGCAGCCGCACACACGAACGCCGCACCCAGCCGGGTGTCCGGCACGTCGGTCACCTGCTCCAGCACCAGCCGCAGGTTCGCCTCGTCGTCCTTGGCCCGGCCGGCCCAGCGCGCCGAGAGCACACCCGGCATGCCGTTGAGCGCGTCGACCGCGATCCCGGAGTCGTCGGCGATCGCGGGCAATCCGGAGATCTCCGCCGCCTCCCGGGCCTTGAGCAGCGCGTTCTCCGCGAACGTCGCGCCGTCCTCGACCGTGTCGGGGTAGGGCGGCACTTCGTCCAGCCCGACGACCTCGATCTGCGGCACCGCCACCGCGAGGATCCGCCGCAGCTCGGCGATCTTCTTGGCGTTACGGCTGGCCAGGACGACCCTGGTAAGCGTCATGAGAGTGCCTTTTGCTGCAACGACGTCAGCTCCGCGCAACCCGCGACCGCGAGGTCGAGCAGGGAATCCAGCGTCGAACGGCCGAACGTGATCGCCTCGCCGGTGCCCTGGACCTCGACGAACTCGCCGGAGCCCGTGCAGACCACGTTCATGTCGACGCCGGCCTTGACGTCCTCGTCGTAGTTGAGGTCGAGCCGGGGCTCGCCGTCGATGACACCGACGCTGACCGCGGCGACCGAGTTCTTCAGCGCCTTCTTCGGGGACGCCGCGAGCGCGTGCCGCGACGCCAGCCACTGGACGGCGTCGGCCAGCGCGACGTAGGCGCCGGTGATCGCGGCGGTGCGGGTTCCGCCGTCGGCCTGGAGCACGTCGCAGTCGAGCGTGATCGTGTTCTCGCCCAGCGCCTTGAGGTCCAGGCAGGCGCGCAGGCTGCGACCGATCAGCCGGGAGATCTCGTGGGTGCGGCCGCCGATCCGGCCCTTGACCGACTCGCGGTCGCCGCGGGTGTGGGTGGCGCGCGGCAGCATCGCGTACTCGGCGGTGACCCAGCCCAGGCCGCTGCCCTTGCGCCAGCGCGGAACACCCTCGACCACGCTCGCGGTGCAGAGCACCCGGGTCCGGCCGAACTCGACGAGCACCGAACCCTCGGCGTGGTCGGACCAGCCGCGTTCGAACGAAACCGGGCGAAGAGCATGGGCTACCCGCCCGTCGGGCCGGTGACCGATCGTCAGCACGGTGGAGGAGTCCGTCATGGGCGGCAGCCTATCCTCCCGTGCGACCCCACCGACGGGGGCGGATCGCAGCCCAGAGTTCCCGCGCCGCCAGCCCGGCCAGGTACGGCACCAGGTCGGTGCCCCGGTCGATCACCCAGCCGGTGCCCTTCGTGGCGAGCCACCAGACGTGCTCGAACGGACGGGGCGCCGCACCGCCGCCGGGCTCGGCCGAGGGCATCCGCGGCACCGGCACGCCCCGGTCGGCGAGCGCTCCGGCGAACTCCCTGGCCACCACCCGGTGACCGCGCTCGTTGGGGTGGAGCCGGTCGACGTGCCAGGCGGACCGGTCCGCGACGGCCGGATGATCAGCGAGGTCGACGTGGATGGTCCGGTGCCGGCTGGCGACGGCCTGGACGGCCGTGTTCAGGTCGTCGGTACGCCGGCCGAGCGGGCGACGCAGCGCGCCGGGCAGCCGCAGCATCCGGCCCGGGTCGGGCATGCGGGCGGTCAGCACGACAGCGCCGGACGCGCAGAGCGCGCTGACGACGTGGTCCAGCCGGTCCTCGATCGCCGCCGGATCGAAGTTGGGACGCAGGACGTCGTTCACGCCGACGACCACGCTCGCCACCGTCGGGGCGAACTCCAGCGCCGACGGCAACTGCTCGTCGACCACCCGCGCGGTGGTCGCCCCGCTGCTCGCGTAGTTCACGAACCGCTCGGACGACAAGCCCTCGGCGAGCAGCGCCGCCCACCCGCGCCAGCCACCGCCGGGCAGCGGGTCACCCAACCCCTCGGTTACCGAGTCCCCGAGCGCCGCGAAGCGGACGCTCGGACGGTCGATCCCGGCCACGACGCCACCTCCTCGAACGTCTGCAACGCGTCAAGGCCATGAGCGGCGAGCATCCCGCTCACCGCCGTCGGCCAGCCGAAACGCTGTGCTCTCTGCCGCGCGGCCGACCGCCGGTCCGCTTCCGGACGCGCGGCCAGCTCCAGCACCGCCTCGGCGAAGCGGAACCCGGTGCTCCCCGGCACCGCGACCCCCGCGTCACCGACCACCTCGCCGAGCGCGCCGTCGCCCGCCGCGACCACCGGCGTCCCGCACGCCATCGCCTCCAGCGCGGCGAGCCCGAACGTCTCGGCCGGCCCGGGGGCCAGCACGGCGTCCGCGGTCGCCAGCAGCCGAGCCACCAGCCCGCGGTCGGGCACGAACCCGAGGAACCGCACCGGCAGGCCGCGGGCGCGCCGCTCGAGAAACGGACGCCGCGGCCCGTCGCCGACCACGACGAGCACCGCGGACACCCCGCGGGCCCGCAGCGCCGCCAGCGCGTCCACCGAACGCTCGACCCGCTTCTCCGGCGACAGCCGCCCACAGTGGACCAGCAACAGCTCGCTGGGCCGGGCGAGCGAGGCCCGGAGCGACGCGTCACGCAGCCCCGGGTGGAACCGCGCGAGATCGACGCCGAGCGGCACCTTCACCAGGCCGGTCGCGCCGATCCGGCGGAACTCGGCAGCGGCGAACTCGGTCGTCGCGACCACCGTGTCGAACGTCTCCGCGGTGCGCTGGTTCAACGAGTCGGCGATCCGCCGCACCGGGGCCCAGAGCGGCAGCGCCATCTCCAGCAGCGCGGTGAGGTTCTCGTGCGACACCATGATCGACGCGATCCCGTGCCTGCGGGCCCACGCGCCGGTCCAGCGCAGCGTCGTGCGATCCGAGACCTCCAGCCGATCCGGGCGCAGCTCCTCCAGCAGCGCGGTCAGCCGGCGACGGCCGACGACCACCCGGTAGCCGCCCATCCACGGCACGGTGGGGCCGGGCAGCGTGATCACCCGGCCCTGCGGTGTGTCGTTCTCCTCGAAGCGTGGGCCGGGGACGACCAGCACCGGGTCGTGTCCGGCCGCGCGGTATCCGCGGCCGAGCTCGTACAGCGCCGTCCGCAGGCCACCCGAGCGCGGCCCGACGAAGTTCGCCAGCCGGACGATCGTCGCCGGTTCCGCGCCGGGCTCGGTCACGCGGCGCGCTCCACCGGCGCAACCGTGCCACGGCCGATCACGTCCTGGTAGTGGCCGATCAGCGCGTCGCCGACCGCGGTCCAGCTGCGCCCGGCCACCGCGGCACGCCCCGCAGCGCCGAACTCACGGCGGAGCGCTGCGTCCTCGGCCAGCGCGCGAACGGCAACGGTGATCGCGCCGGCGTCCGACGGCGTCACCAGGTAGCCGGTCCGGCCGGAGCGGACCAGGTCGACCGGGCCACCGGCGGCCGGTGCCACGACCGGGACACCGGACGCCATCGCCTCCTGCACGGTCTGGCAGAACGTCTCGTGCGCGCCGGTGTGCACGAAGACGTCGAGGCTGGCGAACGCGGTGGCGAGATCCTCGCCGACCAGCTCGCCGAGGAACGTGGCCCGGGGCATCTGCTTCCGCAATGCCGGTGCCGCCGGTCCGTCACCGATGATCACGACCTTGACGCCGGGCAGGTGGGTGACCGGCTCCAGCAGATCCACCCGCTTCTCCGGTGCCAGCCGCCCGACGTACCCCACGATCACGTCACCGCCGACGGACTCCCGGAACGCGTCCGAGCGCTTCGCCGGGTCGAACCGCACCGCGTCCACACCCCGCGGCCACAGGTGGACCGGTCCGATGCCGTGTGCCGCCAGCTCGGTCGCGGTCACGCTGGACGGGGCCAGTGTCCGCGCGGTCACCCCGTGTACCCGGCGCAACCAACGCCACGCGGCCGCGCGTCCGGCACCGAGTTTGTAGAATCCGGCGAAGCCGGGGACGTCGGTCTGGTAGATCGCGACCGCGGGCACGCCCTGCCGGGCGGCCGCGAACGCGCCCTGCGCGGCGAGCGCGATCGGTGACGCCAGGTGGACGACGTCCGGCCGGTGCCGGCGCAGCGCCGCAGCCACCCGACGGGTCGGCAGCCCGACCCGGAAGCTCGGATAACCGGGCAACCCGACGCTCGGGACCCGCACGACCGGGATGTCCGGCAGCCCGGAACGGGCCACCGCCGTCGAGACCGGCGCCACTACCAGTGGTTCGTGCCCGCGGGCGAGCAGATGCTCCACGGTGCGCAGCACCGAGTGGGCGACCCCGTTGACGTCCGGCGGGTACGACTCCGTGATGATCGCGACACGCATGCGACTCAGCGTCGCGATCGAGGCTTTTCCCCTGGTCACTACCGGATGGCCGGGAGGGGAACGACCGGCCAAAGGTGTCCGCACCCCGCGAAGTCGGCTACCTTCGGTGCGCCGCGGTCAGCGACGAGGCAGGATGGCTCCACCGGGTTATCGCTGTGATGGCCCGGACAGCGGAGGTGACGTGCCAACCGACACGCTCAGGTTGGGTGCTGACCTGACGGTGACTACCTTGTGTGACGCCGCCGGAACGTTTCCCGAACCTCTCGAGGAGGCCTTCCCCGACGCGGGGAACACCGGCCGGTGGCCGATGCATGTGCATTGCCACCTGGTCCGGACGCCGACCAGGACCGTTCTGGTGGACGCGGGCATCGGGCCGGTGTGGGCGCCGGCCGGAGGCTGGTTCGGCCGCCCCGGGCGACTGCCCGAGGAACTCGCCGCGCTCGGCGTCGGCCCCGAGGAGATCACCGATGTGATCCTCACCCACCTGCATCCCGACCACATCGGGTGGGTGGTTGCCGACGAGGACGATCCGAAGCCGTACTTCGCCAACGCGCGGCACGTCGTGCAGGGCGCGGAACTGAAGTGGCTGCGGGAATCCGGCGAGGAGTGGGACGAGCTGTACGAGTCCCACGTCAAACCACTCGTCGACGCGCAGCTCCTGGTCGAGGTCGCCGGCGCGGCGACGCTGGACGAGCGGCTGGACCTGGTGCTGGCCCCCGGCCACACGCCGGGCCACCAGTGCCTGCTGGTCGACGCGCCGGACCGTCCGCTGCTGATCACCGGCGACGCGTTCGTGCACCGCGGCCAGATGACGACCGCGAGCCTGGCCTACCGCTACGAAGAGGGCACCGACGACGCGGCGAAGACCCGCAAGCGGCTGCTCTCGGTCGCGGCCGAGCGGGGCGTGCTGCTGGCGCCGTGTCACCTGGACGAGGGTGTGGTGCTGGTGGAGAGCGCCAGCGAGGACTCGTTCCGCACCACCGCGATGGCGCGCTGCCCGAACTCGGTGGCTTGATTTCCGCCGCCGCTGCGCCGAACGCAGCGGCGGCGTCAGATCTGGTACTCGGCGCCCGCGTAGGCCAGGTCGATCGGTCCCGCGTACGCGCTGCGCGCCTCGGCCAGCGTCTTCTCCGGGTCTCCCCAGGCCTGCACCAGGTGGGTGAGCACCAGCCTCCCGGCCTGGGCGCGGGTGGCGTACTCGCCGGCCTCGAGGCCGGTCAGGTGCAGGTCCGGCGGGTGCGGCTTGTCCTCTAAATAGGACGCCTCGCACAGGAACAGATCGACGTCACGCGCCAGGTCGACGAGCGCCTCGCTCCGCCCGGTGTCGGCCGAGTAGGCGATCGCGCTGTCTCCGTGCTCGATCCGCACGCCGAACGTCTCCACCGGATGGTTCACCCTGGCCGCGACGATCGCGAACGGACCGACCGCGAACCGTCCCGGCTGGAGCGTCTTGACGTCGTACACATCCTCGACGCTGCCGCCGACGTAGTCCTCCGGGCCGTAGATCTGGGCGAGCCGCTCCCCCGTACCCGCCGGGCCGTACAGCGGCATCGGGCGGTGTTTACCCGCCGGGTCGTACCGCCGCACGACGACGTACGAGCAGGCGTCCAGGATGTGGTCGCAGTGCAGGTGCGAGAGCACGATCGCGTCCACGCCGTGCATGCCCGCCGGGTGACGCTGCAGCGCGCCCAGCGCTCCGGTGCCGAAGTCGAGCAGCAACCGGAAACCCTCGGCCTCCAGCAGGTACGACGAGCAGGGCGAATCCGGGCCCGGGAAGCTGCCGGCGCACCCGAGAACGGAGAGCTTCATCCGGCCACCTCCAGCTTTCCTCCTGCTGGCAGCCTAAGGGAACCCACCACTGCCGCCTCCGGCCCCAGGAACCGGCGGCCCAGCCGCGCGAACGGCCCCGGATCGCCGGTCGCCAGGAACTCGTGCTGCGGCGGTCCGGCGTCGTCCCCGCGCAGGAGGTCCCGGGCGGTGAGCGCCCGGTAGACGTCCTTCGCGGTCTCGTCCGCGCTCGACACCAGCGTGACTCCGTCCCCCATCACCAGGCTGATCACTCCGGTCAACAAGGGGTAGTGTGTGCACCCCAACACCAGCGTGTCGACCTCGGCACGCTGCAGTGGTTCCAGGTACGCCTGGGTGAGGCCCAGCAGCTGCCGCCCGCTGGTCACCCCGCGTTCGACGAACGAGACGAACTCCGGGCACGCCACCGCGGTCACCTCGACGTCCGGTGCCGCCGCGAACATGTCCTGGTAGGCGCCGCTGGTCACGGTGGCCCTGGTCCCGATCACGCCGACCCGGCCGTTGCGGGTCGCCGCGACCGCCCGTCGCACCGCGGGCAGCACGACTTCGACCACCGGGACGTCGTACCGCTCCCGAGCGTCACGCAGGCACGCCGCGGAGGCGCTGTTACACGCGATCACCAGCATCTTCACGTTCCGCTCGACCAAGTGATCGAGCACCTCCAGCGCGAAGCGGCGAACCTCGGCGATCGGCCGCGGGCCGTAGGGCACGTGGGCGGTGTCGCCGACATAGATCAACTGCTCGTTCGGGAGCTGGTCGAGCACGGCACGCGCCACGGTCAGCCCGCCGACTCCGGAATCGAAAATCCCGATTGGCGCCTCCGTCACGGCGCCGAGCGTACGCGGCAGGGGTGGTGGTCTGTCTGTCCGGAAGCTAACTCGACGGGCAGTGTCATGACTGTCACCTGATCGGGGCGACGGCGGTCACCGAGCGGTCGCGAGACTCAGCCCGAACCGGTGGTCCTCGTCGGTCCACCACCGGGTCGGCTCGAACCCGGCGGCGGCCAGTTCCGCGGCCACCCCGTCCTGGCGGAACTTCGCCGAGATCTCGGTCCGCACCTCCTCGCCGCGGGCGAACTCGACGGTCAGGTCGACGGCCGGGATCCGTACCCGCATCGCGTGCCGGGCCCGCAGCCGCATCTCGATCCACTCGTGCTCGGCGTCCCAGACCGCGGCGTGGTCGAACTCCTCCGGCTCGAAGTCCGCGCCCAGTTCCCGGTTCAGCACCCGGAGCACGTTGCGGTTGAAATCGGCGGTCACGCCCGCGGCGTCGTCGTAGGCGGGCACCAGGACGTCCGGCGACTTCACCAGGTCGGTGCCGAGCAGGAGCGTCTCGCCCGGGCGCAGCGCCGCCCGGACGTCCCGCAGGAACCGGGCCCGGTCCGCGGGCACCAGGTTGCCGATCGTCCCGCCGAGCAGCACCACCGACCGGTGGCCGGTGGCCGGCAGCCGGTCCAGGTGATGCTCGAAGTCGGCGACGACCGCGTGCACGGCGAGCCCGGGGTACTCCCAGAGCAGACCCGCCGCCGCGGTGCGCAGCGCGGCGTCGGAGACGTCGACCGGGACGTAGGTCCCCAGGCTTCCGGTGGCTCGCAGCGCGTCGACCAGCAGGCGGGTCTTCTCCGCCGAGCCGGCGCCGAGCTCGACCAGCGTCGTCGCCGCCGACACGGTGGCGATCTCGGCGGCCCTGGCCCGGAGGATCGAGCGCTCGGCCCGGGTCGGGTAGTACTCCGGCAACCGGGTGATCTCGTCGAACAGCTCGCTTCCGCGGTCGTCGTAGAACCAGCGCGGCGGGAGCCACTTCGCCGGCGCGGACAGCCCGGTGACGACGTCCTGGCGGAGCGCGCGGGCGGTGAAGTCGGCGGGCAGGTGGTTCTCGACGGTGAGGGTGCTGGCCACTGCAACGGTCACGACACGACCTCCACGGTGAGTGCGAGCGGGTTGACGGTGACCGCGTCGGCGGTGGCCACCAGCAGCGAGTTGTCGGGGACCTCGTGCCACCCCGGTCCGTCGTCGGTCGGCTCTGAGGCGACCAGGACGCCGGCCGGTGACGCGCGGCGCCAGCTGAGCGTGTCGCCCACGACCGTGGCCACGATCGTGGTGCCGTCGGTGGCGAGCAGGTTCAATCGCGCTCCCAGAGCGTCCGCAGCGGTTTGCTGGACGGTCGCGGTCAACGCGACCGGCAGCGGATCACCGGCGGCCAGCCGGTGCTTGGCGTAGGCCCAGAGCAGCGCGGAGTCGGTCGGGGCCTCCAGCCCGACCAGGTCCTCCGGCGGGAGCGCGGCCGCCAGGCCGTGCAACGACCCCGGCCAGCCGGGTACCGCGCCGTTGTGGCTGAACAACCACCGGTCGGACGCGAAGGGCGCGGCGGCAGCCTCGGCGAACCCCATGCCCTCGGTGCCCGACCGCACGGCGGCGAGCACCGCACCGGAGCGGACGACGCGGGCCAGGTCGAGCAGGTTGGGGTCGCCCCAGATCGGCCGGTCCCGGCGGTAGCGCGCGGGCACCGGGTCGCCGGGCGCGTACCAGCCGACGCCGAACCCGTCGGCGTTCACCGTGCCGTACCGCTGCCGCCGCGGGGCCCACGACTGGCGGAACAGCCCGTGTTCCGGCGCGATCAGGAGCTCGGCCAGCGAGATCGCCGGCCCGAGGTAGGCCAGATGCCTACACATCGGCGTCCCGGGCGTCCCTGGCGCAGCGGAACCCGCTGAAGATCTGGCGGCGGATCGGGTAGTCCCAGTTGCGGAACGTCGCCCGGACCGCGCTCTGGTCGGCCGCCCACGAGCCACCGCGCAGCACCTTGTACTCGGGCCCGAAGAACACCTCGGAGTACTCCGGGTACGGGAACATCGCGAACCCCGGGTAGGGGGTGAAGTCGCTGGAGGTCCACTCCCAGACGTCCCCGATCAGCCCCCGGACGCCCAGCGGCGACGTGCCCTTCGGGTAAGCGCCGACCGGGGCGGGCTGCAGGTAGACGCCGCCCAGGTTCGCGTGCTCGGGCGTCGGGTCCTCGTCGCCCCACGGGTAACGGAGGCTCCGGCCGGTGGCCGGGTCGTAGCGGGCGGCCTTCTCCCACTCGGCCTCGGTAGGGAGGCGCTTGCCCGCCCAGCGGGCGTAGGCGTCGGCCTCGAACCAGCAGACGTGCTGCACGGCTTCGTGCGGTGGTACCTCTTCGACGTGACCGAACCGGGTACGCCACCAGACGCCGTCCTCGCGGTGCCAGAACTGGGGCGCGGTGAGGCCCGCCGTGTTCTTGTGCGCCCAGCCCGCGGGCGTCCACCAGCGCTCGTCGTCGTACCCACCGGCGTCGATGAACGCCGCGTACTGCGCGTTGGTGACCGGGTCGGTGTCGATCCAGAACGAGTCGACGCCGACCGCGTGTGCCGGGCGCTCGTTGTCCAGCGCCCAGGGCTCGAGGTCGGTGCCCATCAGGAACATCCCGCCGGGGACGTAGACCTCGGTCCGGTCGGCTGCCGGGCCCGTCGGCGGCGGCGGCGGCGCGTCGAGGATCGGGGCACCCACCCGGAGCTGGTGGGTGGCGAGCATCGTCTCCACGTGCTGCTGCTCGTGCTGGACGATCATGCCGAACGCGAACCCGGCCTCGGTGAGGCGGCGGCCCTCCAGCGGTGTGCGCTCGAGGACCTCGAGCGCCTTGCGCCTGACCTCGGCCACGTAGGCTCCGGCCTCGTCCGGTCCGAGCAGCGGTAGCGAGGGGCGGTCGGACCGCTTGTGCTGGAACGCGTCGTAGAGGTTGTCGATGTCCTCGCGGACCGGCTCGCGGCCGCCGACGTCCCGGACGAGCCAGAGCTCCTCCTGGTTGCCGATGTGCGCGTAGTCCCAGACCAGCGGTGACATCAGCGGGGAGTGCTGGCGCACCAGGTCCTCCCGGTCGATGTCGGTGAGGCGCGCGCTCCGGCTCCGCGCCCGGTCGAGTTCCTCGGCGATCCGGGTCCGCAGCTGCTCGGGAGAGTGGCGGAGCTGTTCGAGGGTCATGAGATCGCCTCCGGGGCCTCGCGGTGCAGGTCGTGGGTGGACGCGAAGTGGTCGAGCTGGTCGTCGGCGGGTGTCCGGCCGCGGAACGTGTACCGCTCGGCGAACCGGCTGATCCGGGCGATCGCGTCGCCGGGGAGACCGGCCGCGGACGCACCCTCCAGCACGATCGTGAGCAGTTGCGACGCCGCGTGGGCCGTGCCCGGGTCGGTGAGGCCGTCGCGAGCCGCCGTGGCCCAGGCGTCCGGCCAGGTGGGCTCGCCGAGCGGCTCGACCGCCGCCAGCGCGGCGTCCCGCAGCCGGCCGGACCCGAGCAGCGTCCAGAGGACGGCGGGCGGCACCTGCCAGTCGTCGCCCGCCTGGGCGTCCAGGTAGCGCACCTCCAGGAAGCCCTTCGCGCGCACCGGCGGGAACAGCGTGCTGAGGTGGTACTCGAGGTCGGCGTAGGTGGCCGGACGGTCCAGCGCGCCGTCGATCCAGTCCGCGAACGTGACGTCGCGCGGAGCGTCCCAGCAGTCGGACTCGTTCGGCAGGCAGAGCAGCCGGGCGTCGAGCGCGGCGGCCGCGTAGGCGGCCCTCGGGTCGCCGGTGGCGCT
This sequence comes from Cryptosporangium aurantiacum, assembly GCF_900143005.1. NCBI lineage: Bacteria > Bacillati > Actinomycetota > Actinomycetes > Cryptosporangiales > Cryptosporangiaceae > Cryptosporangium > Cryptosporangium aurantiacum. Next base: position 596,179 of record NZ_FRCS01000004.1, read on the forward strand.
GACCGAGGTGGTTCGCCCTGGGTCGAGCTTGATCCAGACCCGCTGCCGGGTGGAGTGCCAACCGGTCGGGGCGCCCGCGTAGATCGGCGAGTTCGCGAACAGCGCGACCAGCGTCGGGCCGATCGCGTGCAGCGTCCGCCACCGCTCGGCGAGCGCGTGTTCACCGGACTCCGTGCCCGCATCGACCGAGAGCTGGACCGACGCGGTGGACCCCATCATCAGCCTGCCCGCTGCGCCGTCCCGGTCGAAGTACCGCTCCATCGCCGCGTACCGGGCCTTCTGCACGATGCGGGTGGCCGGCCGGTGGGCGTCGATGCCGGAGTGGCCGACCGCGAGGCCGTAGCGGGCCAGCGCGGCCCGGACGGCGTCCGCGTCGGTGCTCGCGGCGGCCAGACAGTCGGCGAACGTCCCCCACGCCTGCGTGGAGAGCTCGACCTGGCCACCGGGTTCGACGGTGACCGTCGAGCCGGCGGGGAGCGGGGCGCCGAGGGCCGTCGGATCGGCCGTCGACGAGGTGAGAATGGGAGGGCTCCAGCGTCCGAGTGCGGAGGCGAGCCGCTCGACCGGGATGAGCGCGGCGGGGTCGGTGGGGTCGTAGATCAGGCGTTCCAGCTCGATACCCGCCAGCCGCGGTGGTCCGATCTTGAAGCAGATCTTCGCCACGAACGCCTCGGCGTCCGCGCGAGTACGGATCGGTTCGGCGAGCGGATCCTGCTCGGCCACCGCCGTACCGCGCGACGTCACCGTCGTCTCGGACACGTGTCTTCCACCTCCGCTGTCGCACTGCCCGACTGGCCATGTTCTCTCGGAATCGGGCGACCTGCATCCGAGGATGCACGACACGGAGATGCACAGTTGCCAACAAAGAGGGGAAAACGGCCTGGCCAATTCGGCTAGACGGTCGTCGACAAAAGGGCCGAATCTGGCCGGTTCTGCCGCCTACGCCGCCTCCGCACTCCGCGCTGCGTATGCTCCGCCCTACGTGACGGATGTGATGGACGTTGTTGACACTGACAGGTGTCAACGCCTAACGCGGAGCAATGATGGCTCGCGGTCGACACCGCAGTGAGCAAGTCAGCCGACGGTCGGCGGTCGAACGGGTCGCCGCCACTCGATCCTCCCGGCGGAGTCGCGCGATCGCCCCGTGGGTGGTCGTGGCGATCGTTCTCGCAACCGTGGTCAGCGGAACTACCTTCGGCTACCTCTGGGTGACCGCGAGTTGCGGAGGCAGCCCGGTCGAGCTGTCGATCGCCGCTTCCCCCGATCAGGCGCCGGTCGTCGAGTCGCTGGCCGAGAAGTGGCAGGACGACGCCCCCGAGATCGACGGACGGTGCGCCGAGATCAGCGTCCGGGCGGTGCAGTCCGCCGAGGTCGCGAACTCGCTGACCACGAACTGGAAAGCGGACTCCGACGAGCCGCGGATCGACGTCTGGATGCCGGACTCGTCGATCTGGGTGCAGAGCGCCGCCGCCCGCACCGAGATCGCCGAGATGGTGTCCAACAAGCCCACGCTGATCGCCAAGTCGCCGGTCGTGATGGCGCTGCCGAAGCCGATGGCCGAGGCGCTGGGCTGGCCCGACAAGGTGATCTCCTGGGCCGAGCTGGCCAAGGCCAGGGTCGCGGGCACCACGTGGGCGCGGTACCAGCACGCCGACTGGGGTCCGCTGAAGATCGGTATCGGCGACCCGCGGGCGTCGTTCGCCGCGCTCGGCACGCTGCTCTCGGTCGCCGACGCCGACGGCAACAACGCCGTCGCCGAGGCCGAGCTCGGCAATGCGCTGGTGCTGTCCCGCGCCTCAACCGTGACCGACGTCACCGCGGACGCGTTCATCGCCAAGATGCGGCAGGTCACCAGCGAGGGCGCGCTGAAGGACGCCGGGCCGTTCCCGGCGACCGAAGCTCAGGTGGCCGCCTACGACAACGCGAAGCCGAAGGTCCCGCTCGTCGCGGTCAACCCGCTCGAGGGCACGGTCTTCGCCGACTACCAGTACCTGGTGCTCAAGGCCGACTGGGTCGACTCGGTGCGGCAGCAGGTCGCCGCGGAGTTCCTGAAGTACCTGCAGGGCGACGAGAGCCGCAAGGCCTACGGAGCGGCCGGGTTCCGCGACCCGCAGCTCTCGACCCAGTACGCGGTCGGGCTCGACACCGAACTCGGCATGGGACAGACCGCGGAGGCGGCCCGCGAGCTGCCCGAGCCCAAGTCGGTCACCCAGACCGTGGGCTACTGGACCGCGCTGCAGCGCCGGGCGAACCTGCTGGCGGTCATCGACAGCTCCGGCTCGATGGCGGAGCCGGCGCCGGACGGCAGCGGTACCCGGATGCAGGTGGTCCAGCAGGCCTGCCTGCGGGCGGACGCGCTGTTCCACCCCGAGTCCTCCGTCGGTAGCTGGCGGTTCTCCACGAACCTGGACGGCGACAAGGACTACGAGGAGATGGTGCCGATCGGGCCGGTCGGTGGCCAGCTGCCGGACGGCACGCCCCGGCGGGACGCACTGGACGCGTCGGTCTACCGCGACCTCCAGCCGGAAGGCTCGACCGGGCTCTACGACACCCTGCTCGCCGCATACAAGTTCATGCAGGAAAACTGGCTCGGTGACAACCGGCTCAACCTGCTGGTGCTGATGACCGACGGCAAGAACGAGGACCCGGACGGCATCTCGCAGCAGGAGCTGATACAGCAGCTGCGGGCCACCGCCAACCCGGACAAGCCGATCCAGGTGCTGATCATCGGGTACGGGCCGGACACCGACCTCGTCGAGCTGAAGACGATCACTAACGCGGTCGGCGGCAACGCCTACCCGGCCCGAACCGGCGCCGACATCGAAAAGGTGTTCCTCGCCACCCTGATCGGTAGGGAGAGCTGAGAAGGCGGGGCGCCTCGGCGCCCCGCCTTCCGGCGCTACTTCACCTCGTGGCGTAGGACTCGGAAGACTCCGCCGACCAGGGGCAGCAGCACCCAGAACGCCACCGACACCGCGAGGCGCGTCCAGTCGTCGCCGGTCATCGACGCGGTCAGCAGCGGCTCGGTCGTGGTGCCCAGGTCGAGCCACCCGGCGACGTCCGCCAGCACCGTGATCGTCGTACCGAGGATCGACCAGACCGTCGGAACGACGAAGTACAGGACGATCGCGAGCCCGGACGCGAGCAGCAGCGCGCCGAACGCCACCCCCATCAGCATGTTGATCAGCTGGAACAGCAGCGCGTAGAACACCGCGTCCACGCCCAGCTCCCACGCGCCGCCGCGGTTCAGCAGGTCGGCCGCCAGGTTGCCGAGCACCGCGACGACCACCGAAACGATCACCGACAGCAGCGTGATGACGACCGCGGCCAACAGCTTCGCGGTCAGCACCCGGTGCCGCCGCGGTACCAGCGCGAACGTCGTCAGCGCGGTGCGCTGGTTCCACTCGCTGGTCACCGCGAGGATGCCGAGCACCGGCAGCAGCACGCTCACCCCGCCGGTGGCGAACGTCAGGAAGTTCTCCAGCGTCCGGGTGTCCGACGGCCCGGCGAAGACCCGCACGGTCACCAGCCCGACGACGATCAGCCCGACGCTCGCCAGCAACCAGCGCCCGGCCCTGGTGTCGGCCATCTTCCGCAGCTCCACGAGCGTGAGGCGACCCATCGACGGGGCCGCAGGCGCCGCCGGCCGTTGCACGGCGATCTGTTCGGCTACCGCGGTCATGCCGCCACCTCCTCGTGCTGGGCAGCGGTGAGCTGCAGGAACATCTCCTCCAGGCCGTTTCCGTCGGCCGATCGGAGCTCGGTGAGGACAACACCCGCCGCGGCGGCCGCACGACCGACCGCTTCGGTGTCCGCGTCGACCGAGAAGCCGCCGCCGGGGGCTCCGGCCGCCGACAGCCCGGCGGCCTCCAGGGCCGCGCGGAGCGCGTTCGGGTCGGTGGCTCGCACCCGGACACCCGCAGCGCTGAGCAGGTCGGCCTTGCTGCCCTGGGCGACGATCCGGCCGCGGCCGATGACGACCAGGTGGTCGGCGATCACCTCGACCTCGCGGAGCAGGTGCGAGGAGAGCAGCACGGTGCCGCCGCGGTCGGCGAACTCGCGGAGCAACCCGCGCATCCAGAAGATGCCCTCCGGGTCGAGACCGTTGGCCGGCTCGTCGAGGATCAGCACGGTCGGGTCGCCGAGCAGCGCGTGCGCCAGCCCGAGACGCTGACGCATGCCGAGCGAGTAGGCACCGACGCGGCGCTTGGCGGCCTCCGGCGGCAGCCCGACCCGGTCGAGCAGCGCGCGGACCCGGTCCCGCTCGACGCCGAGGACGCGGGCGGAGACGGCCAGCACCTCGTAGCCGGTGCGGCCGGCGTGCTGCGCACCGGCGTCGAGCAGGACGCCGACCTCGCGTCCGGGGTTGGGTAGGTCACGGTACGGCAGGCCGCTGACGGCCGACGTGCCGTGCGTGGGCGGGGTGAGCCCGCAGATCATCCGCAGCGTGGTGGACTTGCCTGCGCCGTTCGGGCCCAGGAAGCCGGTGACGCTACCCGGTTCGCAGCGGAACGAGACGTCGTCCACCGCGAGATAGCCGCCGTACCGTTTGGTGAGTCGGTCAACAACGATCATGGGTATGAGCGTCGCTGCGGACGGCGTCCCCAGGCTTCGCCCGGAAGGCTACGGCGGGTCACCGAAGTCGCAACGACGATCAACTTTGGTCGGTATCCGACCGCCTTCGGCGGTCGTAGCCTGACCGCATGGGCTCGGTGGCGGACAAACTCGAGGCGGACGCCGAGCCCGTCACCGACGAGGCGATGCTGCTGACGCTCGCGACCGACCGCCCGGAGCCCGACTCGTCGCCCCGGCGCCAACGCCTGATCGACGTGATCTGCGTGGTGGTGTCGGCCGCGCTGCCCTGTGGTTTCTGGATCGCGCTGGCGACCGGCCACACCGTGGTCGAGGAGCCGATCCAGTGGTTCGACCTGATCATGGCCACGGTGTGCGCCCCGCTGGTCTGGTGGCGCCGTCGCTGGCCGACGACGATCTCGGTCGTCGTCTCGGTGCTGGCCACCGTCGCGACGCTGGCCAGCATCGCGCAGGGCATCACGCTGCTCACGGTCGCGATCCACCGACGGCCGCGGCAGGTCCTGCTCGCCTCGGCGGTGTTCGTCGCGACCGGCGCGGTCTACAACATGGTGCGGCCGAGCCCGGATGTCCCGTACTGGGTCACGTTCCTCATGGTGAACCTGCTCGCCGCCGGTCTGGTGGCGTGGGGAAGCTTCATCAAGGCCAGGCGCGCGCTGATCGCCTCGCTGCGCGAGCGGGCCCGGCGCGCCGAGGAGGAGCAGCACCGCCGCGTCGAGCAGGCCCGCCAGCTGGAGCGCACCCGGATCGCCAGGGAGATGCACGACGTCCTCGCGCACCGGATCTCGCTGCTGAGCCTGCACGCGGGTGCGCTGGAGTTCCGCCCGGACGCGCCGCCGGACGAGATCGCACGGGCCGCCGGCGTGATCCGGGCGAGCGCTCACGAGGCGCTCCAGGACCTCCGCGACGTCATCGGCGTGCTGCGCGCCGGGGGCAACGACACCGAGCACGACCGGCCCCAGCCGACGCTCGGCGACGTGCCGGGGCTGGTCACCGAGGCGCGGCGGGCCGGGTCGACGATCGACCTGGACGTCCAGGTGGACGATGCGGACGCGGTGCCGCCGGTGATCGGCCGGACGGCGTACCGAGTCGTGCAGGAGGGGCTCACCAACGCCCGCAAACACGCGCGGGGCGCGGCGGTGCGGGTGATGGTGAGCGGCAACCGGCACGAGGGGCTCACCGTCGAGGTGCGGAACTGGCTGCCGCTTCGGAGTGCGGTGGTGACCGATCAAATTCCTGGTACCGGCACCGGCATCATCGGGCTCGGCGAACGCGTCGGGCTCGCCGGCGGACGGTTGGAGCACGGCCCCTCGACAGCAGGCGACTTCCGGCTGAAAGCATGGTTGCCGTGGGAGAGCTGACCAGGGTGCTGATCGTGGACGACGACGCGCTGGTACGGGCCGGGCTGACGATGATCCTGTCCGGCACCGACGACCTGCGGGTGGTCGGCGAGGCCGCGGACGGCATCGAGGTTAGCGCCGCGGTCGCCGCGTGCGCGCCGGACGTCGTCCTGATGGACATTCGGATGCCCCGGCTGGACGGCCTGGCCGCCACCGAGGCGCTGCGCAAGCGACCGGATCCGCCCGAGGTGATCGTGCTGACGACGTTCGACGCGGACGAGTACGTGCTGCGCGCGCTGCGGGCCGGGGCAGGCGGCTTCCTGCTCAAGGACACGCCGCCCGCCGAGATCGTCCGCGCGATCCGGTCGGTCGCGGCCGGCGAGCCGATGCTCTCCCCCACCGTCACCCGGCAGTTGATCGCGCACGTCGCCGAGGCGGGCGTCGACTCGCGCAAGGCGCATGCGACCCGCCTGCTCGGCCAACTCAGCCCGCGCGAGCTGGAGGTGGCCGAGGCGGTCGGACGGGGCGCCTCGAACGCCGAGATCGCCGGTGAACTGTTCATGAGCGTGGCCACCGTCAAGGCGCACGTGTCGCGGATCCTGACCCGGCTCGGGCTGAACAACCGCGTGCAGCTGGCGTTACTCGCTCACGACGCCGGCACGTAGAACGCGTGCTGCTTGCTCGGGGTCGTCGGCTTCGGTGATCGCCCGGACCACGACGACGCGGGCGGCGCCGGCGTCGGTGACCGCGCCGAGCCGGGCCTCGTCGATGCCACCGATCGCGAACCAGGGCCGGGTCGCAACGGTCGCGACGTGCCGGACCAGGTCGAGGCCCGGGGCGGGGCGCCCCGGCTTGGTCGGCGTCGGCCAGCACGGGCCGACGCAGAAGTAGTCGACGCCGGGCTCCGCGTCGGCGGCCGCGGCCTGCTCCGGCGAGTGCGTGGAACGCCCGATCAGCACGTCGTCACCGAGGATCCGGCGGGCCCAGGTCACCGGCAGGTCGTCCTGGCCCAGGTGCAGGACGTCGGCTCCGACGGCCAGCGCGACGTCGGCCCGGTCGTTGACCGCGAGCAGCGCGCCGTGCCGCTCGCAGGCCTCCTTCAGGATCTCGAGGCGCTGGAGCTCGTGGCGCGCTTCGATGCCCTTCTCGCGCAGCTGGATGATGTCGACGCCGCCGGCGAGGACGGCGTCGGCGAACTCGGCGAGGTCGGGCCGGTCGGGCGTGCACAGGTAGAGCCGCGCGTCCGCCAGCCGCGCCCGGGCGGTCGTCATTCGGGCACCGGTGGGGACGAGGCCTGGGCGTACCAGCGGCGGGGCACCCGCCCGGCGCGGTAGGCCAGCCGGCCGCTCTCGACCGCGAGCCGCATCGCGGTGGCCATCGCGACCGGGTCGCGGGCGCCGGTGACCGCGGTCGCGAGCAGCACGCCGTCACAGCCGAGCTCCATCGCCAGCGCGGCATCGCTGGCGGTGCCGATCCCGGCGTCGAGGATGACCGGAACGGGCGCCTCCTCGACGATCAACGCGATGTTGTGCGGGTTCCGGATCCCGAGCCCCGACCCGATCGGCGAACCGAGCGGCATCACGGCCGCGCAGCCCACCTCGGCCAGCCGCCGGGCGAGGATCGGGTCGTCGTTGGTGTACGGCAGCACGATGAACCCGTCGGCGACCAGTTGCTCCGCCGCGGTGAGCAGCTCGACCGGGTCCGGCAGCAGCGTCCGGTCGTCGGCCACCACTTCGAGCTTCACCCAGTCGGTCTCCAGCGCCTCCCGGCCGAGGCGTGCGGTGAGCAGCGCCTCGGCGGCGGTGCGACACCCGGCGGTGTTCGGCAGCGCCTCGATGCCGCACTCGCGGAGCAGCGGAAACACGCCCGTGCCCGTCTCGACGTCGACCCGGCGGAGCGCCACCGTCGTCAGCACGGTGCCGGACGCGCGGAGCGCCTCCCCGAGCACCGCGAGGCTGATCGCACCACCGCCGGTCCCCATCACGAGCCGGGATGCCAGTGGCTTCCCGGCGATGATCAGCGCGTCCGTCTCAACCACCTTGCACCGCCGTAATGATCTCCACGGTGTCCCCGTCGACCAGCTGGGTCCCGGCCCAGCCGCCGCGCGGCACCACCTCTCCGTTGACCGCCACCGCGACGCCCTGCGCGAATCCGGCCGGGCGCTGCGTCACCTCCTGGACGATCGCCGCGATCGTGGGCGGCTCCGCCACGTCGATCCGCCGGCCGTTCACTCGCAGCGTCGTCATCGCCCACCCCCGCGATGCGCCGCCCGCGGCACTCCCGCCGCGTCGGCCTCGCCGGGACCCGTGGCACGGGATGTTCCCGCTGCTGCGGGGAAGCGGTCGGGGGCGAACGCGCCGGCGACGGCCGCGTCCGGCGTGTGCCCCGCGCCGGTGACCAGGTGCGTGATGATCGCGGCCGTGAGCGGCGCCAGCAGGATTCCGTTACGCCCGTGCCCGGTCGCCACCAGGGTGTCGCCGCCGACCCACCCGACCAGCGGCGCTCCGTCCGTGCTCATCGGCCGCAGCCCGGCCGACGTCTCGACCAGCGCGTACTCGTCGATCGACGGCAGCACCCTGCGCGCGTCGGTGAGCAGCCGGTGGACCCCTCCGGCGGTGACCGTCCGGTCGAAGCCGACCTCGTCCTGGGTGGCCCCGACGACGAGTTCGCCGGTCGTCCGCGGAACCAGGTACACCCCGCGGCCGTCGACCAGTGCCCGCACCGTCCGGGTGAGCACCGGCGTGTGCCGCCCGGCGACCAGCCGCACGTTCTCGCCGCGCACCGGACGGACCAGCCCGGCGAGCGTCGGCGTGAGCCGCGGTGTCCAGGCACCCGCGGCGAGCACCATGACGTCGGCATCGAGCGTGAGCGGTGCTTCCACGGTGTCGGTGACGACGTGGACGCCGACGACTTCCAGCGCGGCCCAGAGCGCCCGCAACAGTGCCCGGTTGTCGACGCTGTGGTCGCCCGGCACGCTCAGCCCGCCCCGGACGCCCGGGGCGAGCGCCGGCTCGGACCGGCGGCAGGCCGTGCCGGTGAGCCGCTCGACGTCGAGGCCGAGCGTGGCCAGCCGGGCCGCGAGCTCGTCCAGGGCTGCCACGTCGTCCGCGCTGTACCCCGCGACGAGCGTGCCGGTCGTCCGGTAGCCGGGGTCGATGCCGGTGGACGTCAGGTCGGCCGCGAACGCCGGCCAGGCGTCGACGGCACGGCGACCGGCGGCGAGCAGGGCCGGTTCGGTGGGGTGGGCCTCGGTGATCGGCGCGAGCATGCCGGCCGCGATCCGGCTCGCACCCTGGGCCGGGTCCGGCTCGATCAGCGTGACGTCGGCGCCTGCCCGGGCCAGCTGCCAGGCGCACGAGAGCCCGATCACCCCGCCCCCGACGACCGCGACACGGACGGCGCTCACGACGGCGCTCCAGCCACCGCCCCGGCCGACGTGGACTCAGCCGCGGCGACCGGGCTGGGGTGGCCGGCTGGGTCGTCGGCCGTGGGGTGGCCGACGGGGCCGTGGCCCGCGCCGACCGAGTAGCTGGTCGCGACCGCCCTCGTCACGTACCGCTTGGCCACCGCGACGGCGTCCGGCAGCGTGTCGCCACCTGCCAGCCGGGCGGCGATCGCGGCGGCCAGCGTGTCGCCGCTGCCGTGCGTGTTGCCGGTCTCGATCCGTTCGGCGTCCAGCCACCAGGAGGTGACGCCGTCGGTGAGCAGGTCACGGCTGCGCGGGCCGGTGCCGTGGCCGCCCTTGACCAGGGCGTGCTCCGCCCCGAGCGCGAGCAGTGCCCGGGCGGCGTCCGGCTGGTCGCGCGTCCCGACCAGCAACGCTGCCTCGTCGAGGTTCGGGGTCACCACCGTGGCCAGCGCGAACAAGTCGCGCAGCGCGGCCAGAGCGTCGGCCCGGAGCAGCGGGTCGCCGTGCATCGACGCGCACACCGGGTCGACAACCAGCGGGATCGTCCCGCCGCGCCCGATGCCGTGCTCGCGGAACGCCGTGGCGATCGCCTCGATGATCGGCGCCGACGCGAGCATCCCGGTCTTCACCGCGGTCGGGCGGAGGTCTCCGACGACCGACGCGATCTGGTCGGCGACGATCTGCGGCGGTATCTCGTGGACGCCGGTGACCCCGACCGTGTTCTGCACGGTCACCGCCGTGACCGCGGTGGTGCCGTGAACGCCGAACGCGGCGAACGTGTGCAGGTCGGCCTGCAGACCGGCCCCGCCCCCCGAGTCCGACCCCGCCACGGTCATCGCCACCGTGGGCCTGTTCACGGCTCCACCACGGGCAGGTAGATCTTGGCGCCTGCGGCCTGGAACTCGGCGGACTTCGCGGCCATGCCGGCCTCGGCAAGCGCCAGGTTGGGTGCGGCGGCCGGCTCCGTGGCGTCCGCATAGCTTGTACGCAGGTCGTGCGAGATGCGCATCGAGCAGAACTTCGGACCGCACATCGAACAGAAGTGCGCGGTCTTCGCCGGCGCAGCCGGCAGTGTTTCGTCGTGGTAGGACTGCGCGGTCTCCGGGTCGAGCGCCAACGCGAACTGGTCGGCCCAGCGGAACTCGAAGCGCGCGTCGGAGAGCTGGTCGTCGTGGTCCTGGGCGCCGGGGTGCCCCTTGGCGACGTCGGCCGAGTGCGCGGCGATCTTGTACGCGATGACGCCCGCCTTGACGTCGTCCCGGTCCGGGAGTCCGAGGTGCTCCTTCGGCGTGACGTAACAGAGCATCGCGGTGCCGTGCCACGCGATCATCGCGGCGCCGATCGCGGACGTGATGTGGTCGTAGCCGGGCGCGACGTCCGTGGCCAGCGGGCCGAGCGTGTAGAACGGTGCCTCGTCGCACCATTCCTGCTGGAGCTTCACGTTCTCGGCGATCTTGTCCATCGGCACGTGCCCCGGACCTTCGATCATCGTCTGGACGCCGTGGGCCTTGGCGACCTGGGTCAGCTCACCGAGCGTGCGGAGTTCCGCCAGCTGAGCGTCGTCGTTCGCGTCGTAGACCGAGCCGGGCCGCAGACCGTCACCGAGTGAGAACGTGACGTCGTAGTCGCGCAGGATCTCGCAGAGCTCGGCGAAGTGCGTGTAGAGGAAGTTCTCCCGGTGGTGGGCCAGGCACCACGCGGCCAGGATCGAACCACCGCGGGACACGATGCCGGTCTTCCGGCCGACCGTGAGCGGGATGTAGGCCATCCGGACGCCTGCGTGGACGGTCATGTAGTCGACGCCCTGCTCGCACTGCTCGATGACGACGTCGCGGTAGACGTCCCAGGACAGCTTCGTCGGGTCGCCGTTGACCCGTTCGAGCGCCTGGTAGATCGGGACGGTGCCGATCGGGACCGGCGAGTTGCGCAGGATCCATTCGCGGGTCTCGTGGATGCGCGGGCCGGTGGAGAGGTCCATGACGGTGTCGGCGCCCCAGCGGGTCGCCCAGACCATCTTCTCGACCTCCTCGGCGGGCGAGGAGGTGACCGCCGACGTGCCGATGTTCGCGTTGACCTTCACCAGGAAGCGCTTGCCGATGATCATCGGTTCGCACTCCGGGTGGTTGACGTTCGCCGGTAAAACCGCGCGGCCTGCGGCGATCTCGTCGCGCACCACCTCGGCCGGTAGGTGCTCGCGGGCGGCGACGTACGCCATCTCGGTGGTGATCTCGCCGGCGCGGGCGGCCAGCAGCTGGGTGGGGTAGTTGCGTGGCCAGGCCTTCCGGATCTTCGGCAGGCCGTTGTCCAGGTCGGGCCGGAAATCGGACTCGGTGTACGGGCCGGAGGTGTCGTAACGCTCGACCACCTGGCCGGTGGTCAGTTCGATCTCCCGCACCGGGACGCGTAGTTCGCCCCGGTATGCCTTGCGGCTCGCCGGAAGAGGACCAACAGAGATAACACGGCTCATGTGAGCGCTCCCTACGCCGGCATTACCCGGTCAGGTTCGAGCGGTCGGCGGCACCGTCCTGGTCGGACAGCCACCCTCTCAGCCCGCTTTCGGCGCGAGCTCCCGCGTACAAGTGACGCGGCCACCATAACCCCGAGACCGGCCGACGGAACAGCCCACGGCGCGCGGGCTGTTCCGCCTTCACGCGCGGATCGACGCGAAAGCGGCCTCTAAGGGCGGCTTAGAGGCCGCTTTCGCGTCAGGCGACGGGCTGGGGCTCGCGGACGTGGATCGTGGGGACGACCGCGACGGCCAGTGCCGCTGCGCACGCGGCCGAAGCGAACGCCACCGGGTAGCCCGCGTGCGTCACGACCGCACCGAGCACCGGCGCGGTCAGCGCGGCGACCGCGTTCTGCCCGGTGTTGTGGATGCCCAACGCACGCCCGGCCCACCCCGGCCCGGCGTATTCGGCCACCGCGGTGAACGAGAGCCCGTTCGTCGACACCGACACGACGGCGGCCGCGACCAGCGCGGTCACCGCCACGCCCGGCACGCCGGCGGCTCCGGCCGCGAGCAGCGCGACGACGACGCCGGTGGTGCCGGCGAGCACTCGCATCGGCCCGGTGCGGCTGCCGGCTCGGTCGGACCACCAGCCGGCCATCAGACGTGCCGCCGCCCCGCCGAACGCGGCGACCGCGAGCAGCCGACCGGCCTGCGCGGCGTCCCAGTGTTCGACGTCGACCAGGAACACCAAACCGAACGTCGCGACCGCGAACTGCGGGAAGACCAGCAGGGCGCCGGAGCCGTGCAGCCGCCAGAGCATCGGAGTGCGGTATGGGCTCCCGGCTTCGGACGCTCCGCCGGACTCGACCCGCGCCGGATCGCGCACGACGACCGCGATCAGCACCGCGGTCACCAGGCACGCCGCGGCCAGGAACACGAGCGCGGGGGCGCGGCCGGATTCGCTGAGCACCGGCACCGCGACCGCGGCCACCGCGACGCCGAGCGGCTGCGCCATCTGGCGGATGCCCATGGCCAGCCCACGCTCGGCGGCGCCGAACCAGCCCAGGATCAGCCGCCCGCTGGCCGCGTTCACCGAGCCCGCGGCGGCACCGCCGACGACGAGGCAGGCCCCGAGCGCGATCGGGCCGGACACCGCGGCCGCGACCAGCAGCGCCACGCCCGCCCCGGCCAGCCCCAGCCCGATGACGCCGCGCTCGCCGTAGCGGTCGGCCAGTGCACCCCAGACCACCAGCGTCGCCAGTAGTCCAAGCGACGGGCACGCGACCAGGACGGCGGCCTCGGTGAGCGAGAGGCCGTCGGCGCGGAGACGCGGGAGGAGGTACGGCAGCCCGTAGAGGAACGCGCACCCGGCCGTCATCCCGGCCACGCCCGCCGCCAACACCACCCAACGCCGCCTTGATTCCATATTTCGAGATTAGCGTCTCGATATATGAGATCTGAAGCAGGGGTGGCAGGCTGTTCCCATGAACACCGAGCCGGTCACGCCCACCGCGCCACGGCCGATCCGCCGGGCGATCATGACCCAGTGGTGGCGGGAGCTGGCGTTCCTGCACTGGCCGGTCGAGCCGTCCGTGGTGGCACCATTGCTCCCGGCGGGCACCTGTCCCGACACGCTCGACGGCGTGACCTACGTGGGGCTGATCGGCTTCCGGATGGACCGGGTCGGCCTGGGCGTCGGCGTGCCGTACTTCGGCCGGTTCGCCGAGACGAACGTGCGGCTCTACTCGGTGGACGCCGCCGGTCGGCGCGGCGTCGTCTTCCGGTCGCTGGACGCCGCACGCCTACTGCCCGTAGTCATCGGGCGGACGCTCTTCGGGCTGAACTACGTGTGGTCGCGGATGGCGATCCGGCGGCGCCCGGACGGGTCGTACACGTACGAGAGCGTCCGCCGCTGGCCCGACGCCGGGCCGCGCACGGCGTTCACCGTGGTACCGGGCGGTCCGGCGCCGGCCGAACCACTCAACGACTTCCTCACCGCACGCTGGGGCCTGCACACCGTCTCGCGCGGCCGGACGATCTACCTCCCGAACGAGCACCCGGCCTGGCCGCTACACAGCGCAACCCTCACGGACCTGGACGAGACCCTGCTGACCGCCGCCGGCCTGCCCGCCCCGAGCGGCCCGCCGCCGTCCGTACTCTTCTCGCCCGGCGTGCCGGTGCGCTTCGGGCCGCCGCTAGGAACCTAGGCCCAGAGCTGGCCTTCCAAAGCGGCTTCGGCTTCGGCGAGGGTTCCGGCGTAGGCGCCGGTGGAGAGGTACTTCCAGCCACCGTCGGCGACGATGAACACGATGTCGGCGCGCTGCCCCGCCTTCGCCGCGCGGTGTGCGGTCGCGAGCGCCGCGTGCAGGATCGCACCGGTCGAGATGCCGGCGAAGATGCCCTCGACCTCGATCAGCTGCCGGGTGCGCAGCAGCGCGTCCCGCGGGCCGACCGAGAACCGGGTGGTGAGCACGCTGGCGTCGTACAGCTCAGGGACGAACCCCTCGTCGATGTTGCGCAGGCCGTACACCAGCTCGCCGTACCGGGGCTCGGCGGCGACGATCTGGATGTCCGGCACCTTCTCGCGCAGGTACCGACCGGTACCCATCAGCGTGCCGGTCGTGCCCAGGCCCGCGACGAAGTGCGTGATCGACGGGCAGTCCCGCAGGATCTCCGGGCCGGTCGTCTCGTAGTGCGCACGCGCGTTCGCCGGGTTGCCGTACTGGTAGAGCATCTTCCAGTCGGGGTGCTCCTCGGCCAGTTGCTTCGCCATCGCGACGGCCTGGTTCGAGCCACCGGCGGCGGGCGACGGGATGATCTCGGCCCCGTACATCTGCAGCAGCTGACGCCGCTCCACCGACGTGTTCTCCGGCATCACGCAGATCAGCCGGTAGCCCTTGAGCTTCGCCGCCATCGCCAGCGAGATGCCGGTGTTGCCGCTGGTGGGTTCCAGGATCGTGTCGCCGGGACGGAGCAGGCCGTCTCGCTCGGCCTCGGCGATCATGTAGATCGCCGGGCGGTCCTTCACCGACCCGGTCGGGTTGCGGTCCTCGAGCTTCGCCCAGAGCCGGACGTCGTCGCTCGGGGAGAGTCGCGGCAGCCCGACGAGCGGCGTCTCGCCGAGTGCGTCGAGCAGTGAGTCGTATCGGGCCATCGTCGATCTCCCTTCTGGCACCGGCCGCTAGCGGGGGCCCGCAGGCCCCCGCCGGCCGTGCTCAGCAGCCGCCGGCCACCGCGGGCAGCACGGTCACCGAGTCGCCGTCCTTCAGGCCGGTGTCGAGGGCACCGGTGAACCGGACGTCCTCGTCGTTGACGTACACGTTCACGAAGCGGTGGAGCGTGCCGGTGTCGGTGACCAGCCGGCCACGCAGGCCGGGGTACTTGCCGTCGAGGTCGGCGATGAGCGCCTCGAGCGTCTCACCGTCGCCCTGCACGGTCTTCTCGCCGCCGGTGTAGGTGCGCAGGATCGTCGGAATGCGGACTTCGATCGCCATAAGTACTTAAACCTCCTGGAAGTGACGAAAGAGCAGCCGGCGGGGGCAGGCTGATGCGGTGGATCCTCACGTGCCAGATCGTGCGGCACGGGTTGGACTCAGCGGCAACGACAGTCGTAGACCACCTCGGCCGGAGTATGGCCGAAGAGGTAGGACTGGGTGGGGGTCACGACGCGGACTCCATGATCTCCACCGGCTCTTCGGTCACCACACCGTCGACGATGCGGAACGAGCGGAACTCGACGGTGTCCGCGTCCCGGGTCGAGACCAGGACGTAGTGCGCACCCGGCTCCTGCGCGTAGGAGATGTCGGTGCGCGAGGGGTACGCCTCGGTCGCGGTGTGCGAGTGGTAGATGACGACGGGCTCTTCGTCCCGGTCGTCGAGCTCCCGGTAGAGCTTGAGCAGGTCCATCGAGTCGAACTCGTAGAACGTGGGCGACCGGGCGGCGTTCAACATCGGGATGAACCGGTCAGGCCGGTCGCTACCGGCCGGACCCGCCACCACGCCACACGCCTCATCGGGGTGATCGCGGCGGGCGTGCGCCACGATGGCGTCATAGATAGCCCGGTCGAGAGTCAACACGACGTCCAGCGTACCCAGCCCATCGCGCGGGATTCACCCAGACGGGACGCGCATCACTCCGGGTCTATCGCATCGACGAGGCTGGCCTGCAGGCCGGTCAGGAACTGGTACAGCGAGAGCCCGAGCACGCGGGCACCGGTCGGGTCGACGCCCGCAGCCGCCTCGAGCTCGGCGAGCGGGTCGGTGTCGGCCTCGATCTCCAGCGCGGTGCCGAGCATCAACCGGGCGTCGTTGAGCGCGAGCAGCCAGGCCTCGGCCCGATCGTCGTCCAGCCGGATCTCGCCACCCTCGAACGGGAGGTCGTCGAGGATCACGCCCGCGTTGCCGATCTTCTGCTCACGCAGCGACGACTCGGTGAGGCTGCGCAGCTCGGCCGCCGCCTCCGGGTCGTCCCGGTAGCCGTCCGGGAAGAGGCGAGCCAGGACCGGGTCGGCGCTCGGACCGGCGACCCCGACCGCGTCGACCCCGTCGTCCACCAGCTCGACCTCGAGGTCCTCCGGGTCGGGTTCGATCTTGTCGAAATCGTCGAAGACGTCGCCCGGCCGGGGTGAAGCCCCGAACGGCCCGGGCCCGAACGGGTCCGGGTCGGCAGCCGAGACCCGCCCCAGCGAGGACGGGCCGAGGTCGAGGCTCATGACGCCGCGTCGGTCGCCGGCCTGGATCAGCCCGGCGACCTGCGCGACCACCAGCCCGACCGCTTGCGCTTCCTCAGCGCTCAGCCGCAGCGTGTAGGCGTTGTTCGACCGTGTGAAGCCGTATGTCATCTCAGTCCTGCTGCAGGGTGGCCCAGAGCCCGTGCGAGTGCAGCCTGGCGACGTCGTGCTCCATGCGTTCCCGGCTGCCGCTCGACACCACGGCTCGGCCCTTGTGATGCACGTCGAGCATCAGCTGGGTCGCCTTGGATTTGTCATATCCGAACAGCTTCTGGAACACGTAGGTCACGTACGACATCAGGTTGACCGGATCGTCCCAGACAACCGTGACCCACGGTCGTTGCTGCGCGGGCCTTTCTACGGTGCTCGGT
This sequence comes from Cryptosporangium aurantiacum, assembly GCF_900143005.1. Lineage (NCBI taxonomy): Bacteria > Bacillati > Actinomycetota > Actinomycetes > Cryptosporangiales > Cryptosporangiaceae > Cryptosporangium > Cryptosporangium aurantiacum. The sequence continues at coordinate 613,068 of NZ_FRCS01000004.1, forward strand.
GTCTCCGCCGGAGCGACCAGGGGAGCGGTCATGAACCCCATCGTGCCATCGCTGGAGGTTCTCGCAACAACCCCGGGCAACGCAGTTCTCGTCCGTGGGGTCGAGCCGGGGTACCGATCGGCGGCTCGTAGGCTGGAGTCATGGGGACAGCACTGCTGACCGACCACTACGAGCTCACGATGCTGGCCTCCGCGTTGCGCGACGGCTCGGCCCAACGCGAGTGCGTGTTCGAGGTGTTCGCCCGCCGCCTGCCGAAGGAGCGACGCTTCGGCGTCGTCGCGGGCACCGGCCGCCTGCTGGACGCGCTGGCCGACTTCCGGTTCGACGCCGACGAGCTCGACTTCCTGCGCAGCGCCGGAGCGGTCGACGCCGACACCGCCGCCTGGCTGAAGGACTACCGGTTCAGCGGTGACATCGACGGTTATCCGGAGGGTGAGCTGTACTTTCCCGGATCGCCGATCCTCACGGTGCGGGGAACGTTCGGCGAGGCCGTGCTGCTGGAGACGCTCGCGCTCTCGATCCTCAACCACGACTCGGCGATCGCCACCGCGGCCGCCCGGATGGTCATCGCCGCGAGCGACCGGCCGCTGATCGAGATGGGCTCCCGGCGCACCCACGAGGAAGCCGCGGTGGCTTCCGCGCGGGCCGCCTACCTGGCCGGTTTCACCGCGACGTCCAACCTCGAGGCGGGTCGGCGCTACGGCATCCCGACGACCGGCACCAGCGCACACGCGTTCACGCTGCTGCACGACACCGAGAAGGCCGCGTTCGCCGGCCAGCTCGCGGCGCTGGGCGTCGGCACCACGATGCTCGTCGACACGTACGACATCACGGCGGGGATCCGCACCGCGATCGAGGTGGCCGGGCCGTCGCTCGGTGCCGTCCGGATCGACTCCGGCGACCTCGGTGTGCTCGCCGTCCAGGCCCGCCACCAGCTGGACGCGCTCGGCGCGACCGCCACCCGGATCGTCGTCTCCGGCGACCTGGACGAGTACGCGATCGCCGCGCTGGCCGTCGCCCCGGTCGACGCCTACGGCGCCGGAACCGCGGTGGTCACCGGCTCCGGCGCACCCACCGCGGGCATGGTCTACAAGCTGGTCGAGGTCGAAGGCCGGCCGGTGGCCAAGCGCAGCGAGAACAAGGCGTCCCGGGGCGGGCGGAAGACCGCGGTCCGGCGCTACAAGCCCACCGGCACCGCCGTCGACGAAGTGATCACCGCAGGGGCGGCCACCCCGGAACTCGGCGACCACGACCGGCTGCTGCAGATCCCGCTGGTCCGCAACGGGATCCGGGTACCCGAGGCCCCGACGCTGCTGCAGTCGCGGGACCACCTGGAAAAGGCCCTCGTGACGATCCCCTGGGAGGGTCTGAGCCTGTCGGCCGGAGAGCCGGCCATTTCTGTCGCTTTTGCTAGCTGAGAGGGCACGCTCATGGCTCGCGCGTTGATCGTCGTCGACGTCCAGAACGACTTCTGTGAGGGCGGCTCGCTGGCCGTGGCCGGTGGCGCCGGGGTAGCCGGCGGCATCTCCGCCGCGCTGGCCGCCGACGCCCGGAAGTGGGACCACGTGGTCGCCACCCGCGACCACCACATCGACCCCGGCCACCACTTCTCCGACCAGCCGGACTTCGTCGACACCTGGCCGGCGCACACGGTCGTCGGCACGGCGGGCGTCGAGCTGCACCCGAACCTGGAGACCGGGCGGATCGCGACGATCTTCGACAAGGGCGAGTACGCCGCGGCGTACTCCGGGTTCGAGGGCCGCGACTCCGACGGCGCGGACCTGACGACCTGGCTGCGGGCGCACGACGTGACCGAAGTGGACGTCGTCGGCATCGCCACCGACCACTGCGTGCGGGCGACCGCGCTGGACGCCGCCCGCAACGGCTTCGCCACGACCGTGCTGCTCGACCTCACCGCTGGTGTCGCGGCCCCCACCACTCAGCGCGCGCTCCTCGAGCTCGAGCAGGCGGGCGTCGCGCTGGTGGGCGAGCCGGTCGTCGCCGGTTAGGCGTTCGCCCGCTTCGGGAAGACCGTGTAGGTCAGGGCGACGATTCCCCAGATGACCACGACCTTGAGCAGCGCGGACAGGGTTACGTCGAGCGCTGCGGTCCGGTCGTGGTCGTCGATGAGCCGGATCGCGCCGAACAGCAACGCGGCCGAGATCCCGCACGCCACGACCGCCCGGATCCAGAGCGTCCACTCGTACCGTGCCCGGGCCATGCCGTACTTCGGCGGCTTCGTCGGCGCAGGGCCCTCGGCGAACCGGTGCGCGAACCGCTGATCAGCCCAGCGCACCATCATCGGCCCGAACGCCACCGAGAACCCGATGTACATCGCCGCCAAACCATGCGTCCAGTCGGCCGTCGCACCACCGCGCAGGTCGATGATCGCGGCCGTCAACGCGACCAGATCCACGAGCGCGGTCGACAGCAACAGCCCCGCGCCGATCTTCCGCAACCCGAAGACGTACCGCGCCACCAGCCCCGCGAGCAGGACGGCCCAGAACCCGATCTCACACGCGGCCAAGACATAAACAACCATGGATCGAGCATCGCGTCCGTGCTGACGCATCGCGTCAGCTCAGCGACGATCTGCCGGTACGTCGTCCGACCGACGTTCACCGCTTCTGTCCGTACATCCTTCGGCGGACGCCGGTCAGCGGCCGTCCGTCGTTCCGGTGGACGCCGTCCGCCGGCGGCCGTGGTCGAATCGGGAGGTGGGATTGAGCTGGCGGCGATTCGGGCTGGCGGTCGGCGCGTTCGCCGTCGGCCTGGTGCTGTTCGCGCTGGGCTACCCGCTGGACTCCTGGGTCGGGGTGGCCACGCTGGGCGCCTCGACGGCGTCGCTGCTGTTCCTCCGCAGTTACCCCCGGCTCAGCCTCGGGGTGGCGTCAGCGGCGCTCGCCGTGGACTGGATGGTCGGGCCGAACCTGGTGCCGATCTTCGTCCTCGCCAACGCGCTGTACGAGCTCACCGAACGGGGGTCGGAGCGGACCGGTCGTCGGTTGATGATCGGCTCGATCGGTGCGGTCCTGGTGTTCACCGTGATCGGCCTGGCGCGGCAGGGTGACATCGAAGGCGCCCTGTACGGGGTGCAGGTGGCCCTGTTCACGGTGCTGCCGGTGGACACCGCGATGACGGTCCGGCGCCACCGGCAGACCGCCGCGGCCGAGCGGGAACGTGCGGAGCAGACCGCCCGGCTCGCCGAGCTCGATCAGCGGGCCGCGATCACCGCCGAGCGGACCCGCGTGGCCCGTGACCTGCACGATTTGGTGGCCAACGACCTGAGCGTGATCGCGCTGCACTCCACCGCGGCGCTGGCGCGTCCGGACGACGCCGAGGCCGCGCAGGAGGCGCTCGGCGTCATTCGGCAGCACAGCGTCAGCGGGCTGGCCGAGATGCGGCACCTGATCGGGGTGCTGCGGGCCGACGACGGGGGCGACTCCCCCGCCGAGGCGCGGCTCGACCAGCTACCGACGCTCGTCGAGAGCATCCGGGCGGACGGCCAGGACGCCACGCTCCGGGTGGACGGTGAGGCGCGCAGGCTGGCGCCCGCGGTCGAGTTGGCGGGTTACCGGATCGTCCAGGAAGCGCTCGTCAACGCCCGGAAGCATGCCGCGAGCCAACCGGTGGACACGCTCGTCCGGTACGGTCCGGACGCGCTGACGCTGACCGTCGAGAACCCGCTGCCGACCGAGGACTGCCCGTTCCCGCTGGTCGGCGGCGCGGGTCTGGTCGGGATGGCGGAGCGGGCGACGCTAGTGGGAGGTGCGTTGGACGCGGGGCCACGCGACGGACGATGGCGAGTACACGCGGAGATCCCGCTGTGACCGTTCGGGTGCTGGTCGCCGACGACCAGGCCGCGGTGCGGACCGGGCTGGTGCTGATCCTCGGCTCCGCGCCCGGGATCGAGGTCGTCGGCGAGGCCGCGGACGGCATCGAAGCGGTGGACCTCGCCCGGGAACTGCGCCCGGACGTCGTCGTCATGGACGTGCGGATGCCGAGGCTCGACGGGATCGCCGCGACCGCGACGCTGGCCGCGGAGGGCGTGGCCGACGTCCTCGTGCTGACGACGTTCGACCTGGACGAGTACGTGTTCGGCGCGCTCCGGGCCGGCGCAGCCGGTTTCCTGCTCAAGGACGCGGAGGCCGCCGACCTGATCGCGGCGGTGCGGCTGGTGGCCGCCGGGGAGGGCATGGTCGCGCCCCGGGTGACGCGGCGGCTGATCGACGCGTTCGCCCGCGGCCCGGCCCCGATCACCGAGCCGCCGCCCGGGCTGGAGAAGCTGACGCCGCGCGAGCGCGAGGTGCTCGATTGCCTCGGCCAGGGGCTCTCGAACGCGGAGATCGCGGACCGGCTGGACATGGCCGAGGCGACCACCAAGACCCACGTCAGCCGGATCCTGGCGAAGCTCGGGCTCCGGAGCCGGGTGCAGGCGGCCGTCCTGGCCCGCGAGCTCGGCCAGCTCTGAGCGCGACCCGGTGCCGGCGAGGGAGTCCTAGAGGTCCTCGACCTCGTCGATCTCCTCGCGCGGGACGCCGAGGAAGAACAGCACCGCGTCCAGGTACGGCTGGTTCAGCGCGGTGTCGGCCACCTCCCGCAGCGCCGGCTTCGCGTTGAACGCGATACCCAGCCCGGCGGCGGTGATCATGTCGATGTCGTTCGCCCCGTCGCCGACCGCGACCGTCTGGGCCATCGGCACGCCCGCAGCCTCGGCGAACCGCCGCAGCGCGGTGGCCTTGCCGGGGCGGTCGACGATCTCGCCGATCACCCGCCCGGTGAGCACCCCGTCGACGACCTCGAGCGTGTTCGCGGCCGCGAAGTCGAGCCCGAGCAGGTCGACGAGATGGTCGGTGACCTGCGTGAATCCTCCGGAAACGATGCCGCAGCGATACCCCATGCGCTTGAGCGTCCGGACCAGCGTGCGCGCGCCGGGCGTCAGCCGCACCTCGTTGCGCACCTTCTCGAGCACCACCGCGTCCAGGCCGGCCAGTGCCTCCACCCGCTGCCGCAGCGAATCGGCGAAGTCCAGCTCACCCCGCATCGCGGCGGCGGTGACCGCGGCGACCTCGGCCTCCCGGCCCGCGTGCGCCGCGAGCATCTCGATCACCTCACCGGTGATGAGCGTGGAGTCGACGTCGAACACGACGAGCCGCTTGGCACGGCGGGAGAGGCCGCTGCGCTCCACGCCGATGTCGATGTGGTGGTCGGTGGCCAGTGCCGAGAGCGCGGTGCGCAGCGGTGCGCCGTCGACGCCGGACACCCGCAGCTCCAGGCTGGTGACCGGGTACTTCGAGAGCCGCGTGATCGTGTCGATGTTGCCGCCCAGCTCGCTGATCCCGGCTGCGATCGCGGCGACCGCCGACGCGGTGAGCGGCCGCCCGAGCACGGTGACGTGGTGCGGTTTCTGCTGGCGGCGGGTCATCGGGTGGTCGCCGGACGGGGCCAGCGCCACCTCCATCCAGATGCCGAGCGCGCGGCCGAGGTCGGTGACGCGGTCTCGCAGCGTCGGCAGGTCGTCAGCGGACGGCAGCTCCACCGAGACGCCGAGGAGCAACTGGCCGCGGATCACGACCTGCTCGACGTCCCGGACTTCGAGGTCGAGCGTGGCGAGCGTGGAGAACAGAGCCGCGGTGACGCCGGGGCGGTCGGTTCCGGTGACGGTGAGCAGGGCACGCGTGCTGTGGGTCATCGCTCCGGTTCCGCGGCTCGAGAAGCGTAAGTGGCGCCTACCCACCGTAGAACGCCGCCGCTGCTCGTCACGTGCCCGCCCCCACCTCCTGTGAGCCACTCCACCGAACAGCGAAGCGGCCGACCCCGGGAGGCCAGCCGCTTCGCTGTTGGTCAGGCTGAAATCGTGGGCTGCTGAGGGTTCTTGACCTCGTGGGCCCAGGGCGCCAGGTGCGGGAACTTCACGTCGAACGCCGGACGCTCGGAGCGGATCCGCGGCAGCTCGAGGAAGTTGTGCCGCGGCGGCGGGCAGGACGTGGCCCACTCCAGCGAACCGCCGTAGCCCCACGGGTCGTCGACGTTCACGACGCGGCCCAGCTTGTAGGACTTCCAGATGTTCCACATGATCGGCAGCGTCGAGATGCCGAGGATGAACGCGCCGATCGTGGAGATCGTGTTCAGCGTCGTCCAGCCGTCCATCGGCAGGTAGTCGGCGTAGCGGCGGGGCATGCCCTCGTTGCCCAGCCAGTGCTGCACCAGGAACGTGGTGTGGAAGCCGATGAACGTCAGCCAGAAGTGCAGCTTGCCGAGGCGCTCGTCGAGCATCCGGCCGGTCATCTTCGGGAACCAGAAGTAGATGCCGGCGAACGCGGCGAACACGATCGTTCCGAACAGCACGTAGTGGAAGTGCGCCACCACGAAGTAGCTGTCCGAGACGTGGAAGTCGACCGGGGGGCTGGCCAGCAGAACACCGGTCAGACCACCGAAGAGGAACGTGACCAGGAAGCCGACCGAGAACAGCATCGGGGTCTCGAACGTCAACTGGCCGCGCCACATCGTGCCGATCCAGTTGAAGAACTTCATGCCGGTCGGCACCGCGATCAGGTACGACAGGAAGCTGAAGAACGGCAGCAGCACCGCGCCGGTGACGAACATGTGGTGCGCCCACACGGTCATCGACAGCGCCGCGATCGCCACCGTCGCGCCGACCAGGCCCTTGTAGCCGAACAGCGGCTTGCGGCTGAAGACCGGCAGGATCTCGGTGATGATGCCGAAGAACGGCAACGCGAGGATGTAGACCTCTGGATGGCCGAAGAACCAGAACAGGTGCTGCCAGAGGATCGGGCCGCCGGTGTCGGAGTCGTAGACGTGGGCGCCGAGGTGGCGGTCGGCCAGCAGACCGAAGAACGCCGCGGTCAGGATCGGGAAGACCATCAGCACCAGGAGGCTGGTGACCAGCATGTTCCAGGTGAAGATCGGCATCCGGAACATGGTCATGCCCGGCGCGCGCATGGTCAGGATCGTCGTGATGATGTTGACCGCACCGAGGATCGTGCCGAGACCCGCGATTGCGAAGCCGACGATCCACAGGTCGGCACCGGCGCCCGGCGAGTGGATCTGCGAGTTCAGCGGCGCGTAGGCGAACCAGCCGAAGTCAGCAGCGCCGCCCGGCGTCAGGAAGCCGGAGAGCACCATCAGGCCGCCGAACGCGAACGCCCAGTACGCGAACGCGTTGAGTCGCGGGAACGAGACGTCCGGCGCGCCGATCTGCAGCGGGACCAGGAAGTTCGCGAACGCGAAGCCCAGTGGCGTACCGAACAGCAGCAGCATCACCGAGCCGTGCATCGTGAACAGCTGGTTGTACTGCTCGTTGCTCAGGAACTGCAGGCCCGGGCGGGCGAGCTCGGCGCGCATCAGCAGCGCCATGATGCCGGCGGCTGCGAAGAAGAAGAACGACGTGATCAGGTACATGATGCCGATTTGCTTCGCGTCGGTCGTCCGGATGATCCGGGCCAACGCGTTGCCCTTGACCGACTCGCGCACCGGCCAGGGCCGGCTCACGATCGGTTCGGGTTCGATGCGCTCGGCTTCGATGGTCACAGCCGGACCCTCCTGGCAGATCGGCGTCGCTGAGCCTGTGTGCGGGCCCGCGGCTGGCAAGCCTCGCGAGCAGAATAGTCCGTCTCTCATGTCTGACTCGGCGGGGGTCTACCTCGCGTCGGCGTGTCTGAATGATCCCCTTCGTAGGCGTGGTTCACACAGATGCGCGAATCGCGGCGAAGAGGGGGGTCAGGCGGTGGCGCGGAATCTCCATCAGCGTCGCGTCGATCTCCGGCGCGGCGGCCGGGGCGCCCGGGCGCCCCGGCGGCCGCGCCGTGGGGAGGAACTCGGCGACGCGCCTCGTGGCGTCGGGCTTCGGGAGGCCGCAGATCGTGACCAGCCCGTCCCGCCAGACGTTCACCAGCTTTCCGTGCGCCCGGTCCAGCACGTGCCGCACCAGCCGATCGCCCTGGTCCGGCGGCTCGTCCACGGCTACGGCCTCGACCAGCGCGGACGTCGGTCCCGGCGTACTCCGCCGGAAGCGCAGCGCCCACTTCGGCGCGACCAGCTCCGCGAGCGCGCGCTGGCTCACCGCGTCCGCCAGGTCAGGATGCTGGTTACCGACCGCCACCGCGACCCGCCGGGCGTCCACCGCCAGCAGGATCCGGAGCAGCCAGCTCCCCGGGTCGGCGGTCGCGTCGACCGCGACGGCCCCGGAACGCGCCGGCCCGGGTATCCCGCCGGTCCAGACCGCCCCGAGCGGCCGCTCCCCCACCAGCCGCGCGGCCGAGCCGCCCCGCGTGAGCGCGGCCCTCAGCACGCCTGGCGTCGGCGCCGCCTCGAGCACCGGTAGACCCTCCGGGCCGGCGGCGGCCTCCACCAGCGCGACCGCGACCTCCGCCGAGGCCACGCCGGACGCCTCGGCCGACTGCTCGCCGTGCGTATAAATCGTGGGCCGGCCGCCCCGCGCACCCTTCCGGCGCGCCTTGTTCGTCGGACGCAAGAGATAGAGGTCGCTCGCGCTGCCGACCGCCTGGGCGCCGTCGTAGCGGGAGAACGCGGGCCACTGCGCCTCGACCACGAGTTCCAGCTCCCCGAACGTCCGCTGGACGGCCAGCCCGAGGGCAGGCGTCCGCTCCGAGAACCCGTACGCGAGAAGAACCTGGCCGCCCGCCGTCAGCCCTTCGACCGCCCGTTCGAGGAACAGCCGCACGCCGTCCGGCGTGTACGGCGGGTCGGTGAACGCGAGTCCGGCTCGCCCGGCCGCCGCCGGCGGTAGCCCGAACCGCAGGTCACCGGCGAGGCACCGCACCGAGAGCCCGGCCGACACCGCCGCCCCGTCGAGGTACGCGAGCAGCCGCTCGTCCACGTCCACCACGGTCGCGGTCAGCTCCGGCCGGAGCAGGCAGGTGGCCAGCGCGGTCAGGTCGTGGTCCCCGACGCAGAGCAGGTGGCCACCGGCCAGGTCGAAGTGGGCGTCCAGCCAGAGCGCGCGGCGGACCGCGGTCTCCGGGGTCGCCGCGACGTGGTCGAGCGCGCGCCGCGGCGGCGGGGCGTCGGCACGCAGCCGGGTCATGGTCGCCAGCAGGTCACCGGCCGCGGCCAGCGCCGGGCCGAGCGGATCCGCGAGTGCGGTGGTGCGCGGCAGACCGAACCGCTCCCGGTACTCCCCCGCGCGGTCGCCGCGGATCCGGAGGGCCTCGCCGGGCGCGAGATCGGGACCGAGCGCGGCAAGCACCTCCTCCACCGTGCGGCGCGGCACCGCAGTCACCCGCACCAACTCGGCGAGCGTCCACCCACGGTCGGTCAGCGCCACGACCACGTCCCGAATCGGCCGGGAGTGAACGCCGTACTCCGCGACCAACGCCGCGACCGCCGCGAGCCCGGCGTCCGAATCAGCAGTCACGCGGGAAGGCTCGCACAGCCGCGCGGAGCGCGGCACTCCGGCCGCCAACACGCCCGAGAAAGTACAATCCTCCATCATTGGGATAAATCGGGAGGCAGGGTGACCGATCAACTGGTCCCGCGGGTGAGCGCGTCGGGCGGTGACCTCCCTCCCGACCTACCCGAGGCCATCGTCGCGGTCGACCCCGACGGCCGGATCACGCAGGCGAACTCCGGCGCCGAGTTCCTGTTCGGCTACAGCTGGGACGAGTTGGCGCAGCGGCCGCTCGACGACCTGCTCCGCGAACCGGCCGAGCTGCAGGACGCCACGGCTCAACCGCACGCCGGCATCGAGCTGGCCTGCCTGCGCAAGGACGGCAGCGAGTTCCTCGCCGAGCTCTCGCTGACCCCGATGGACACCCCGGAGGGGCCGCTCGTCTCGGTGGCGATCCGCGACCTCGGGCGGCGCAACCGGGCTGTGGAGCGGATGCGGTGGCTGTCCGCGATCGTCGAGCACGCGCACACGCCGATCGTCAGCGCGTCCACCGACGGGACGATCACCTCCTGGAACACCGCCGCCGAGCGGGTCTACGGCTGGACGTCCGCGGAGATGGTCGGCCGCCCGATCACCGCGTTCGTCGAACCGGTCCACGCCGAGCTGGTCTCCGAGACGCTCGCGCAGGTCCGCGAGGGCGAGACCGTACACATCCCGGACGGCCAGATCCTCCGCGCCGACGGGCGGAGGGTCGCGGTGAGCGTCACCGCGTCCCCGATCGTCGGACCGAACGGGGGCGTCGTCGGGATCGCCTACGCGGCCCGCGACCTGAGCGACTCCGAGCGCGCGGAAGCCAAGTTCCGCTGGCTGCTCAACGCCACACCGCTCGCGATCATCGGCGTGGACGTCGACGGCCGGATCCAGATGGCGAACACCGAGGCGACCCGCGCGTTCGGCTACCTCGCCGACGAACTGGTCGGCGAGCAGATCGACACGGTGCTGCCGGACGCTAGACAGGCCGTGCTCGACGAATCCCGCAGCTCCCGCCGCGGCGTCGGGCAGACCGACGTCGACAGCTCCCGGGCCACTGGCCGCCGCAAGGACGGCTCCGAGTTCCCGGCCGACATCCGGCTCTCCTCGCTGCTCACCGAGGACGGCGTGCTGATCGCGGTCACCGTGCACGACATGACCGCGCGGCTGGAGGGCGAGGCCGAGCGACTGCGCCTGGAGAACGAACTCCAGCGGTCGCAGCGGCTGGACAGCCTCGGGCAGCTGGCCGGCGGCGTCGCCCACGACTTCAACAACGTGCTGGCGATCATCCTGAGCCACGCGTCGATCGCCGAGGAGGACCTCAACGGCCTGGAGTCGCTGATCTCGCTCGGCGACGACCAGGGCAGGCTCGCCGGCGCTCGCCGCGCCGTCGAGCAGATGCACCAGGCCGCCGAGCGCGGCTCCCGCCTGACCAAACAACTGCTCGCGTTCGGCCGGCGCGAGGTGGTCCGTCCGCAGGTCTTCCTGCTCAGCGAAGTGATGGCGGACGTCACCCGGCTGCTGGCGGGCACGCTCGGCACCGACGTCCGGGTATCGACGAGCAGCGACCCGGAGCTCTGGCCGGTGACCGCCGACCCGGGCCGGATCGAACAGGTGCTGGTCAACCTGGCCGTGAACGCCAGGGACGCGATGCCCAAGGGCGGGACGCTGCAGATCGACGCGGCCAACGTCGCGCTGGACTCGGCCCAGGCCGCTCGGTACGGGCTCACCGACGGCCGCTACGTGCAGCTGCGGGTCACCGACACCGGCACCGGGATGCCGCCGGAGGTGGCCGAGCGGGCGTTCGAGCCGTTCTACACGACCAAACCCGAGGGGCAGGGCACCGGGCTCGGGCTGGCGTCGGTGTACGGGATCGTCTCGCAGGCGGCGGGCACCGTCTACCTGCGGTCCCGGCCGGGCTGGGGTACGACGGTGACGATCCTGCTGCCCGCCTCCGACGGCGCGCCCACCACGCGTCCGGAAGCGCCGGGCGCGGGTCGGCCGCCGACGCCGGAGGCCAGGCCCGACCGGTGCGTGCTGGTCGTCGACGACGAGCCCGACCTGCGCAAGTCGATCGAGATCATCCTCGGCCGGGGCGGGTACGCGGTGCTGTCGGCGGGCTCCGGCGACGAGGCGACGCAACTCGCCAGCGCCTACGAGGGGACGATCGACCTGCTGCTCACCGACGTCACGATGCCCGGGCTGTCCGGGCAGGAGGTCGCGAACCGGCTGCGGATCGACCGGCCGTCGATGCGGGTCCTCTACATGTCCGGCTTCGCCCAGCCGCTGCTGACGTCAAAGGGAACGATCGGCCCGGACGTCACGTTGGTGGAGAAACCGTTCACACGGCGCAGTTTGCTCGCGAAGGTCGCCGAAGTCCTCACGCCTGCCTAATCTCAGGGGGACACCGACGGAGGTGCGTGCCATGTCGGCACGGCCCCCGGTCGGACGACGTCCGGGAGTGCCTGCCCGCCGCGGGGACCCCCTCGCTGATCACCGCCGAGGAGTACGCCGAGGTCTGCGTCCCGACCGTGCGCTGACGCGAATGCGGGCTCTAACGAGTCGTTAGAGCCCGCTTTCGCGTCAGTCCGCGTCCAAGACCGTCGGGCCGCGGAGGACGGTCAGCGCACGGAGCGCGCACTCGAGCTCGAACCGCGAGTCGGGGTCGTGCAGTTGCTCGCCGAACAGCGCCTCGAGCTGCCGCAGGCGGTACCGCACGGTCTGCGGGTGCACCTGGAGCCGCGACGCCACCTCCGGCGCCCCACCCCGGGTCTCCAGCCACGCGAGCAGGGTCTCGCTCAGCCGCGCCTGCTGTTTCACGGTGAGCTGCCGGAGCGGTGCCAGCCGTTGCGCGGCGAACAGCTCGACCAGCGGCTCGTCGGCCAGCAGCATCAGCGTGGACAGGTGGTCGTTGCTGCGGACGACGTGCTTACCGCTCAGCGTCCCGCGCCGGAGCAGCGCCAGCGCACGCCGGGCCCAGCGCAGCGACCGCCGCGCGTCCTGCACCGGCACCGGAAGTCCGAGCGCCGCCCGCGAACCGTGCAGGACCGTGCGGAGCGCACCCTCGGTGCGGTCCAGCTGCGGTTCCGGCACGAGCAGGCAGGGTTCGGCGCCCTCCAGGTCGACCAGCACGGCCGGCCCCAGGTCCGGCAGCGTCAGCTCCCGGTCGTCGGCGCGCGGCTCCAGCGCGACGGCCACCAACCGCTCGGGCACCGTCCACCGCGCCGACTTCGCCAGGTCGGCGATCGCCGCCGCGGACGGTGGTGGGTCGGACAGCAGCATCTGCATCAGCTGCCGCCGCCGGCGTTCCCTCGCGCCGGCCGCGTGGGCCTGCGCTTCCGCGTACCCCTCGACCGACAGCGCGGCGAGCTGGTCGACGTACGCGATCACCGCCTCGCCCAGCTGGAACAGCAGCGGCGCGGGCAGCTCCAGCCGCAGCCCGGCGTCGGCCAGCCGCCGCCAGGCGACCCGGGCACCCAGCCGGTACGCGGCTTGCAACGCGTCCAGGCTGCGGCCCTGCTGATATTCGCCGTACCCCAGCTTGCGGTGCACGGCGTCCCAGTCGTCGACGGTGAGGCTCGGGTCGCCGACCTTGTCCGCGAACTGGGTGAGCGCACGCTCGACCCCGACGCGGATCACGTACTCGTACGGTTCGCCCATCGACTGGCCGAACTCAGGGATGCGCTCCCGCACCGCCTCGACGATCTCCTCGGCCAACGTGCCGAGTTCGGGCTTGATGATCTCTGCCAACTCGGACGGCAGGCCCGCCCAGGGTTCGAACGCCCCTGGGCGCAGGGCTAACTGCGACATCTGGCCACCTCCAGCCGACCCGACCCGTGGCGGCCGGGTGACGCACGGCGATACCTGCATCGCGAGCACGCGGAAGCTGCACATCACCCCGGACACCGGAAGGGTGCCTTCGGTCGGAGAGGAGGCGGCTGCGCGCGTGGCTCGCGCAACGTCCTGTGACGACCCCGAAGCCACAGACAGTAATGCGAAACTGACGGCAGACTATTAACAAGGCGTTGCAACTGTCAACAGACAAGTTACGCCCACGGAACCAGAAATTTTGGCAGTACCACGAATTTTCGTTCCGCTCTGCCATTTCCAGGAAATACCCTCGGTGAGGAGGGGGCGGCCGTTTCCCGAGCAACCTTTCCGCATTCAGAACACGCTGTGGACGCTTTCTCGACGGCCGCGACAGACTCCTCCACGAGATTAGTCAAATTCGCACGAATCGCCCACTTCGTCGTGGTCGTTCTGCGATGATGGCGTGACCATCGGGGCGGAAACGGTCGGACGTGATCGTCCGCGTCACGGCGAAACCACCCGGCGGCGGCACAAGGAGGACGTCGGTGACTTCTCGTGTGGTGCTGGTGCCAATTGCGCTCGCAGCATTTGTCACGTCGCTAGATAACACGGTCGTGAATGTCGCGCTGCCGTCGATGCAACGGGAGTTCGGCCTGCCGGTCAGCGGCCTTCAATGGATCGCGACGAGCTATATCCTCGCGTTCTCCGGCCTGCTGCTCGCGGGCGGCCGCTTGACCGATCTGTACGGCAGGCGGCGGGTGTTCCTGATCGGACTCGGGCTGTTCGTCGGCGCCTCGGTATTGGCCGGGTTCGCCACGTCCGGTGACTTTCTGGTCGGCGCCAGGGTGCTCCAGGGCGTCGGCGCCGCGCTGGTGCTGCCGTCCACGCTCGCGGTACTGGCCGCCGACGTCGCGCCGGCCGCCCGGCATCTCGGCGCGGGCATCTTCACCGCGTCGATCGCGCTGTCGCTCGCGCTGGGCCCGGTGGTCGGCGGCGCGCTGGCCGAGTACTGGCACTGGAGCTGGATCTTCTTCCTCAACGTCCCGATCGGGTTGTTCACGATGGCGCTGGGCGCCCGGACGATCGGGCGGTCGCGAGCCGACGGCCAGGGCATCGACGTCGCCGGGCTGGTCACCTCGACCGTGGCGATGACCGCGCTGGCGTACGCGCTGATCGAGGGCCATGCCAAGGGCCTGGGCTCGCCCGACATCCTGATCGCCGCCGTGCTCGCGGTCGTCGGTGGTGCCGCGTTCGTCGTCGTCGAACGGTTCGCGCAGGCACCGATGATCGACGTGACGCTGTTCGCGAACCGGGTGTTCAGCGGCGGCACCGCCGCCCAGGTGCTCTGGGGCCTCGGCATCAACGGGGTCTTCTTCTTCACGTCGCTGTTCCTCCAGGACGTGCTCGCGCTCAGCCCCACGGCCGCCGGGGCGATGTTCGTGCCGCTGGCGATCGCGCTGGTGCTGTTCGTCCCGGTCTCCGCGCTGCTCGCCAACCGAGCCGGCGTCCACCGCACGGTTGCCGGTGGGATGGTGCTGATCGCGATCGGGCTGGTGTGGGTCTCGTTCGTCGGCCGTGGCGACACGGCAGCGATGCTGTTACCCGGCCTGGTGCTGATCGGGGTCGGCTCCGCACTGACCACACCGCTGACGTCGGCGGTGCTGGAGGTGGTGCCGGAGGCGAAGGCCGGCGTCGCGGCCGCGGTGGTGAGCGTGTCCCGGGAGGTCTCCGGCGTGCTCGGGATCGCGCTGACCGGCGCGGTCGTCGCGGCCCGCGAGGCGGCGGCGACGGCGGACGGGGCAGCTCCGGTGGATGCGTTCGCGAGCGGGTACGCGCTCGGCCTCTGGTGCTCCGCCGCGCTCACCCTGCTCGGTGGTGCGATCAGCCTCGTCACGCTCCGCCCGTTCCCCGCCGCGGAGCCGGTTCGTCCGCTTCAGCCCGTGCGCGGCGTCACCAGCCCGGATTCGTAGGCGACGACCACGAGTTGCGCGCGGTCCCGGACCCCGAGCTTGACCATCGCCCGGTTGACGTGGGTCTTCGCGGTCAGCGGGCTGATCACCAGGCGTTCGGCGATCTGGTCGTTGGACAGGCCATGCGCGACCAGCGCGACGGTCTCGCGCTCGCGGTTGGTGAGTTCGGCCAGCCCGGATCCGACGCCGGCGCGGAACGGCTCGGTGACGTACCGGTCGATCAGCCTGCGGGTGATCGACGGCGCGAGCAGCGCGTCACCGCGCGCCGCGACCCGGACGGCATGCAGGAAGTCCTCCGGCTCGATGTCCTTGACCAGGAAACCGGCGGCGCCCGCCCGCAGCGCGTCGAACACGTACTCGTCCACGCCGTAGTTGGTCAGGATGACGACGTGCACCCGGGCCAGCGCCGGGTCCGCCGCGATGCGCCTGGTCGCCTCGACGCCGTCCATCACCGGCATCTGGATGTCGACGAGCGCGATGTCCGGCAGGTACTCCCGGGCCAGCGCCACCCCCTCGGCGCCGTCGGCGGCCTCGGCGACCACCTCGATGTCGTCTTCGGCGTCGAGCATCGCGCGGAACCCGCTGCGCAGCAGCGGCTGGTCGTCGACCAGCAGGACGCGGATCACGACGCCCGGCCGACCGGGAGTTCGGCGTGGACGGTGAAACCGCCCTCGTCCCGCGGCTCCGCCCGCAGTCGCCCGCCGAGCGCGGTGACCCGCTCACGCATCCCGAGCAGCCCGACGCCCGGTTCCGGCGCGGTCGCGGGCGTGGCCTTGCCGTCGTCCTCGACGCGGATCGCGAGGGCGTCCGGGCGGTAGTCGATCCGCACCGAGGCCGTCGCGGCGGCCGCGTGCCTTGCGATGTTCGTGAGCGACTCCTGGACGATCCGGTACGCGGTCCGATCCACCGCGACCGGCACGTCGAGCCGCTGCCCCGCGATCGTCAGCGTCGCGTCCAAGCCGGTCGCGCGGGCCCGTTCCACGAGTTCCGGAACGTGGTCGAGCCCGTTCGACGGCGTCTTGCCGTCCTCGCGCAGCGCCTCCAGCGTCGCCCGCAGCTCCCGGGTCGCTTCCCGGCCGGCGTCCCGGATCGCGAGGAGTGACTCCGGCACCTGCTCCCCGCGCTTGCTCGCCAGGTGCACGGCGACCTCGGCCTGCACCTTGATGATCGAGATCTGGTGGGTCAAGGAATCGTGCAGCTCACGCGCGATGTGCAACCGCTCCTCGTTCGCCCGCCGCCGCGCGGTCTCCTCGCGGGTGCGCTCGGCTTCGTCCGCCCGCCGCTCGGCCTGCCGCAGCGCCTCGCCGGCCGCGCCGGCGGCGATCAGCCAGGCCAGCTCCAGCGCACCGCGGGCCTGTGCGAGCGCCTGGCTCACCGATCCGTCCACGACGGCGATCAGCACTGCGAGCGGCAGCGCGGCCAGCATCACCACCGACACCAGCACGGTGAGCAGACGGTGCCCGGCCCGCACCGCGGAGTACACCGCGACCAGATACGCGACGGCAGGCACGTCGTACCCCAGGGCCTGGTAGCCGACGGTGCACAGCCCGATCGCGACCAGGACAGGGATCGGAGCCCGGCGGCGAACCACCAGCGCGAGACCACCCAGCGCCAGCAGCACCACACCCGGGACGCCGGAACCCGCACCGGACAGCCCGGTGAACACCGCCGTCGCGGCCACGCAGACGGCGATCGCCCAGTCTGTGACAGCCGGCCGGAGACCGGGCCGTCCTGTGCTCATGGCCGCACCCTAACCCGCGGGCGCGGCGCGCGAGTCGTGCTCGGCGACGAGCATCCGCCTACTGCGCACGCAGTAGTTCTGCGGTTTCTGCGGCGCCCGCAGCAGCGTTCCCACGCCCTCCGCGGCAGTCCGAAGTGTCTGCGTCTGCCAGACGACCTGCGCGGTCTCCGGCGACACGATCGGCCACGACGGTTCCCAACCCCGAGGAGCATCCGATGTCGACCGGAATACTGGCCTCGCTGGCGCGGCTCTGTTACCGACGCCGCCGCCTGGTCGTCGCGACCTGGATCGTCGGCGTCATCGCCGTGGCGTTCGCCGGATTCGGGTTCGGCGCCGCGTCCGACAACTCCGCCTCCGGCGGCGACTCCGGGTCGGCCAGAGCGCAGTCGCTGATCGAAGAGCACTTCCCCGACCAGCAGGGCGACACGCTGACGCTGGCGATCAAGGCCGACAACGGCATCGACGATCCGGCCGCCCGGCGCACGATCGAGGCCGTCATCGCCGACCTGGCCGCCTCACCGGTCACCGGGCCGGTGACCTCGCCCTACCAGGATCGGAGCCTGGTCACGGCGGACCGCCGGATCGCCAGAACGACGATCCCGCTGACCGCGGCCGAGGTCTCGGAGGCCGATGTCGAGCCGCTGGTGACGACGGTCAAGGAGGCCTCCGGCGACGGTGTGACGCTGGGCCTGGGCGGCAAGGCGGCGGAGAAGGCCGAAACGCCGCCGCAGGGCGCGGCCGAGAGCGTCGGCGTCCTGGCGGCGGCGGTGATCCTCTTCATCGCGTTCGGATCGCTGGTGGCGATGGGCCTGCCGATCGCCACCGCGCTGCTGGCGATCGTCGGCGGCATCGCGCTGATGAAGCTCGCCGGGCACCTCGCTCCCTCACCGGACTTCACCGTGCTCATCGCCGCGATGATCGGGCTCGGTGTCGGCATCGACTACGCGCTGTTCATCGTGACCCGCTACAAGGAGAGCCTGCAGAACGGCGACGAGCCGGAGGCCGCGACGGTCACCGCGATCGCCACCGCGGGCCGCGCCGTGCTGTTCGCCGGAACCACGGTCGTGATCGCGCTGCTCGGCCTGGTCACGATGGGGCTGCGGATGATGACCGGCGTGGCCATCGGCGCCTCGGTGACGGTCCTGGTCACGATGGTCGCCGCGGTGACGCTGCTCCCGGCGTTCCTGGGTTTCACCGGCTACCGGATCCTCGGGATGCGCCTGCCTCGCCGCGCGCGGAAGAACCGCAGGGCTCCGGCCGAGCGCTGGGCCGCCGTCGTGCAGCGCAGGCCGCTGGTCGCCGCCGCGCTGGCCGGTGTGGCGCTGCTGGTGCTGGCCGCTCCGGCGCTGTCGATGCGGCTGAGCCTGCCGGACGCAAGCGTCCAGCCGCGCGACCGCAGCAGCTACACCTCGCACGAGATCGTCTCCGAGGGTTTCGGCCCCGGGTACGGTGCACCGCTGGTCTTCGCCACCCGCGTCGATTCGGACGCCGACCTGCGCCCCGTCGTCGACGCGGTCCGCGCGACCCCGGGCATCGCCTACGTCACGCCGCCGCGGATCAGCGCGGACCAGCAGGCCGCCACGTTCATGGCATACCCCACGACCGGGTTCCAGGACGAGGCGACCGCGGACCTGGTGCACGAACTCCGCAACGACGTGCTGCCCGCGGCGCCCGGCGGGGACGGCGTCCACATCGGCGGCCCGAACGCGCTCGCGATCGATTCGGCCGAGGAGATCAGTTCGCGCCTGCCGCTGATGATCGCCGTTGTCCTCGCGATGTCGCTGGTGCTGCTGATCGCGCTGGTCCGGTCGGTCACGATCGCGCTGCAGGCCGCCGTGATGAACCTGCTGTCGATCGGCGCCGCGTACGGCGTCCTGGTCGCGGTCGTGCAGTGGGGTTGGTTCGGCACCGCGCTCGGCTTCCCCACCGCGATGCCGATCACGACCTGGCTGCCGATGATGATGTTCCCGATCCTGTTCGGGCTGTCGATGGACTACGAGGTGTTCCTGATCTCGCGGGTCCGCGAGGAGTACGAACGCACCGGCGACACCCGGGCTGCCGTCGCGCGCGGGCTGGCCCGGACCGCCAAGGTCATCACGGCCGCGGCGGCGATCATGATCGCGGTCTTCACGACGTCGCTGCTCGGTCCGGACATCTCGGTCAAGCAGGCCGGATTCGGTATGGCCGTGGCGGTGCTCATCGACGCCACGGTCGTCCGGATGGTGCTCGTCCCCGCGGTGATGGAGCTGTGCGGACGGGCGAACTGGTGGATGCCCTGGCGCCGGACGCCGTCGCCCGCAGCGGCCGACGACGTCCGCGAACCCGTCCAGGTCTGACCGGCCGGCCCGGCCCCGCGGGGCCGGGCCGGAAACGGCCGGGCTCAGACGGCGCCGGGCCGGAGCCTGCCTGCCGGGCTCAGGCGGGGACGCCGAGGCCCGCGGCCAGGACCGGCCACGACGAGCGGAGCTTCTGCTCCCAGTACGGCCAGGCGTGGACGCCCGTGTTGCCGAGGTCGGTGGTCACCGGGATGCCCGCCGCGCGCAGCTTCGACGCCAGCGCGTCGTTCGCCGGCGCGGCGACGCTCTCCAGCAGCGTCGCGTCCAGCGGAGCGTCACCCGTCTCGGTCTTGCCGTTGCCGCACGAGAGATACAGCCGCATCCCGCGCAGCTTGGCCACGTTCGACGCCGGGTTCCGCGCCGCCCAGCCGAAGAAGTTCAGCACCGGGTCGCCCCACATCTGGATCGGCAGCTCACCGGCGCGCAGCACCATCGCCTGCACCAGCACCGGCGCGCCGGGGAACAGCGTGTCGACCAGACCGCTGTAGGACGCCGCCGACTTGAACCGGCCCGGGTACTGGAACGAGTAGGTCAGCGCGCCGTACCCGCCCAGCGACAGGCCGGCGATCGCCCGGTTCGGCCCGGCCCGGTACCCGCGCTCGAGCAGCTGGAACAACTCGACCATGTGGAACGTCGCCCACTTGCGCGGTTTCGCCGAGCCGCCGAACAACCAGTCGGTGTAGAAGCCGGCCTGACCGTCGCTGGGCATCACGACCAGCACGTTCTTGTCCGCGGTGAACGCCTCGACGTTGGTGAAGTGCGTCCACGACTTGTAGTCCTGCGGCTCCCCGGCGCCGTGCAGCAGCCAGAGCGTCGGCCAGGTGACGGTCGGGTTGGCTGCCCAGTCCTTCGGCAGCAGCAGCCGCGTCGAGACGTTCCCGCCGAGCGCGGGCGAGTGGATCAGCAGGTCCACCGTGCGGGGGCCGACGAGCGTCTCGGAGACGACGTACGCGCCGTCGTCGGCCCGCGCCGCCGACCCGACGATCAGCCCGGGCGCCGCCGCCGGCTGCTGCGCCGCCGCCGGGACGGCCACCGCGCCGAGCGCGCCGCCGACCACGAGCGCCAGCGCTGCGCACAGCGTCCGCATGCGCAGTTCGGACCGCAACCGCCGCAGGCGGACGAATCTCATCGGGGGACGACCTCTCACAGTGGGATGTTGGAGTGCTTCCGGGCCGGACCGGTCTTGCGTTTCGTCCGCAGCATGCGCAGCGCCTTCGCGACCTCGATGCGGGTCTCCGAGGGTGCGATCACCGCGTCGATGTAGCCCCGCTCGGCGGCCTCGTACGGTGTGCACTTCTCGGCACGGTAGGCCGCGATCAGCGCGTCGCGGACGTATTCGTCGTTACCGGCGGCGGCCGCCTCCTGCAGTTGCCGCCGGAACAGCACGCTGACCGCAGCCTCGCCGCCCATCACCGCGATCTCGGCGGTCGGCCACGCCAGGTTCGTGTCGACGCGGTAGTGCTTGCAGCCCATCGACGCGTACCCGCCGCCGTAGGCCTTCCGCACGATCACGGTCACCATCGGCACGGTCGCCGTCGCGTACGCGAACGACAGCTTCACGCCGCGCCGGATCAACCCGCCCCGCTCCTGCTCGAGCCCCGGCAGGTAACCCGGCACGTCGACCAGCGTCAGGATCGGGATGTTGAACGCGTCGCAGAACTGGATGAAGCGCGCGCCCTTCTCCGACGCGTCGATGTCCAGCGCCCCGGACAGGTGCATCGGCTGGTTCGCGATGATCCCCACCGTGCGGCCCTCGAGACGGGCCAGCCCGACCAGCAGGTTCGGCGCGAAAGCGGCCTGCATCTCCAGGAACTCGCCGTCGTCGACCAGGTACTGGATCACGGTCGTCATGTCGTAGAGCCGGTTGGGCTCGTCCGGGATCACCGCGTTGAGCCCGAGGTCGTCGGCGACGATCTCCAACTCGGTTTCGGCACCGAAGTCCGGTGCCTCGTCCAGGTTGTTGGACGGCAGGTACGACAGCAGCGTCTGCACCCAGTCGAACGCGTCCTTCTCGTCGGCCGCGACGTAGTGCACGTTGCCCGCCGCGGCGTTCGTGGACGGCCCGCCCAGCTCCTCGAACGTCACCTGTTCGCCGGTCACCGCGCGGATGACGTCCGGGCCGGTGACGAACTGGTGCGACGTCTTCTCGACCATCACGACGATGTCGGTGGCCGCCGGGCCGTAGACCGCTCCCCCGGCGCACGGGCCGAGGATCAGCGAGACCTGCGGCACCACGCCGGACGCGAGCCCGATGTGGTAGCCGATCTCCGCGTACGCGGCGAGCGACGCGACGCCCTCCTGGATCCGGGCGCCGCCGGAGTCGTTGATCCCGACGATCGGGCAGCCGACGTCGATCGCCCGCTGCATGACCTTCACGATCTTCTGCCCGACGCGTTCGCCGACGCTGCCGCCGAACACCGTGAAGTCCTGCGCGTAGACGCAGACCGGCCGGCCGCTCACCAGCCCGTAACCGGTGACGACGCCGTCACCGTACAACTCCCTGGCGTCGTCGCCGTAGGCGCCGGCGCCGTGCCGTGCCAACTCGTCCACCTCGACGAACGTGCCCGGATCGAGGAACGCCTCGATCCGCTCGCGGGCGGTGAGCTTGCCTTTCGCGTGCTGCTTCTCCACCGAGGCCATCGAGCCCTGCCGGGATACCTCGCGGCGCCGGGCCAGCTCGGCGATCTTCGCGGCGGTGCCCCCCGCGGTACTGCGGGGAAGCTCGGTAGTCGTCATCGAGCACCTTCCTCGGCGAGGACCCCGTCGAGGTGACTCGCCAGCACGTCGAGGTTGGGACGGTCGATCAGCGACAGGTGGTCGCCCGGAAGCGGGACGACCTCCAGGTTCGAGCACCACTCGTCGAAGCCGAGGGCCTCGTCGGTGCGGAGGTAGCGGGGGTCCTGCGCGGCGATGAGGTCGGCGGCCTCGGTGGCGCGGTAGAGGATGACCCGCCCGTCGTACGGCTGGATCCGGTACCGCTCGGCGACCCGCATGTCCAGGTAGGAGTCCCGCTGGTGCTGCAGGATGCCCTTGCTCATGCCGAGTCCGGCGTCGGCCATCAGCTTCATCAGCAGGTCGGTCTGGGCGATGTCGTCCAGCTGGAACAGCTCGTCGTACGGGATCTCGACCTGGATGCCGTAGATGTCGTGCAGGTAATTGAGGAACCCCATCAGGCGGTCGGTGATCAGCTCCTGCTCGGACTTCCCCGGCTCCGGCGGCAGCGGGACGATCGTGTCGATCACTGCCACGAACGCCACCTCCTCGCCGTCGGCGCGGAGCTGCTGAGCCATCTCGTAGGCGACACACCCGCCGAGCGACCACCCGCCGAGCTGGTAGGGCCCGTGCGGCTGCACCTCGCGGATCAGCTCGATGTACCGCGCGGCTTTCGCCTCGATCGTGATCAGCTCGTCGATCCGCTCCAGCCCGTAGGCCGGCTGGTCCGGGTGCAGCAGGCTGACCAGTTCCTGGTAGACGCTGCTCGGCCCGCCTGCCGGATGCGCGAGGAAGAGCGGCCGCCTGCTGCCCTCGGCTCGCAGCACCCGCAGCGGCGACGGTGATCCCTCGTAGTACGGCCGCACCAGGTCGGCCATCGCGGCGATCGTCGGGTTCGCGAACAGCGTGTCGACGTCGTACGGCAGGTCCGGCGCGCGGGTGAGCACCAGCTCGCGGACGCGTTCGGCCGCGGCCCGGTCGCCGGCGAACTCCTCGTCGACGCTGACGTCCGTGCGGTCGAGCACCTCTTCGATCAGCCCGCGCAGCAGCCGCTCGGTGTGGTCGCGCCCGGCGAGAACCTTGCGTTTCGGCGTCGCGGACGCTTCCCTCTCCGGCAGTCCGATCTCGCTCCCGATGTGGCGGACGAAGTCGTCCAGGCTCGCGCCCTGCAACAGCAGGCGTACCGGCAGCTGGACGCCGAAGTCGGCCTCCACCGCGTTCTTGGCCCGCATCGCCATCAGCGAGTCCAGCCCGAGCTCGGTCAGCGGTGTCTCGAAATCGAGATCACCGGCGCGGTACCCCATGATGCCGCCGACGCGGGCCAGCAACCGGTCGATCAACCCGTCCCAGGCCTGCGTCGGTTCCAGCGCTCGTAGCGCCTCGACGCCGATCCAGTCCGCCGTGGGCTCGTCCGGCACCGACAGCTCGGCCATGACGTGCGCGAAGAACGGGATCTGCCCGACCCGCGGGAACAGCGCGAGCACCTGGGCGGCGTTGAGCCTGGTCACACCGGTCACCGCCCGGCCGGAGCCGAGCACGGCGGCCAGCGCCTCCATGCCCTCCTCCGGGGTGATCGGCTCCAGCAGCGCGTTCGTGGTGTCCCTGGCACCGCCGACCTGCGCCCACGCACCCCACTGGATGCTGGTGGCCGGCAGCCCCTGGGCCCGCCGCCACTCCACGAACGCGTCCAGCCAGGCGTTCGCGGTCGCGTAGCTCGCCTGGCCCGGCGAGCCGAGCAGCCCGGCGGCCGAGGAGTACACGAGGAACCAGTCCAGGCCGGTGTCTCCCACGGCCTCGTGGAGGCGCAGCGCACCGGTCACCTTCGGCGACCAGACCCGCTGCAGGGTTTCCGCGTCGAGGTTCAGTACGGCCTGGTCGGCCAGCGTTCCGGCGGCGTGGACGACGCCGTGCAGCGGCAGGTCACCGGACGTCGCGGCGGCGACCAGTTCCTCGGCGACACCCGGCTCCGCGATGTCGCCGGTGACGACCTCGATCTCGGTGCCGCCCGCCCGTAGCCGGTCCAGCGCGTCCGCTACCTCGGGTGTCGCGGTGCCGCGGCGGCTGTTCAGGACGATCCGCCCGGCGCCGCGCTCGGCCAGCCAGGAAGTGAGCAGCAGGCCCAGCCCGCCGAGGCCACCGGAGATCACGTACCCGCCGGGCCGGACCAGCGGCCCGCCGGTGGCGTCCGGCAGCTCGACCCGGGTCAGGCGGGCCACCCAGCGGCGGTCACCACGACGGGCGATCTCGGTGTCGGGCGCGTGCGCGAGCAGCTCGGACACCAGCGCTTCGGCGGAGTCCGCGTCGACCAGCGTCGCGGTGAGCTCGGGATGCTCGACGCCGAGCACCCGGATCAGCGCCCGAACCGCGCCTACGGCCGGTTCGACGACCTCGCCGTCGGCGACCGCGGCGGCGCCGGTGGTTCCCGTCCACAACCGGGGTGGGGACGCTGTGTCGCTGAGCAGTTGAGCAGCGCGAGCCACCGCCAGCACGGCCTGCTCGGGCGACCCGTGGTCGGGGAGCACCAGTACGTCGGTGACGTCCGGCGCGAGATCGGTGCCGGGAATCACCTGCTGTCCGGCGTCCCCCAGAAGGACACCAACCCGGTCGGCGCGGTCGCCGGACCCGAGCACCAGCCATCGTCCGTCGTGTGCCGCCTCGAGCCGTTCGGCGGGTTCCCAGGCGGCTTCGAACAGCTTCTCCGCCAGCGGCACCGGCACCGAACCGCGGTCCGCGCGGCGCAGGTAGACGTCGCGGAGCTCGGCGACCAGCGCGCCCTCGGCGTCGCGGACCCGCACGGTCCCGAGCGCGCCGTTGTCGCCCGACGGCACCAGCGTCACGTCGGCGTGCACCTCGGCGGGTAACGGCCCGGCCAGCCGCAGCGCGCCGATGCCGGCCGGCAGGTAGATCGAGTCGGTCGGGACGTCGTACGCCAGCGCGGCCACGGCCAGCGTCTGCAGCAGCGCGTCGAGCTGGGCGGGGTGCGCGTGGTAACCGGCGGCGCTACCCGCCGCCTCCGGCAACGTCACCCGCGCCGTGGCCCGCCCGACGCCGTCGCCCGCCGCCGGGCCGCTCGCTGCCGGGCCGCTCGCTGCGGAGGCCGGGGGCAGGGTCGCGTGGACGACGCCGCGGAACGCGGGACCGTAGGACTGGCCCGCGAGCGGCACACGCGTGTAGAGGTCGACGGCCTCGCCGCCCGGCGACGACGGTTCCGGGTCCGGCAGCGGTTCGTCCGTGATCGACACGGTCGCCGTGGCGTAGCGGATCCAGTCGCCGGCGGCCGAGCGGCCCCAGACCTCGACCGCTCCGGCGCCGGTCAGCGTGGTCGTCAGCTCGGTCGACGCGCTGAGCGGCAGGATCTGCTGCAGCTCCAGGTCGGTCAGCGCGACTCGTCCGGCCGGGACGCCGAACGCGATGACCGCGGCCGCGAGCGCGAGTTCGGCGAATGCCGCACCGGGCAGCACGACCACGCCGTGCACCCGGTGATCGGCCAGCCAGCTGACCGCCTCGGTACCGACGTTCCCGCGGAACGCGTGCTGCCCCGGCATCTCGACGTGGACGCCGAGCAGCGGGTGGACGCCCGCCGGAACGGTGTGGCGGGGACGCGCGGCGACCCAGTGCGGCCGGTGCCGCCACGGCGTCGTCGGCAGGTCCACCAGCCGCCCGGGGGCGATCCGCAGGTCGACCGGGACGCCGTGGGCGTGCAGCGTCGCGACGTTGGACGCGAACGTGACCAGGTCGTCGGTGTCGCGGCGCAGCGTCCAGGCCAGCACCGGCGCGGCGACCCCGGCGGCTTCGAGTGTCTGCCCGGTCGGCACGGTCGCGATCGGATGCGGCGAGACCTCGACGAACACCGTGTGCCCGTCGGCGGCGGCCGCGGCGACCGCCTGGGTGAACCGCACCGACCGCCGGACGTTCGCCGCCCAGTACTCCGGGTCGAACGCCGGAACCGTCCGGGGATCGGGCAACACCGTGCCGTACAGCGGTATCGACGGTTCGTGCGGCGTGAGGCCGGTCAGACCCGCCCGGAAGTCGTCGAGGATCACGTCGATGATCGGTGAGTGGGCGGCGCCCTTGACGTTGACCATCCGCGCCGCGCGGCCGAGCGACTCCACGTGCGCGACCAGCTCGGCCAGCTGGGCGCTGTCGCCCGCGACCGTGCACTGCGTCGGGGACGCGTACACCGCGACGCCCACCCCGGGCCAGCGCGAGGCCAACGCGTCGACCTCGTCGGCGGTGAGGTCGACGACGGCCGTCCCGCCCAGGTCACCGCCGCCGGACAGGATGCGCCGGGCGGCCTCGACCATCAGGTTCGACCGCAACGTGATCACGCGGACGCCGTCCTCGGGCGACAGCGCCCCGGCCACCACCGCGGCGGTGATCTCGCCCATCGAGTGGCCGATCACGGCGGCCGGTTCGACGCCGTGCGCGCGCCAGACCGCGGTCAGCGCGAGCTGGATCCCGAACGTCGCGATCTGGATCACGGCCAGGTCGCGCGGCTTCTCGCCGCTCTCGACCAGCGCGGCCAGCGAGAACCCGGCGATCGCGACCAGGTGCGGGTCGAGCGCATCCACCGCGTCGGCGAACACCGGCTCCTCGCGGTACAGCCGCTGCCCCATGCCCGCCCAGTGCGAGCCGTACCCGGAGAACACCCAGACCGGGCCCTTCGCGGGCGGGGCCGGGCGGGCGGGGCCGGTGACGACGCCCGGCCACTCCTCGCCCGCCGCGAGGCGGCGTAGCGACTCGACCGCCGCGTCAGTGACCGTGCTCGCGGAGCCGCCTTCGCCCTCGCGGTGCACCACGACGGCCCGGGTCCGCCCCTGGCCGCGGTGGTGCGCCAGCGTGGCGGCAACCTCGGCGGGGCGCGCCTGACGGCCGGCGGGCGACTCGAGCCAGTCCGCCAGCGCCCCGGCGGCGGTGCGCAGCCGCTCGGGCGTCGGCGCGGACAGCGGCAGGCTCACGACCGGCTCGGTTTCGCGGCGGCGGCTGCGCGGCGGCGGGGCCGTGGGGTGCTCCTCCAGCACGACGTGCGCGTTCGTACCGCCGAAGCCGAACGCGGACACCCCGGCCCTGGCGACACCGGCGTACCGGGGCCACGGAAGGCTGCGGTCCGCGACCGCGAGCCGGGCGTCCTCGAACGGGATGTGCGGGTTCGGCGCGGTGTAGTGCAGGCTGGCCGGGATCCGGTGGTTGACCATCGCCAGCACGACCTTGATCAGCCCGGCCACACCCGCGGCCGCTTCCAGGTGACCGAGGTTCGTCTTCACCGAGCCGATCAGCAGCGGCCGGTCGATCTCGCGTCCGGCCCCGAGCGCCGCGCCGAGGGCCTGCGCCTCGATCGGGTCGCCGAGCAGCGTCCCCGTGCCGTGCGCTTCGACGTAGTCGATCTCGGTCGGGGACAGACCGGTGGCGGCGTAGACGCGCCGCAGCAGGTCGGTCTGCGCGACCGGGTTCGGCGCGGTGAGGCCGTTCGACCGCCCGTCCTGGTTGACGCCGGAGCCGCGGATCACCGCCAGCACCCGATCGCCGTCGCGCCGGGCGTCGGACAGTCGCTTGAGGACAACGACGCCGCAGCCCTCGCCGCGGGCGATCCCGTCGGCGTCGGCATCGAACGTCTTGCACCTGCCGTCCGGGGCCAGTGCCCCGGCCTGGTCGAACGTCACGGTCACCGACGGCGACAGCAGCAGGTTGACGCCGCCCGCCAGCGCGGTGTCGCTCTCCCCCGCCCGCAGGCTCTGACACGCCTGGTGCACGGCGACCAGCGACGACGAGCACGCGGTGTCCAGCGTGACGCTCGGACCGCGCAGGTCCAGCAGGTACGAGAGCCGGTTGCTGACGATCGAGAGCGCCGAGCCGGTCGCGGTCCAGGCGTCGATCGCCTGCAGGCTCGCGCCGGTGAGGTGGCCGTACTCGGTGCCGGACGCGCCGACGAAGACGCCGGTCGCGGTGCCGCGCAGGCTCTCCGGGACCAGGCCGGCGTGCTCCAGCGCCTCCCAGGCGACCTCCAGCAGCAGCCGCTGCTGCGGGTCCATCAACTCGGCCTCGCGCGGCGTGATCCCGAAGAACTCCGCGTCGAAGCCGGTGACGTCACCGAGGTAGCCACCCCACCGGGTAGTCCCGTCGATCACGGCCTGGTCCCCGGCCGACCCGTCGCTGAACTGCTCCCAGCGGTCTTCCGGCACTTTCCGGACGCCGTTGCGACCCTCGGCGAGCAGCTCCCAGAACTCGGCGGGCGTCCGGACGTCGCCGGGGAAGCGGCACCCGAGGCCCACGATCGCGATCGGCTCCCCTTCGCTGCGACGGCCCGTGACCGGCTCGCCGGTGGCTCCACGTACCGGCGAGCCGGTCGACGGGCTCGCGCTGTTACTGACGGACGCGAGTCCGGCGGCCAACCGCTGGACCGTGGGGAACTCCCAGACCAGCGTCGGCGCGAGTGAGCGCCCGAGCACCCGCTCCAGCTCGCCGATGATCGCCACCGAGTCGCGGGACGAGAGGCCGATCTCGCCGAGCGGATGATGCGGGTCGATGTCGGCCGGGTCGGCGCCGGTGGCGGCCGCGATCCGAGCGACGAGCCACTCGGTGAGTTCACGCTCGTTCATCGGGCGACCACCAGGGATCCGGCGAGGTAGCGGTCGCGCGTCGCGGACCGCGCGATCTTTCCGCTGGACGTCCGTGGGACGTCGTTCGGGTCGACCAGGACGACGTCGTGCAGCGGGACGCCGTGCCGGGCGGACACCGCCCGCCGGATCGCGGTCCGGGCCTCGTCGAGCTCACCCACGCTCGGGGTGGCGTGCCGGGACACCTCGGCGACGACGACCATCGCCTCGCCGTCCGGCGCGGGCACCGAGAACGCGGCGACCCGATGCCGCCCGACGACCGGGTGCGCGTCCTCGACCGTCACCTCGACGTCCTGCGGGTAGTGGTTGCGGCCGTCGAGGATGATCAGGTCCTTGATCCGGCCGGTGACGTAGAGATCCCCGTCGACGAGGACGCCGAGGTCACCGGAGCGGAGCCAGACGGCGCCGTCCAAGTTCGCGCCGAACGTCTCGGCGGTGTCCTCGGGCCGTTTCCAGTAGCCGGCGGACACGTTCGGGCCGGTCACCCAGATCTCGCCGACGCGCCCGTCGGGGCAGCGCTGCCGGGTGTCCGGGTCGACGATCGCGAGCTGCGCGCCCTCGGGGTTCTCCGGGCCGCCGCAGGCCACCATCCGCTGGCCACGACTCGTCACCGCGGTGGTCGCGATCCCCCGCGAGAGCTGTTCGACGTCGAACGTGCGCTCCCGGAACGGCTCGTCGAACGCCCAGCACGTCACCAGCACCGTCGCCTCGGCGAGGCCGTAGGCGCCGGACAGTACGTCGCGGCGCAGGCCGTGCGGCGCGAACGTCTCGGCGAATCGGTCCAGGGTCTCGGCCAGCACCGGCTCGGCCGCGTTGATGACCAGGTCGGCGTTCTCCAGCCGGAGCCCGGCCCGCTCCTCCGGCGGAATCCGCTTCGCGCAGTAGTCGAACGCGAAGTTCGGCGCGGCCGTGATGCCGCCCGGGTACCGGGAGAGCATCTCCAGCCAGCGCACCGGACGCAGCAGGAACGCCACCGGGTCGGTGAACACCGCGGGGATGCCGTAGACGACACCGCCGCACGCGGTCAGCACCAACCCCATGTCGTGGAAGAGCGGCAGCCAGCTGACCAGCGTCGAACGGCCGTACTCGGCGCCGTAGAGCACCGACCCCTGGTGCGTGTTCGCCACGACGTTGCGGTGGCTGATCATCACGCCGGACGGCGTCCGGGTGGAACCCGACGTGTACTGCAGGTAGGCGACCTCGTCCGGGTCGAGCTCGACCGGGCTGAACTCGGGCTCCGGCTGATCCGCGTCCAACACCAGGACGCTCGGCGCGAGGCCTTCGGCCGCGAGAAAGTCCCGCACTGCCGTCTCGGCAGCGGTCGTGGTCGCGACGCACGCGGGCTCGGCGTCTGCGACCACGGCCGCCAGCCGGTCGCCGTGTCCGGGCAGGTCCGGGGTGAACAGCGGAACCGCGATCACACCCGCGCGCAGGGCACCGAGGAAACCGACGACGTACTCGAGCCCTTGCGGGGCCAGCAGCGCGACCCGTTCCCCGCGTCGCACGAGTTGCTGCAGCCGTGCGGCGGCCGCGGTGACGCGCCGGTCGAGCTGCGCCCAGGTGAGCGTGCGGGCGATGCCGTCCGGGCTGTAGAGGTAGTCGAGAAACGTGAGCGCGGGCTCGTCGGGAGTGCGACCGGCCCAGTAGGCCAGGTGCGCCGGCAGCGGTGACATCCGGTCGGGGACGATGGCCGCAGGGGCCGCGGTGCGGGACATCGGGTCTCCCTTGAACGTGTGGCGCGGTACGGGGAAGGCCGGAGAACACCCCACAACCGATCGTTATTCTTTTCGCGGATTGCCAGACCGGTGGAGTGCGGTCACGATATTTACGCCATCGAACACTGTCAAGACCGAATCCCGTTCCGGGCGGCCTGCCGAAATGCGTACCGGGGGCATTGCGGGCGAAGCTATCGACCTACTGAGTGCAATTCCGCCAGAAATTGTCATCGGCGACACAATCACTCACGGTCATGCCGTTTGACCGGAGACACCCAGGTCACTGTGGGCAGGCGCGGGGCGTAGAGACTCGATCCAGGTCACAAGGGTGGAGCGGGGGAATCGTACCGCGGCAGATACCTGCTACGACTTTCCGGGGGTTATCGATTCCGAAATATATGTGCCGACAATGGCGTCACCCACGGTTAGGTGCGATGTCCTAAATCCTTATCATTACCTTATCCGCGGAGTGCGGAACGTTTTGCGTGCCCCACATTCGAGATTACGCAGGTCGGATGATCCCGGATCAGCCCGCGGGGCGGCGGCGGTCGGCCTCGGCCCGCTCCACCCAGGAACGCAGTTCCTCCGCGCGCTTGGCCTCGCCGAGCGCGGTCAGGTCACGCGCCAGCCTGCGGGCCGACTCGATCGCGCTCGGGTGCGATTCCCCGAGAACGCGCTGACGCCGTGCCAGGATCTCCTCGTCGAGCGCGCGCGCCATGCCGACGTCGCCGAGCGCGTAGGCGTCGTCGGCGAGATCCGTGGCGGCGGCGAGGCTGTCGGAATGGTCCTCGCCGAGCGTCTCGCGGCGGCGGCGCAGCACGTCGGCGTCCAGTTCCTGGGCGGCGTCGAACCGGCCGAGCGTCCGAAGTGTCTGCGCCAGGCAGCGGGCCGCCCGCAGCGTGTCCTCGTGGTCCGGCCCCAGCCGGTCGAGCCAACGGCGGTGCAGTTGGTCGGCCAGGTCCCGCGCCGACCGGACGTCGCCCCTGGCCAGCAGCGTGCGGGCCGCGGATACCGCGGTTGCGCGCAGCGCCCCGTTGTCGGTGTGCGCCGGCTCCGCGGCGTAGAGGTGCGGCAGGAGCAGCATCCAGCTGCTCCACCGGTGCGGATCGGTGGGATCGCCGGGATCGGCGGCGGCGACCAGCGCGTCCACGTGGGCGCGGACGTCGTCCCTGCGGTCGTCGCCGAGTTGGTCGCGCAGGATCGCGGAGACCAGCCGGTGCAGGCTCACCACGCCGTTGCTGCCGTTCAACGGGTCGCCCACGCCGACGCCGAAGCGGGTCACCCGCTCGACCTCGACCAGGCCGAGCCGCTGCAACCGGCCGACGCTGCGCTGCAGGAGCGCGCTGCCGTCCGAGATCCCTTCCAGCGCGGCCAGCGGATGCCGGTAGGGACCGCTCCCGGCCCGGGCTTGCGCGGCCGAGGACTGCACGCGCGGGCTCGGGCGGGCCCGGCCGTCACCGGTGTCGGTCAGCACCGGATCGGCAAGCCCCAGCAGGCCGACCGGGATCGGGCGGGGCGCGAGGAACGCGCAGACCCGGGCGACCGCCAGCGCCGTCGGGTCGCGCGTGGCCAGCCAGCTCGTCGCGGTCGCGATCGCTCCCGCCAGCGCGTGCGGGTAGTTCACCGCGCGCTGTTCGTCGAGCACGTCGGCGACGTGCTGGGCGAGCTCGGTCAGGTAGTCGCCCGCGCGGGTGCCGGTCTCGGCCAGGAAGCCCACCGCGAGGACCACGGCCAGCGGCAGGTCGCCCAGCACCGCGGCCAGCCGTCCGGCCTCCACGACGGTCAGGCCGGGGTCCCGGTGGCGCAGCAGCTGGATCGACTCCGCGCGGCTCAGCAACTCCACTTCCAGCGGCGTCGCCACCGGTCCCCACCCGGACGTCCGCGAGGTGATGATCGTGTGCCCGTCGCCGCCCGGCAGCCAGGGTGCGAGCGCCTCGGCCGACTCCGCGTTGTCGAACACGATCAGCCAGCCGGAGTGCCTGCGCAGGTAGGTCCGGGCGACGGTGGCGGCGGTACCGGTGTCGGTCTCCGGCCCCACCAGCCCCAGCCGTACCGCGAGCGCCGCGAACTGATCACCCACCAGCACCGGTCGGTCGGCGGGGATCCACCAGATCAGGTCGTAGTCGGAGCCGAAGCGGTGCGCGTACTCGAGCGCGAGCCGGGTCTTCCCGACGCCGCCCATCCCGAACCGGCCTTCGACCGCCACGCGGCCGTCGGCGACGATCGCGGTCCGCAGCGCGACCAGCGCCTCGTCCCGCCCCACAAAGACGTCGGTCCGCGCCGGGACGTTCCAGATGTCCGGCCGGTGGCCGGGCAGGCGGGGCCGGGGCGTGACGATCGCCGGGCCGCTCCGGTCGCGGGCGACGGTCCGGGCCAGCCGGTCCGAGGCGACCGTGGCCGCGCCGGCTCCGAGCACGGTCGTGACCAGACGGTTGGCCGCTTCGACCGGCGAGACGTCGAACAGCGTCGGGCCGAACACCCCGGACCAGGGTTCGGGCAGGCCGACCGGTTCCACCCGCACCGGAACGACCCGGCCGAGCAACGAGAGGTCCGGACGCCGATCGCCCGCGTACTCGTGGGCCTCGATCATCGCGGTGGAGAACACCAGCACGATCCGATCGACGCCGCCCTCGGCCTGCAGCAGCGTGTTCTCCAGGGTGGTGACCAGCGAAGTTCCGGCGTTCCAGCGCCAGCTGACCAGCCGGATCTCGATGCTGTCGGGCTCTCCCGCGTCGGCGAGCCTGGCCGCGATCCACTCCGCCCACGGCCGATCACGGCCGACGTGCGAGATCACAAACCGCCGACGCGCGCCGCTCACGCCCCTCACCTCGATCAGATGCGGCCCAGGGGCCACATTGAGTGCAACTCTGACGTCTGAATGTAACCGGCAAACGCCCGTCCACACGCGAGGTCAGCGCATCACCCGGTCAGCACTCCTGCCGAGGATGCCCAGCCGGTTCCGAAGTCATGCACAAAAGAGCGGCGTGACCTGGACGGTCACGCCGCTCTTTGTGGACGGACGCGGTCAGCCGAGTTTGCGCAGCCGGGGCAGGATCTGTTCGCCGTAGAGGTTCAGGAAACGCGCCTGGTCCGGGCCGGGGGCGTGGAAGACCAGGTGGGTGAACCCGAGGTCGAGGTAGCGCTTGATCGCCGCGACGTGCTCTTCGGGCTCGTCGGAGACGATGAATCGGGACGCGGTCCGCTCGGTGGGCAGCGCGTCGGCCAGCCGCTGCATCTCGATCGGGTCCTCGACGTCGCTCTTCTCCTCGGGCTTGAGCGCGAGGGCACCCCAGTACCGGGTGTCTTCGAGTGCCTTGGCCTTGTCCGGGTCGAACGAGACCTTGACCTCGATCATCAGGTCGAGGTCCTGCACGCTGCGACCGGCCTTCTCCGCGCCCTCGTGGAGCGCCGGGAGCAGCTTGTCGGTGTAGAGCTCGGGCGCCTTGCCGCTCGTGGTGATGTAGCCGTCGCCAATCCGGCCGGCCATCCGCGTCGCCGCCGGACCCGACCCCGCCACGTACAGCGGCACCGGCTGCTCGGGCTTGTCGTAGATCGTGGCCTTCTCCAGGTTCCAGAACCGGCCCTGGTGGTCGACGCGATCCTCCGACCACAGCAGCTTGATGATCTCGATGGCTTCCTTGAGCCGGGCGAACCGTTCCTTGTTGTCCGGCCACTCGACGCCCAGGGGGACCTCGTTCATCGACTCACCCGAGCCGACGCCGAGGATCACCCGGCCCGGATACAGCAGCCCGAGCGTCGCGAACACCTGCGCGACCAGCCCGGGGTGGTAGCGGAACGTCGGCGTCAGAACGCTGGTGCCCATCGTGACGCGTTCCGTGCTCGCACCCAGCGCACCCAGCCACGCCAGCGCGTTCGGCGCGTGGCCACCGTCGTGCCGCCACGGCTGCAGATGATCACTCACCCACACCGAGTCGAACCCCACCTGCTCGGCCAGCACGCCGTAGTCGAGCAACTCGCGCGGACCGAACTGCTCCGCCGACGCCTTGTACCCGAACTTCAGCACGTACGACTCCCTCCGCCCGGACCCGACGTGGGCCGCCCTCGCACCCATCATGCCCCGCTCGCGATTCCGGGCGGGTGGGTGGCCGCGCCTCGGCGCGGGCGGGGGGTGGCGTTCAGACGTCGGCCGGGGCCGGCTCTCCGGTGGCGTCCCGCTCGATGCGAGTCAGCACGACGTTGGCGATCGCCGTGAGGGCCGCGACCTGCTCGGAGGTGAGCCCGTCGAACATCAGCCGGCGCACGGTCTCGACGTGGCCGGGCGCGGCGGCCTCGATCGCCGACCGGCCCTCCGGCGTCAGGACGACAAACGCACCGCGGGCGTCGCTGGGGCAGTTCTCGCGGACGACGAGGCCGCGCTTCTCCATCCGGGAGAAGTGGTGGGAGAGGCGACTCTTCTCCCACTGGAGCAGCTTGGCGAGCTCGGTCACCCGCATCCGGCCCTCGGGGACGTCGGTCAGGTTGACCAGGACTTCGAAGTCGGCGAGCGAGAGGTCGGATTCGGTCTGGAGCTGCCGTGCCAGCCGGGCAGTGAGCTCCGCCTGCATCCGCAGGAACCGGCGCCACGCCCGCTGCTCGTCGGCGTCGAGCCACCGCGGGGAGGTCATGAGGCGCCCTCCGAAGTGAGGATCGCAGCGAGCCCTAGCGAGCGAGGACCGGAGCGGAGGAGGGGGCCGGGGCACACGGTCATGTGAGCCACTCTACCCGGGAATAGTTGACACGTCACCCAAGTTGTCGATAGCGTACTTGAAGCATCAACAAGTTCTTCCCGAGGAGCAAACCATGACCGCCCCCGCTTTCACCCTTTCGGACCTCTCCGGCGAGTACACGCTCGACCCGTCCCACACCCGCATCGGCTTCGTCGCCCGGCACGCGATGGTCACGAAGGTCCGCGGCGCGTTCAACGAGTTCGAGGGCAGCGCCGTACTCGACGGTGACAACCCGGAGAAGTCGTCGGCGAAGGTCGTCATCAAGGCCGTCAGCATCGACACCCGCAACGAGCAGCGGGACGGCCACCTGCGCACCAACGACTTCCTCGACCCGGAGACCTACCCGGAGATCACGTTCGTCTCCACCGGCGTCGTCGTGATCGACGAGAACAACTACGAGCTGATCGGCGACCTGACCGTCAAGGACGTCACCAAGCCGGTCACGATCCCGTTCGCGTTCGAGGGTGCTGCGAAGGACCCGTTCGGCAACGTCCGGGTGGGCTTCGAGGGCGCCGTCACGATCAACCGCAAGGACTTCGGCATCACCTGGAACGCCGCGCTGGAGACCGGTGGTGTGCTGGTGAGCGACAAGATCACGCTGGAGTTCGAGGTCTCGGCGATCAAGAACTCCTGAGCCGGGCGCGGGCGCTCCGACCGGAGCGCCCGCCCGCTTCACCACGGCAGGCGCCGGGCGGAGGATGGAGCCATGGAACCGAAGGTCGACGTCCGCCGGTCCGCGTCCCGTGACCGGACGAAGATCGCGTGGCTGGACTCGAAGCACTCGTTCTCGTTCGGCACGCACTACGACCCCGACAACACCCACCACGGGTTGCTGCTGGTCAACAACGACGACATCGTCCGGCCGGGCTTCGGCTTCGAGACCCATCCGCACCGCGACATGGAGATCGTGACGTGGGTGCTGCAGGGCTCGCTGGTGCACCAGGACTCGACCGGGCACTCCGGCGTCATCTACCCGGGCCTCGCCCAGCGGATGAGCGCCGGCCGAGGAATCCTGCACTCGGAGAAGAACGATGTCGCAGGAGCACGTGAGCCGGTGCGGTTCGTCCAGATGTGGGTGCTGCCGGACGAGTCCGGCATCGACCCCGGCTACGAGCAGCTCGAGATCGAGCACGAACTGCTGCGCGGCGGGCTGGTACCGGTCGCGTCCGGGATGGCTCGACACGACGCCGCGATCCGGATCCGCAATGCGTCGGCGGCGCTCTACGCCGCCCGCCTGGAGGCTGGCGGCTCGGTGCGGCTGCCGGAGGCTCCGTTCCTGCATTTGTTCGTCGCCCGGGGCAGCGTGACGCTGGAGGGCGGCGTGACGCTGGGGGGCAGCGGGCCGCTCGGCGAAGGCGACGCCGCCCGGCTCACCGCCACCGGTGGTCAGCGGGTGTCCGCGACCGAGCCGGCCGAGATACTCGTCTGGGAAATGCACGCCACGATCGCCGCATGAGGAGGCAACGATGACCGTTGACACGGCTGCGATCGAGAAGCAGCGCGCCCTGCTCCGAGACACCTACCTGCGCCCGGCCGATCAGCGCCCGGCGTCGTCGGCCCGCGGACTGCACCACACC
Organism: Cryptosporangium aurantiacum; assembly: GCF_900143005.1. NCBI lineage: Bacteria > Bacillati > Actinomycetota > Actinomycetes > Cryptosporangiales > Cryptosporangiaceae > Cryptosporangium > Cryptosporangium aurantiacum. The sequence continues at coordinate 649,670 of NZ_FRCS01000004.1, forward strand.
GCGCTGATCAGCAGCAGCGTCGAGCGGACGATCTGGTTCTACCAGGATCTGCTGGAGTTCCCGCTGACCGAGCTGATCGAGAATCGCGACTATCCCGGGTCGTCGCACTTCTTCTTCGACATCGGGAACGGCAACCTGCTGGCGTTCTTCGACTTCCCCGGCCTCGACGTCGGCCCGTACGCCGAGGTGCTCGGCGGCTTGCACCACGTCGCGATCTCGGTGGACCCGGAGCGGTGGGAGTTCCTCGTCCGCAAGCTGTCCGACGCCGGCGTGGAGCACGTCGTCCACAGCGGCGTATCGGTCTACTTCCGCGACCCGGACGGCGCCCGCATAGAACTCATCGCCGACCCCCTAGGCGAGATGTACGGCCAACACGTCCTCTAGCGCACGTCAATGCGCCCGGCGGCAAAGCCGCCGGGCGCATTGCTGTTTCTCGGACCTGGAGCCCGCTCAGGACGGCGCCATCACATCTCGAGTTCGCGTTCGATTCGGGTGAGCTTGTGGCGAGCCAGCGCGAGGTTCGCGCGGCTCTTGTCGAGCATCAGGTAGAAGAACAGGCCCTTGCCCGACCGCGAGGTCACCGGGCGGATCACGTGGTACTGCGAGACGAGCGTGACCAGGATGTCCTCGATCGGCTCGTCCAGCCGCATGAGCTCCAGCGTGCGCATCTTCGCGCGGACGAAGTCGGTGGTGCCCGCCGCGATGATGTCGAGGTCGAGGTCGTTCACCGACGTGAGGGTGCCCAGCGGCATGCCGCTGTTGTAGTCGATGAGCGCGATACCCATCGCACCCTCGATGTTCATGGCTTCCTTGAGCGAAGCTTCCAGGTTCATGATGTGCGCTCCTGTTCGGGGTCGGTCGATCGGATGGGGGTTACTGCTGCCGCCGTTCGGTTCGGCGGCGGGTCTGGACGGCGCACCGGGCGCGGCCCGTGCGGGCGGCAGGACGCGTGGGGCGACGTACTCGTCGTCGACCGGCGCCGGGGCGAAGACCGGGTACTGGGCGTCGGCGTCGTACCGGTCGCCGCCGACACCCATCGCGTCGGCGCGCCCGACCGTGGCTGCTCCGGCCGCGGCTGATTCGGCCGTGGCCGCTTCAGCCGTGACGGCTTCGGCCGCGACCTGGGGGATCTCGGGATCCGACGACGTCGAGCGACGGCGGTGCCGTCCGCGAGCGCGGGACCACCAGCTGTTCGCGTTCAGCGCCAGCCACCCGCGGCGCCCTCCGCGGCGTCCACCAGCGAGCCGATGCGATCGGCCAGCGCCCGAGCCTCGAGGTGAAGACGACCGAGGTTGGACTCGGCCGTCGCGAGCACGGTCAGCACCGCGTAGGTGCCGGCCGCGTACGTGACGACGTAGCCGTACGAGCCGCGCACCAACGCTTCCTGGAACCGTCCGTGCCCGGCTTCCAGGGCGATTCGCTCGCTCAGTCCGAGCGTGGTCGCCGACAGCGCTGCCATGCCCTCCGGCTGGACCCCGTGCGTGTCGTGCGCGATCAGGAGTCCGTCCGCCCGGGAGACGAGGCTGCCCGAAACGTACCGAACCCGGTCGCGCAGGATTCGGATCTCGGTCAGCACTTCGTGCTCGACGTTGTCCACACGTCTCCTTCCCGGTTCGAGGGTGGGTCAGGAAAATTCTTGGAGGGCGTCACGGAACCGCCGTAGCGAGGAGAGCGTCGGCGGGTCCGCGTAGATCTCCGGCGGCGGCGACGGCCAGCGGGGGCCCGCGGTGTCATCCGCTGGGGCGGACGCCTCCGCGGGTTCCTCCGGCGGCCTGCCCTGTCGGCTCGGCCGCACGACGCGGCCGGGCCCGATCGGGGCGGTCCGCCGTGGCAAGGGCGGCAACGGCGTCAGCCCCCCACCGCCGGCCTCCGCCGCCCCGGGCCTTGGCGAGGCCGGCTGCGCCGACGCCGGCGGCGCGCGGTGGGGCAGAACGGCTCGGCCGTTTTTCGCTGCGGCCCCACCGATCGCCGGACGGTAGGCGGTCACGGCGGGACGCCCGGCCGCGCCGGACGCCGGAGAGTCGCTGACCCCCGGCGCTGCCGGACGGCCGCCGACCACGGGCGCCGCGCCGGTCGCGGAGGGTGGCTGCACCAGGCCGATCGCCGCCAGCCGCCGCACCTCCAGCAGCATCGCGAACCCGCCGCGCCCGAGCTGCCGGGCCAGGTCCAGCGGTGTTCGCCGCCCGTCGGCGTTGAGCAGCAACTCCCAGCGCAGGCCGTCCACGACAACTTGGTCGCGCGGCAACCGGGACGCCAGCACCAGCGGCGCCTCGTCGAACTCGGACGACGGGAAGGCCGTCGTGAGCAGCTCACGCCGGTGCGCGACCTCCCGCACCAGCCGCTCGACGTCCACGCGCAGCGCACCGCCGAACCACGACGTCTCGTCCGCGGCGAACCGCACCGACGTCGGCTCGGCCCCGAGCGCGAAGAACGCCGCGTCGAACAGCGCGCCGTTCACGCACAGCTCCAGCTCGCCCTGACTCAGGTAACCCTGCTCGACGAGGAGCGCGCCGACCCGGCCGGACGGAGCACCGACCGTGAGCACCGATTCCCAGACGTCCGTGGACAGCCGCCCGGACGCGGTGAGCACCGCACCGATGCCGGGCGCCGCCTCGGCGTCGATGTGCCCGACCCGGCCCTCGTGCAGGTAGAGCACCGCACCGCCGCCACCGGCCTCGACGTGCAAGGCACCGGTCGCGCCGAGCGTCGCGAGCTCACGCAGAGCGGTTTCGACCGCGCTCATCCGGCGCACCGCACCGAATTCACTGCAGCACCAGTTCGTCGGCGAGGCGGCGGAGTTCCAGCCGGGCCATCGCCAGGTTGCTCTGGTTGCGGTCGAGCCAAAGATGCAGGAAGAAGCGGCCGTCGAACGCGGTATGGACGAACCGCAGGAGGTCGTACCGGCCCTGGGCGGTGAGCACGATGTCTTCCCAGCGCTCGGTCTCCCCGGCCTGACCGACGGACCGCTCCGGGCCGACGAACGCCGAGTTGTCGCGGGCCGCCCGCACGACCTCGGTCGCACCGGCCGCCGCCGCCTCCGAGCCACCGTGGGGCCACTCGCCCACCGTGCCGACCACGAGACCGCTGGTGAAGTCGACGAGGTTCGCCCCGCGCGCGCCGGTGATCGCCATCGCACGCTGGAGACTCTCGTCAATTCCCGGCATCGCATGCCCTCCGTCACGGTGACACCATTCACCGCACCGGGTAAACGGCTATTTCCGCAGCAGCAGGCCCCACCACCGCCACCAACGGCCCCATCGAGCACCCTAGCGCGCAGTTAACGCTGCTTCCACTTGGCTTAACGAAACCCAAGGACTTGCACCCGATTTACACCACGGGATTACGAAGCGTTGCTCAGCGACTACGGACAGGCTTTATCGATCGAGTATTTTCGCGCTGGGTAGCGAATGGACCGGTGCCGTCCGGCAGCGTCGGCGATCCGTTCAGGTACGGTCCGGCCTGCGGCTATGCCGTCGCCCGGCGCCTCGTTCCGGCACGGCGGCGCCGGGTTCCCGATGCGGCCGCGCACTCCCGATCGGCGGGCAAGTGCTGCGGAAATCGACCGTCCAATCAGTACGGAATGGCTCGATGGTACGTCGATCCGGTGTCCCGGCATAACGTCACCCCGACGCGAGTCGGCGCCACGGAAGGGTGAGCGCTCGCTTTTCTACGACGTCCGGAAAGGCGTAGTTTCATTACGCTCCGAGAGCGGCGGAGCCCACCGGAATTCGGCCGTTGAATTGCGTCCGAATTTCGGGAACCTTTCCCGGCGCGACACGTTACTGGGGGCCAACCCTCCCCCGGCGGGTGTGCCCGCCCCCGGCGAATGTCCGTTCCGTACGCAAGGATGACGACGTGACCGCCTACCTCGCCCTGCTCCGTGGCATCAACGTGAGTCGTCATCAGCGGATCGCGATGGCCGACCTCCGAGCGCTCCTGACCGGGCTCGGCCACACCGACGTGGCGACCCACCTGCAGAGCGGCAACGCCGTGTTCCGGAGCAAGAAGAAGGATCCGGACGCGCTCGCCGCCGCGATCGAGTCCGCGATCACCGCCGAACTCGGCCTGACCGTCCGTGTCCTGGTACGCGACGACGCCGACCTCCGCCGGGTCGTCGAGGACAACCCCCTCGTCGACGTCGCGACCGACCCGTCGAAGCTGCTGGTCACGTTCCTCTCCGCGCCGACCGGCCCGGCCGAGCTGGACGCGGTCGACCCGTCCACCTACGCACCCGAGGTGATGGCGGTCGGCGAGCGCGAGGTCTACGTCTGGTATCCCGACGGCGTTCGTAAGGCGAAGCTGAACCCGCCGTTCTTCGAGAAGCGCTATCCGAAGGACGCCCGGGTCGCCGCCACCGCCCGTAACTGGAACACGCTCACGAAGCTGCTGACGATGATGACGTGAGGAGCCGCGCGCCGTTGTCGTGCAGCACGCCCCGGAGCCACTCGTCCCCGAGGTCGAGGCGGACCAGGCTGTCCACCTGGTGGGCGTACGGGTACGGGATGCTCGGGTAGTCCGAGCCGAGCACGATCCGGTCACCCAGGTCGCGCAGCCGGGGCCGCAGCGCCGGCGGGAACGGAGCCATCCGCTCGATGAAGTCGGTGAACGTCATCGTCGTGTCGAGGTGGACGTTCGGGTACTGCTCCGCCAGGTCGAGGAACTCGGCGTACTCCGGCTGCCCCAGGTGGGCGACGACGAGCGTCAGGTTCGGGTGCCGGGCGAGCACCGCACGAATCGGCCCCGGTCCGGTGAAGTTTCCCGGCATCGGTCCGTTGCCACAGTGGCAGACGACCGGTACGCCTGCGTCTGCGAGTTGCCCCCACACGTCGTCCAACTGCGGGTCGGTGGGGTCGTAACCACCCACCTGCACGTGGGACTTGAAGGCCCGCAACCCGTTCTCGAGTCCCGCGCGGACGTAGTCCGCCGCACCGGCCTCGGGAAAGAACGTGCCGGTCGGGACGCAGGTCGGGACGTTCTGCGCGAACTCCAGCGCCCACCCGTTCAGCCAGGCGGCCATTCCCGGCTTGTGCGGGTAGAGCAGCGCGGTGTGGGTCAGCACGCCGAGCTCCGCCAGACGTTCCAGGCGAGCCGGTTCGCCGAGCCGGTACTCGATCGGCCACTCGAGACCGACCGTTGACGGCAGCGAGTCGAAGAACGCCCAGACCTTGTGCAGGACGCGTTCCGGCATGAAATGTACGTGGATGTCGACGAAGCCCGGTATCCCGAGGTCGCGGCAGAAGCCCGGCAACTCGGCGTCAGTGAGAGGTGCCACGCCATCACTCTGCCCTCTGTGACGACCTACCGAGGCACGAGTGTCGGTAGGTCGTCACAGCGGGGGTCAGACCGCGTCGCGCAGTTCGCGGGAGACGACGTCGGTGTAGCCGGCTGCCCGCCAGGCCAGGATCGCCGCGCCGAGCCGTCCCGCAGTGCCGCCCAGCGGCGAGTTCGCGACGCTCGGCGCCGCCCGCCAGGCCAGCGCGCCCTGCAACTCGGTCCGCACCGGTCGGAGCAGCGTGTCCCCGGCCCCGGTCAGGCCACCGGCGAGCACGATGAGCGCCGGGTCGAGCAGGAGCGTGGCGGTGGCCAGCGCCAGCCCGAGCGCCTCGGTGGCCTCCCGCCAGACGCGCGCTGCCACGACGTCCGAATCGAGCGACGCGGCCACGTTCGCCGCGGTCGCACCGGCAAACGAGCCTCCGGCCGCCGCGTAGCGGCGGGCGATGCCCGATGCGGACGCGTAGACCTCCAGGCAGCCACGCTGACCGCAGGCGCAGTCCTCACCGTCCGGGTACACCGGCAGGTGACCGAGTTCGCCCGCGCTGCCGCCCGCGCCGGGCAGCACCTTGCCGTCCACGATCAGCCCGGCGGCGACGCCGGTGCCGAGCACGACGACCATCAGGTCCCGGGCGTCCCGGCCCAGGCCGATCTCGCTCTCGGCCAGGGCCGCCGCACGGCAGTCCTGCTCCAGCACGACCGGCAGGCCGACCTCCTCGGCCACCAGCGCGGCCAGCGGTGTGTCCCGGAAGCCCAGGTTGACCGCGTGCCGTGCGACGCCCGCAGCGGTGTCGACGATGCCGGGCACCGACAGGCCGATTCCCACCGTGCCCGCGTCGGCCAGGTCGCGGGCCGCGGCCCGCACTCGTCTCACCACTTCGTCGGTGCCCTCGGCCGCCCCGGTCGGGCGTTCGAGCAGCGTGATCTCTCGTCCGTCGGACGCCACCAGGGCGCCCTTGATCGTCGTCCCGCCGATGTCGAGAGTGACGACGGTCGGCGCTGAATTCACCGTCATTTGACCGATCCGGCGGTCAGGCCGCCGACGAGGTGCTTCTCGATCACGGCGAACAGGATGACGACCGGCACGATCGCGACGATCGACGCGGCGAACAACTGGTCCCAGTTCTGGTCGTAGCCGGTCACGTAGCTGTTGATGCCGACGGTCAGCGGCTTCTTGTCGTCGTCCTGCATCAACGTGAGCGCGACGACGTACTCGTTCCAGACCGCGATGAACGTGAAGATCGTCGCGGTGACGACGCCCGGCAGCGTCAGCGGCAGCATGACGCGGAGCATCGTGCCGACCCGGCCGTTGCCGTCGAGTTCCGAGGCCTCCTCGAGCTCGCGAGGCAGCGCGGCGAAGAAGCCGTGCATGATCCACACCGCGAACGCCAGGTTGAACGCCGCGTTCGTGAGGATCAGCGCCGCGTACGTGTTGACCAGGCTGAGCTCGAAGAACTCCCGGTAGATGCCGACGACCAGCGAGGTCGGCGCGAACATCTGGGTGACCAGCACCAGGAACAGGAACGCGGTCTTGCCGGGGAACTTGAAGCGCGCGGTGAAGTACGCGGCCGGGATCGCGACCAGGATGACGATCACGGTCGAGGCCAGCGACACCAGCAGCGACGTCTTCAGCCAGTTCTGGAAGCGGGAGTCGCCGAGGATCTCGCCGTAGGCGTCCAGCTGCCAGGTCTGCGGCAGGAACGTCGGCGGGCTGGCCAGCGCTTCGCTGCCCGGCCGGAGCGAGTCCAGCAGCATGACGATGTACGGCGCGAGGAACACCATCGCGACCAGCAGCCCGAAGATCGGCAACATCACCGGGCGCAGTCGGCGCCAGGTCAGGCTCATGTCTGGTCTTCCTCTCGCCACTTCACCAGCCGCAGGTAGAGCACCACCGCGACCAGGATCAGGAGGACGTTGAACACGCCGGCGGCCGCGGACATGCCGACGTCCCGCTCGGCGCTCTTGAACGCGAGCTTGTACATGAACGTGATCGTCGTGTCGTGGGTGTAGCCCGGGTTCCGGTCGTTCAGCGTCCAGACGATCGGGAACGAGTTGAACACGTAGATCATGTTCAGCACCGCCGAGACCAGCAGCGCCGGACGCAGCAGCGGCAGCGTCACCCGCCGGTAGGCCTGCCACGGGCTCGCCCCGTCGATCCGGGCGGCCTCGTGCACCTCGTCCGGGATCGCGTTCAAGCCCGCGAGCAGCACGTACGCGGTGAACGGGATCGAGACCAGGACGCCGACCAGGATCATCGACGGCATCGTCCAGCTGTCGTCGCCGAGCCAGTCGATCGGCTCGGAGATGAGGTGCAGCTTCAGCAGGAAGACGTTCAGGATGCCGTGGTAGTAGTCGAAGATCAGCGTGAACAGCCGCGCCGTGATGACCAGCGACGCCGCCCACGGCACCAGCACCGCCCAGCGCACCAGCCGTCGTCCGAAGAACTCCTTGGACAGGAACTGGGCGAGTCCGAGGCTGAGCAGGATCGTGATCAGCACGACCGCGGCCACCCAGATCAGGGTGTTCAGCAGGACGGTGCCCAACGCCGGGTGGCTCAGGACGTTCGAGTAGTTCTCGATGCCTGCGGAACCCCGTCGGAGGCCGGTGATCGAGTACTCGCCGGTCGATGCCCGGACCAGCTCGATCGCCGGGTAGATCACGACACCGAAGATCAGGACCAGGACCGGCCCGAGCCAGATCAGTGCCACCCACCACGGTGCGCGGCCGCGCGGCCGCGGTCTTTTTCTGGCCGGCGCACCCGCGCCCGGCGCACCGCCCTCCGGAGAGAGGGCGGGCGCCGGGCTTTCGGCGAGCGCGCCGGGCTGGGAGTCAGCCCGGGGCGCCATGTCAGCCGCCGGCTTCCGCGGTCTTCTGCAGGTCGTCCAGAACCTTCTTCGGGTCACCCGACGGGGAGACCGCGGTGCCGAGGTTCTGCTGGACGGCGAGCTTGATCTTGTCCCAGGCCGGGTCGTCGGTCGGGGTCAGGTGCACGTTCGGCAGCGTGTCCAGGTAGACCTTGAGCGATTCCTCGCTCGAGAACTCCTTCAGGCCCGACTCGGTCACCGGGAGGAAGCCCTCGGACTTGATCCAGGTGTTGACCTGGTCCGGCGAGTAGTAGAGCTCGTAGAACTTCTTGATGGCTTCCTGGTTGCCGTCCTTCTTGAACGCCATCAGGTAGTCGGTGACGCCGTAGGTCTGCGGCGGTCCGCCGTCCTTCGTCGGCATCGGGGCGATGCCGTACTTGACGTTCTTGTACTTCGTGTCCAGGTCGCCCTGGAGCGGGCCGAAGCCCACGATCATGCCGGCCTTACCGGAGGTGAACAGCGGGAACGCGCCGTCGGTCCGGTTGGTCTTGCCGGGGTTGTTCTGCGTGACCTTCTCCTTGGCGGAGAGGTCCTTGAGGAACTGCAGGGTCTCGACGTTCTTCGCGGAGTTGATCGTCCACTTGCCGTCGGTCTTCCAGTCGCCGCCGTTGTTGAACATCCAGATCGAGTACTCGGCCTGGGCCTCCTCCGGGCCGAGCGGCTGGGCGTAGCCGATCGTGCCGTTGCCGAGGGCCTGGACCTTCTTGGCCGCGGTGACGAACTCGGCCCACGTCTTCGGCGGGTTCGTGATGCCGGCCTTGGCGAACAGGTCCTTGTTGTAGAACAGCGCCCGGGCGGACGAGAGGTCCGGGAAGCCGTACATCTTGCCGTTGTACGTGCCGCTCTTGACGAACGCGTCGATCAGGTCCGACTTGACGTCGCTGGTCAGCACCTCGTCGGAGTTGTAGAGCAGGCCGTCCTTGGCGTAACTGGCGTACGCGTTGAGGTTCAGGATGTCCGGCGGGTTGCCGTTCTGAACCATCGTGCTGGCCTGCTGGTCGATGTCGTTCCAGCTGATGATCTGCAGGTTCAGCTTGACGCCGGTCTGCTTCTCGTAGGTGGCCTTGAACGCGTTCCAGAAGGTCGCCGTGTGGTCCTTGCTGTACTCGGCGATGACGACCTTGATTTCCTTGGCGCTGTCACCGCCGCCGGAGTTGTCCGCGTCGTCGGCACCGGTGCCACCGCTGCACGCGGCCAGGCCCAATGCCAGCGCGGTCGCACCGGCCAGACGCGCGAACCAGCGCGTCTTGCCTCTTGCACCCATGCGTGTTCCTCCTGAGGGTGGGCGCTCGTGAGAGCACCCGGGTGGGGGTTCGTGGGACTACCGCGGGCAGCGCTGCCGGGTTATTAACGAATGGATCGTTAGTATCGCGTGGGTGTGACGGCCGTCAATCAGTCGACGGGGACGTGACCGAGTCGTTATCGCTCGTCGAGACACGAACCGGGCTGTGTTTCGCGACGGCGACGTAGCCGTTAAGCGTCGGGGCGCGGGCGGCGGGCCGGGCGAGTCAGGCCTCGGGGCGCGGCTCCGGGCCGCGGGCCGGGCGCCGGCCCGGCGCGTCAGGCGTCGGGGTGGGCCAGCAGGCGCGCTTCGACGTGGTCGAGGGCGCGCCGGACCGCGCCGAGCGCCACCGCGTCGCTGCCGAGATCAGACAGGACCAGGCGGGGTGAGGTGAGGATCCGCGGACGCAGGTGACGCTCGATCGCGGCGAGCAGCGTCTCCCCCGCCCGGGAGAGGCCCCCGCCGATGATCACCTCGCGCGGGTCCAGCACCAGCAACATCGCGGCCAGACCGCGCGCGAACCGCCCGGCGATGCGGTCCACCACCGCGAGCGCCGTCGGGTCACCCTCGGTGGCCGCCGCGAACACCGCCGCCACCGCGTCCGGGGACAGCAGCGCGCGGGGATCCCGCTCGGTGAACGCGTGCGCGGCATCCGCCAGTTCGGCGATCGCCTGCGTACCGACCATCCGCTCGAACGCGCCCCACTCGCTCACGCCGCTGGTCCCGCCGCCGACCAGCGGCAGCGGGTCCGGCGCGTCGGGCTCGGAGAACACGTCGGCGAACCCGATCTCACCGGCCGCGCCGTGCGCGCCGCGGTACGGCTTGCCGTCGATGAGGATTCCCGCGCCGATCCGGACGCCCCAGTGCACGAACACCAGGCTGTCGCTGCCGACGGCCGCACCGCACCACCGCTCGCCGAGTACCGCGAGGTTGATGTCGTTCTCGATCAGCACCGGGCCCGGCGTGAGCGTGTGCAACTCGTCCATCACCGGCAGGTGAGCGAGGCCGGGTATGCCGGGCGCCAGGAGCACCTCGCCGCTGGTCTCCTCGACGATGCCGGGCGTACCGACCACGATCGCCCAGACGTCCTCGCCGGTCAGGTCGGCCTTCGCCAGCGCTTCGACGATCGTGTCGCGTACCGACTGCAGCAGTCGCGCGCCGGTCGCACCCTCCCCGATCGTCACCTGGCGGGACGCCACGACCCTGCCGGCGAGGTCGGCCACCATCGCGATCACCTTGTGCGACCCGACGTCGACGCCGACGACGTGACCGACCTCGGCGCGGAACCGGATCCACTGCGCCGGTCGGCCCATCGAGACCTGCGCGGTCTCGTCCACGTCCGCCACCAGGCCGGCGTCCCGCAGCTCGGCGACCGCCCTGGTCACCGCGGGCCGGGAGAGTCCGGTCGCCTGCATGAGGTCGGCCACCCGGGCCGGTGAGTGCTCCCGCACGGCCCGCAGCACGGCGCCAAAATTGATCTGCCGCAACACGTGCGGGCCCCGGGCGGACTCGTGCGGCTGCACCGTTCCCTCTTCTCTCCTGGCGCGGATACCTCAACGTAACCTGGCGGAGCGCGCGGCCGTCAGCTCGACCGCGGGTGCCATGTCACATTCAGCGCTCGCGGGCTCTCTCAGGAGGCGACCACAACAGGAGGCCGCCCGATGCCCGATCCCACCGATGTCTTCGTCGACCACCGCGAGCTGCTGTTCTCGATCGTCTACGGACTGCTCGGCAGCGTCGCCGATACCGAGGACGTGCTCCAGGAGACCTGGCTGGCCTGGGCCAGCCGCCCGGCCGACACGCCGGTCGAGTACCCCAAGGCGTACCTGGTCCGCGCCGCGGTGAACCAGGCGCTGGCGCGGCAGGCCACGATCCGGCGCCGCCGGGAGACGTATGTCGGCCCGTGGCTTCCCGAGCCGCTGATCAGCACCGACGCCGCCGATGCCGCCGTATTGCGGACCGAGTCGCTCTCACTCGCGCTGCTCGTCGTCCTGGAGACTCTCAGCCCGGCCGAGCGCGCGGTCTTCGTGCTGCACGAGGTGTTCGGTTATCCGCAGGCCACGATCGCCGAGATGCTTGACCGCTCACCGGCCGCGGTGCGCCAGCTCGCGCACCGAGCCCGCGAGCACGTCCGGACGCGGCGTCCGCGGTACCCGGCCGACCAGAGCGTCCGGGAGGCCGTCACCGAACGGTTCGTCGCGGCCTTGCGCAGCGGGGACCTGACCGCGTTCCTGGAGTTGCTCGCGCCCGACGTCACGCTCTGGACCGACGGCGGCGGCAAGGCGCGCGCCGTGCCCCGGCCGGTCACCGGCCGCGACGCCGTCGCCCGCGTGCTCGCCACGATCGGAACGCGCTACCCGGACCGCTTCGGCGTCGAGTATCGGCTGGTCAACGGGGATCTCTCGCTGTTGCTGCGGGCCGACGGCGCACCGTTCGGGGTGATGGTGCTCGACCTGACCGACGACGGTTCGATCCCCGGCGTCTACACGATCACCAACCCGGACAAGCTCACCGGGGTGCGCTCGTGAAGATCCTGGTGTTCGGCGCCAACGGTCCGACCGGCCGCCGCGTGACCCAGCAGGCCCTCGACGAAGGCCACGAGGTCACCGCGTTCACCCGGCGCGCTTTCCCCCGGCGGCACGAGCGGTTACGCGTCCACACCGGCGACGTCCACGACCCTGGATCCGTCGACGACGCGGTCGCCGGTCAGGACGCGGTCATCTCGGCGCTCGGCGTCCCGTACACGCGTAAGCCGGTCTCGGTCTACTCGCGCGGCGGTGCGCACATCGTCGCGGCCATGGAGCGGCACGGCGTCCGCCGGTTGGTGTGCGTGACGTCGACCGTCACCGGCTCGGATCACGTGCAGACCGGCGGATTCGTGTTCAACCGGATCCTGCAGCCGTTCCTCGTCAACGTGGTCGGCCGCACGGTCTACGCGGACATGGCCGCGCTGGAGGCGGCGGTCCGGGCCAGCGATCTCGACTGGACGATCGTCCGGCCCTCCGGGCTCTATGACGCCGACGAGGTGACGGCCTACCGCGTCGGCAAGGATCACGTCGAGGGCCGCTTCACGTCCCGCGCGGACCTGGCCGACTGCCTGCTGCGACAGGTCACCGATGACCAGTACGTCCGCGCGGCGATCGGCGTCGTCACGGTTGTGGGGGAACCGAGCATCGCGACGTTGATCTGGCGCGAAGCGTTCAAAGGAGGCCGTGGAGCGCGCGGGGCGAGGTAACGGAAGGCACGCGATCCCGAGCGGCCGCTCCGAGATGAAACGCGGATCGGTCCAGCCCTGGCTGGACCGATCCGCGTTTCATCCGCGCCGAAGGTGGGGCGCTGGGTTTACGGGACCATCCAGGCCAGCACCGCAGTGGATTGGAGCCAGCTCAGCAGGCAAATTCCGGCGAGGAACACGACGCTCCACCCGACGACCCGGCGGAAGATGTCCCCCTCCGAGTTCTGCAGCCCCACCGCCGCCGCCGCGATCGCGAGGTTCTGCGGCGAGATCATCTTGCCGAGCACGCCCCCGGAGCTGTTCGACGCCGCCATCAGCGTCGCCGACAGGTCGGCCCGCTCCGCCGCGGTCACCTGCAACGCGCCGAACAACGAGTTGGACGACGTATCCGAGCCGGTGACCGCGACCCCGAGCCATCCGAGGATCGGCGAGATCAGCGCGAACAGGCCGCCGGCCCCGGCCATCCAGGTCCCCAGCGTCACGGTCTGGCCCGATGCGTTCATGATGAACGCCAGGCCCAGCACCGTCATCACGGTCAGGATCGCCCACTTGAGCTGGTCCAACGTCACGCCATACGCCCGCAGCGCCCGGCCGACCGAGACCTTGAGCGCGAGCATCGTCAGCAACCCGGCCACCAGCATCTGCGTGCCGGGCGTGGTCAGCCAGTTGAGCTTGAACGCGACCAGCGAGAGCTCTTCGCCACTGGTGTTCGTGAGGTTCAGGCCTGGCCAGCTGATCGTCTGGGTGGCGCGCTCGAGGAACTCCTTGACCGGCCCGATCTGGCACACGACAAAAACCGCGATGATGATCGCGTACGGCGCGTAGGCCCGCGCGATCTCAGCCCGCGTATCCGGTAACGCCGCCGCTCCCCCGGAATCCTCGACGGGTTCGCGCTCGGCGTCCCGCCCCGCGGCGGTGGGCGTGCGCGCGTCGTCGCGTTCGTCGTCGGCGTCGTCGGAGCCCTGACCCGGCCGCTCGGCGGCCAGCGCCTCGGCAGTCACCGGGTTCGCGATCGGACGCCACACCCGCACGATCCCGACCAGCGCCGCCACCGACAGCAGCGACGCCACCACGTCGGCCAGCGGCACCGAGATGAAGTTCGACGTGACGTACTGCCCGATGCCGAACGTCGCACCGCACACCAGCGCGAACACCCACGTCTCCCGCAGTCCGCGCGCTCCGTCCACGATGAACACCAGCACCAGTGGCACGAAGATCGCCAGGATCGGAGTCTGCCGCCCGACCATCGCCCCGAGCGTGTCGCTGCTGATGTCGGTCACCGTGCCGAGCGTCAGAATCGGCGTGGCCATCGCCCCGAACGCCACCGGCGCGGTGTTCGCGGTCAGCGCCAGCACCGCCGATTTCAGCGGCGAGAACCCGAGCGCCATCAGCATCACCGACGTCACCGCGACCGGCGTGCCGAACCCGGCGAGCGCCTCGATCAGCGCGCCGAACGAGAACGCGATGATGATCGCCTGGATCCGCCGGTCGTCGCTCACCCGCGTGAAGCTGCGCCGCAACACGTCGAAGTGGCCGGTCTCGACCGTGATGTTGTAGACCCAGATCGCGTTGATGACGATCCAGAGAATCGGGAAGAACCCGAACGCCGCCCCTTCGGACGTCGCGAGCAACGCCTGTCCGGCCGGCATGCCGTAGACGCCGATCGCCACCACGAGCGCGACCGCCAGCGCGATCAGCGACGCCAGCCAGGCGCGCATCCGGAAGACGCCGAGCAGGATGAACAGGACGACGAGCGGGATCGCCGCGACGAGCGAACTCCACGCGAGCGAATTGGCGACGGGGTCGAGCACCTGTTGGTACACGTGGCCACCTCCCCGGAGAGGTTCCTCTCCGTGCCGGCCCCCCGTCGGACAGCTGTGGTCATCCGATGATCGCGCTACCCGATGCGGAGCGCGACTAATCCGTCATCACTCAGTGAGACCGTTTTTGTCCCGATCAGGTCACGCACCACGCGACCCTGCTCAGCGGCGCCGCCGCGGTTAGGCGTTGAGGCGGCGGTAGACCGGGGCAAGTTGCTTGTGCAGCGTCTTGTAGATCGCGAACACGTCCTCGTAGGCCTCGTGCGCCTTCGCGTCGGGGGCGAAGATCTCGTCGTTGCGGGCCAGGTCCGCGATCTCCGGGAACGTGACCAGCCCGGCGCCGACCGCCCCGATCCACCCCGCGCCCCGGGCGTTGACCGCGACCGGCCGGGCGTCTCGCCGGATCTCGACGCCGAGGACGTCGGCGAAGATCTGGCACCACGCGTCCGACCGCGCACCACCGCCGGTGATGACCAGCGACGTCACCGGCGCACCGAGGAACTTGTTCACCGCACCGGACAGCCACCGGGTGTTGAACGCGACGCCCTCGAACACCGCACGCAACAGATCGGAGCGGTTCGTGTCCAGCGAGATGTTGAAGAAGCCGGCGCGCAGCTTCGGGTCGTCGACCGGCGCACGCTCGCCGTAGAGCCACGGCGTGTAGAGGACGCCGTTCGCCCCGGCGGGCACCGTCGGCAGGATCCGGTCGAACGCGTCGAAGATCGACCCCTCGTCGCGGCTGATGTGACCGGCCCCGACCAGCGGATCGTCGTACTCCACGACCTTGTCGCGCAGCCAGGTGAGGTTCGCGCCGGCGGTGGCCTGCAGCGCGGTCATCAGATACCGGTCGGGCACCGCACAGGGCACCGACGCGATCTGCGCGAACACGTCGGTCTTCTTGCGACGGACGTGCGCGGCGATCCACGACGACGTCCCGAGGTACAGGTGCGGCTGGTTGTCAGCGACGGTGCCGGCGCCGACCGCGGCCGCGGTGTTGTCGATCGCGCCGGCCACGACCTGCACCCGCAGCGGCAGCCCAAGGTGCGCGGCCGCGCTCGGGGACAGCTCGCCGATCACGTCCGTGCAGGCGACGATCGGCGGCAGCTTGTCGCGGTCGATGCCGCTGTCGGCGACCAGCGCGGGCGAGTAGCGGATCTGCGCCGGCCGCCGGTTGTCGGTGACCCACGACGTCAGGATCGAATCGACGGTCGCCACCGTCCGCCCGGTGAGCTTGAGGTTGATCCAGTCGAGCACGTTGAGGAACGAGGCGGTCCGCTCGTAGATCTCGGGCATCTCGTCGCGCACCAGCAGCATGTGCGCGGCGGGGTCCTTGCCGGTCGTCGACGGCATGCCGCCGGTCAGCCGCAGCCACCGGGCGATGCGACGCACCGAGATGCCGTCGACCGCCGGAAACCCGCCGAACTGCTTCTTCAGGTGGGACGCGCCGCGCATGTCGAGCCAGGTGATGCACCGGCTCAACGGCTCGCCGTCGGCGTCTACCGGGATCGTGCCCTCGCCCTGCGTCGAGGAGCAGACCGTGGTCACCGCACGCAGGTGATCGGGGTGCGAGCGGCCGAGCGCAGCCACCACGTCGGCGAGCGCGTTCCACCAGTCGTACGGGTCCTGTTCGGCGCCGCCGCCCGGCAGCACGTGCAGCGGCACCTCACGCTCGGCCCAGCCCGTCACGGTGCCATCGGCGGCGACCAGGGCCGCCTTCATGCCCGACGTCCCGAGGTCGATCGCGAGCACCTGCGGCTCGATGCTCAAACGCCCTCCACCAATGCGAAGACCTGGTCGAACCGGGCCAGCGCGTCGTCGATCACCTCGTCGGTGTCGGCCATCGACGTGTACATCCGCGAACCGGCGAGCGTAATGATGCCGTGCGCGGCGTACGCCGCGCTCATTTCTTCCATCAGCCGCTTACGCGGCTTGTTCTCCTTCAGCAGCTTCACCGGGTGACGCATGTCGAGCAACATCACGCCACTGCACTCCAGGTGGACGATCGACCCCTGGTTGTAGACGACGTAGGGCAGGCCGTACTTGTCGACGATCCGCTGCAGACCACGGGTGAGCCGGTCACCGGCGCGCCCGGCGAGTACCGGGGCGTTGGTGCGGGCCATCTCCTCGATCGCGAAGTAACCGGCGGCGCAGGACAGCGGGTTCGCCGACAGCGTGCCACCGACCTGGACGTGCGAGCCGTTCTTGCCGTCCAGCCCGGACCCGAACACCGCCATGACGTCGGCCCGGCCGCCGACGCCGCCGGCCATCGGGTAACCGCCGGAGACCGCCTTGCCCAGCACGGTGAGGTCGGGGGTGACGCCGAAATAGCCGGACGCCCCACCGAGCCCGAGCCGGAACCCGGTGACGACCTCGTCGAAGATGAGCAACGCGCCGAACTCGTCGCAGAGCTCGCGCACCTTGGCGTTGTAGTCGTACGGCACCGGCCGCGTGCCGGACTCCGGGCCCACCGGCTCGACGATGACCGCTGCGGTGCCACCGCGCAGCCGGTTCTCGATCAGCTTGCGCTTGAGCAGCCCGAGGTCGTGCGGGAACGCCTCGCGCGTGCTGTTGGTGGCGCCGAACGGGATGCCCTTCGCGTTCATCCGGTACGTGCCGGGCACCCGCAGGCCGTAGACCATCGTGTCGGACCAGCCGTGGTACGCACCGCCGACCTTGATCACGACGTTCTTGCCGGTGAACGCGCGGGCGCCGCGCACCGCGGCCATCACGGCCTCGGTGCCGGAACCCAGTGACCGGTACATCTCGATGTGCGGCATGTACCGGTTGATGATCTCGGCGAGCTTGAGCTCGTATTCGTGGAACAGGCCGGTGACCGGGCCACTCGCCTTGATCACCTCGGCTACCCGCTCGTTGACCGGCGCGTAGTTGCTGCCGAGCAGTGTCGGGCCGCCTGCCTGCAGGAAGTCGATGTACGTGTTGCCGTCGCGGTCGGTGAGGTAGGCGCCCTCCGCCCGGTCGATCGCGAGCGGGAACGGGTAATTGAACGCCAGGTTGTGCTGGACGCCGCCGGGGATCCGGAGTTTGGCCCGGTCGGTGATCTCCTTGCTGGCCCGGCACTTCGTCTCGAAGTAGTTGAGGACGTCGTGCATCGCGTCGTGCCGGAGGCCGCGAACCGGCTGCGCTACCAGCGCCTTGAGCCGCCGCATCGTGTCGTCGACGTCGGGATAGGTCGTGATCGCGTAGCCGAGCGCTGCGGATTCCGCCCCAATTGGTTGCGGGACGTCGTCCGCAGCGGTTTTGTCGTTGGTCGTGACGGATGCGGCCGCACCCTCGGCCGGCGTCGCTGACGGGGCCGCGGCCGGGTCGTCGCCCGCAGCGGATCCGAGGTCGGTCGCCGCGGCGACGACCGCGGCCAGGCCGGGCTTGCTGTCGGCAGCTCCGGGGACGGCCTCGGCGGGCACCGGAGCGGCCACGGTCGGCGCGGGGACGGCCACGGTCGGCGCGGGGACGGTCGTCGGAGCTGAGCCGGTGCCGGCCACGGCTCGGCGGGCGGCCTCGGCGACGCTGGGCAGCGACTCGTCCGTGGGGACGCGAAGGGGCTCCACCGCTGCGGTGATCTGGGCGGCGATCCGCTTCTCGTCCTTGCGGAGCTTGGTGAACGCGATCTCGCGGATCGCGTCCGGGATCGTGTAGACCTTCCCGGCCTCGGTGGTCAGCGCCAGCAGGTAGGCCAGCGACACCTTCTCCAGCAGCGCCATGTTGAACACCGCACGATCGGGGTCGGTGCCCAGCGCGATGATGCCGTGGTTGGCGATGATGAACGCGTTGTCGCCGCTGGCGACCTTCTTCTGCACCTTCCCGGCGAGGAAGCTCGTGCCCGACGGCGCGTAGGGGATGATCGCGACCTTGCGCCCGAGGAACCGGACCTGCTCGTCGGTGAGCGCGGGGATCTCCCGGCGGAGGAACGCCAGCGCCGAGGCGTACGGCTGGTGCGTGTGCACGATCGCGTTGACGTCGGGCCGCTCGCGGTAGATGTTCGCGTGCATCCCGCACTCGATCGACGGCGGCAGACCGGAGCCCGACCCCGGCAGCGGCTTCCCGTCGAACCCGACCAGGCTGATGTCCTCGGCGCGCATCCGGTCGTAGTCGTAGTTGCTGGGCGTGACCGCGTAGCAGTCGTGGCTCGGTACGCGGACCGAGACGTTGCCCTCGGTCGCCTTGAGGTAGCCGCGCTCCAGCATCGTGCGGCACATGTCCACGACGTGCTGGCGGGAGGTGCGGTGCTCCATGGGGACTCCCGGAACTCAGAGGCGGGCGATCACCTGACCATCGTGGCGGCCCCCACCGACAAAATCTCCGTTCCCGAACAAGCGAGAAATCGGGCACGATTTGTCTCGTGGTGATAATCCTGGCGCCGTGGCGGCGCCTTCCGCACGATCTTGCGCCTGCCGTGCGTCCTCGGCTGGAGGAGACCGTGCGGGAGATCGTCGATGCGGTCACCGCGACGTCTCCCGCGTTCAGCGCGATCTCCGACCCGAAGTTCGAGCGGGACGTACGGACCGCGGTCACGGTTGCGCTGGAGCGATTCCTCGACCTGGCGGGCACCGACGAGCCCGCGCTGCCACCGCGGTCCCGCGAGGTCTTCGCGAGCCTCGGCGCCGCGGAGGCACGGGAGGAACGAGGGCCGGATGCGCTGCTCGCGGCGCTGCGGACGGCGTCCCGATTGATGTTGCGGAAGTTCAGCGAGGCCTTGGCCGAGCTACGGCCGGTGAGCGCCGCGGAGCTGATCGACCTGTCGGACGCGGTGACCGCGTTCGTGGACGAGCTGTCGGCAGGCAGCACCGAAGGATACGGTCGCCAGCTCCGCGAACAGGCCGGTGAGGGCGACCGGCGTCGGCGTCAGTTCGCCGAGCTGCTGCTCCGCGGCGGGACGGCGGAGAGCGTGGTCGGGGCCGCGGCGACCACGATCGGCTGGCCTCCGCCGGAGGAGATCGTGCCGGTGCTCCTGCCGCTGGACCAGGCGCGGGATGCCCGATTCCGGTACGGGTCGGAAGGGATCGTGGTCGAGCGTTCCCGCGACGCCGTGCTGTTGTTGCGGAGTTCTCCGGCGCCGGACGCACTGCACGGGCGGGGCGCCGTCGTCGGACCACCGCTGAGCTGGGACCGCACCCCGGAAGGCGTGCGGCTGACCGAGCTCACGGCGGAATTGGTGGGCACCGGCGCCGAGCCGGTGTTCGTCGAGGAACACCTGGCGACGCTCGCGTTGCGCGGTGAGCCGGCCGCGCTGGCGGTGCTGGCCGCGCGTCGGCTGGCGCCGCTGCAGCACCTCCGTCCGACGCAGCGCGACCGGCTGCTCGACACGCTGCACAGCTGGTTGCTGCACTGGGGAGCGCGCAACGAGGTGGCCGCCGAGCTGTTCGTGCACCCGCAGACGGTCAGCTACCGGTTGAAGCTCCTGCGGGAGCTGCTCGGGGGCACTTTGGACGATCCACAGCGGCGGTTCGAGCTGCTGCTCGTGCTGTCGTCGCGGTGAAACTCGGTTGGCGCCGTTGACGGTGAGTCATAAAGTTCGCGGATGTGAGCACGACCACCACCACCCAGGCCCGCAACCGGACGACGCTGCTCAACCAGCTCGTCGCGATCGAGAAGAGCGTCAAGGCTCGTGCCAAGGACGCGCAGACGACGATCCACCAGCAGATGCAGCGCGGTTCGCTGGAGGCGGCTCTCACCGGTCTGATCCGGACCTACCGGCCGATCGACGACGAGGGCGTCCGGCTCCCCGACGAGCGGACCCGCGTCCAGGTACACGTCGACGAGCTTCTCGACGAAGCGGCCCGCACGCTGTCCCGCCTGTTCGACGTCACGGCGAGCAAGGACGAGACGAACGCGCGTGCCCGCGGCGACATCGTCGTCGACGGCGAGACGATCGCGGCGCAGGTGCCGGTCACGTTCCTGATGACGCTGGAGAAGGAACTGATCGACTGGCGCGGCGTCGTGGCCAAACTGCCGGTTCTCGACATCGCCGACGTCTGGACCCGGGACGCCGACGCGGGTGCCTATCGGTCCGATCCGCGGGAGACGACCCGCACCGCGAAGGTCCCGCGGGTGCAGGTGCTCTACGAGGCCACCGAGAAGCACCCGGCGCAGGTCACCTCGTACAACGAGGACGTCGTGGTCGGTTTCTGGACGACCGTGAAGCTCTCCGGAGCGATCCCGGCCGGCCGGAAGGCGACGCTGCTCGACCGCGTCGACAAGCTCATCGCAGCCGTTCGGATGGCGCGTGAGCAGGCGAACATGGAGGAGGTTGTGGACAACCCCCTCGGTGCCGCACTGACCGGATACCTTCTGCGGGACTGACCCAGAGCTCCCCGCTGGCGCGCGGGGTACCGGCCGCAAAAGCCGGAGAAGCTGAGACTGAGATTGAGGCTGACCAGGGCAGATGCGCCCGCCTTCAGGTTGAAGCTCTTGCGCCAAACTGAATATCGCCTCGGGCCGTCCGACACCATGTACGCCGGCTCACTCGCTGAGAGTCCGGGTTCGAATCCCGGTTCCGCCTCCACCACGGCGGAATGGCTCAACGGCAGAGCGCAGCGAATCAGGCTGACCGGCGCCGACGGTGACGGAGGTCGTCAACGCGAGGCGAGAGTTGTAGCGCAACGGAAGCGCGCATCCCTTCAGAGGATGAAGTGCGGGTTCGATTCCCGCCGACTCCAACGTGGCTCGACACCACGTTCAGGCCCCGGGGGACGGGTAAAGCCCCCGGGGCCGCCACATTTCTGAGTAGCACTGCTCAAGACGCCGGCGTCGCTGGTCCGGACCATTTGGCCATGACCACGACTCCTCCGCGCAAGACGACTACCGCGTTCTTCGTCCAGTCCGGGATCTCGTTCGGGGTCGCCGTGCTGGCCGCCGGCTTCGCCGTCCTCAACCTGCCGGTCGGGCCCTGGCCGCGAGCGTTCCTCGCGCTCAGCCTGCTCTACCTCGTGACGTCGACGTTCACGCTGGCCAAGTGCGTCCGTGACCAGCAGGAGGCGACAGCGGTCGTAAGCCGCGTCGACCAGGCCCGGATCGACAAACTGCTCGCCGAGCACGACCCGTTCGCCACGAACGGATAGGCGATCAGCGCTCGCGGGCGATCAGCGTGTCGAGCATGCCGATGATCCGGTCGACGCCACCCTCCAGAGCGCTCAACTTGAGCCCGTGCTCCGCCAACACCCGGCCGTGCTCGTCCAGCTTGGCTTCGATCGCGTTCAGCCGCCCGGTGTGCTCGCTCTGGGTGAGATGCAGCGCTTGAAGCATCTGGCCCTGCGCAGCTTGCCGAGTCTTGATCGTGGCCAGATCACTCTCGATGGACATTCGGAAGCCCGTCTCCCTCTCGGCTCGGTCCTCCAGGGCAGTGACTCGACGATCTAATGCCGCGAGCGCATCCAGAACTTCGGTCGTCATCAATCCTCCCAGAACTCGATCTCCTACGCGATGGCGACTCTACACTCATTCCTACGAGCCAACAAATAGCGGTAGACCTGGCGGGCATAGCGGATCCAATGCTGCGAAAAATGCCAAATTCGCCTCGCAACGGGCCACAATCGACGGTGCGGTCGAACCGGCCCCCGACCCGGCGAGCCGGTTCTCTCTCATCGAGGAGGGCGGCATGCAGCGACGCATTCCACCGGCGACCCGACCCCCACGACGGCGACCCCACCGGGCTGTCGTCCTACTACTCGCACCCCTACTCACGTTGTCCTCGGCGGCGTTCACCGACGTCGCGAAGGCCGTGCCCACGACGGCGCCCGCGGTACCCGCCGCCGTGCCGTACCTGAACCCGCGCTTACCGGTCGAGCAACGCGTCGACGACCTGATCCGGCGCATGACGCTGGACGAGAAGATCGGCCAGATGACGCAGGCCGAGCGGGCCGCCGTCGCGGACGCACCGACCCGGATCACCGACTGGTATCTGGGCTCGATCCTGTCCGGCGGCGGTTCCACACCCACCCCGAACACCGCGGCAGCCTGGGTGTCGATGGTCAACACGTTCCAGCGGAACGCGCTGAACACACGGCTGAAGATCCCGATGATCTACGGGGTCGACGCGGTGCACGGCCACGGAAACCTGCTCGGGGCCACGGTCTTCCCGCACAACATCGGCCTGGGCTCGACCCGGGATCCCGGGCTGGTGAAGCGGGTCTACGCCGCCACCGCGGCCGAAACGCGGGCCAGCGGTGTCCCGTGGAACTTCGCGCCGTGCATCTGTGTCACCCGCGACGAACGGTGGGGACGCAGCTACGAGAGCTTCGGCGAGGATCCGCGGCTGGTCACCGAGATGACGACCGCGATCGACGGCCTGCAGGGCGACGACCCCAGCCGGCCGGACCGGGTCCTCGCCACCGCGAAGCACTACGCCGGTGACGGCGACACCGAGTACGGAACCGGTGAGGGCGACTTCACGATCGATCAGGGCATCACGGTCACCAGCCGGGCCGACTTCGCCCGGATCAACCTGGCGCCGTTCGTCGCCGCCATCCGCAAGCACGGCGTCGGCACCGTCATGCCCTCGTTCTCCAGCGTCGACTGGACCGAGGACGGCGTCGGCAACCCGGTGAAGATGCACGCCAGCCGCGAGCTGATCACCGGCGAGCTGAAGGGTCGGATGCGGTTCGACGGGTTCGTCATCTCCGACTGGGAAGGCATTCACCAGATCCCCGACCCGTCGGTGCCCGCCGGCGCACCCCGCCCCACTGCGGCCCAGGTCCGGATCTCGGTCAACGCCGGCATCGACATGTTCATGGAGCCCAACACCGCCCCCCAGTTCCAGCAGCTGCTGAAGGCCGAGGTCACCGCCGGCCGGGTCAGCCAGGCCCGGATCGACGACGCGGTCCGCCGCATTCTGCGGACGAAGTTCCGGATGGGACTGTTCGAGCGCCCCTACGCCCCGGCCGACCGGATCGACGTGATCGGCAGCGCCGCACACCGGAAGCTGGCGCGCGACGCCGTTGCCAGGTCGCAGGTGTTGCTCAAGAACAGCGGCAAGGCCCTTCCCTTGCGCAAGAACGCCCGGATCTACGTCGCCGGCCGCAACGCCGACAACATCGGCAACCAGGCCGGTGGCTGGACGATCGACTGGCAGGGCCGGTCCGGCGACGCCATCCCCGGTACGACGATCCTGGAGGGAATCCGCGAGGTCGCACCACAGGCGCGAGTGACCTACAGCGCGGACGCGTCCGCTCCGATGACCAACTCCGACGTCGGCGTCGTCGTCGTCGGGGAGACGCCCTACGCCGAGGGGTTCGGTGACGTCGGCGGGCCGATCTGGCAGACCGGTACACCCGAGCAGCGGGAGCCGAAGCTGCTGACGCTGCAGCCCGGCGACCGCGCGGTCGTCGAGAAGGTCTGCGGTGCGGTCGGCACCTGCGTGGTTCTGCTCGTCTCGGGCCGGCCGCAGGTCGTCACCGATCAACTCGGGTCGATGGACGCCCTGGTGGCCTCGTGGCTTCCCGGCAGTGAAGGCGCCGGCGTCGCGGACGTCTTGTTCGGGCAGCGACGATTCACCGGCCGGCTGCCGGTGAGCTGGCCGCGCAGCGTCGACGCGGTGCCGGTGAACGTCGGCGACGCGACGTACCGTCCGCTGTTCCCGTACGGATGGGGGCTGCGGACCTGAGCCGGGTGGACGGTGACCGCCAGGACGCCCGTCCGGCGGTCACCGTCAGGCACCCCGTGCTCGTGGTGAGCGCACGCAACGCGCGGGCACTGCCGCGAGCCCAGCTAGCCTGTGCCCGTGTCCTCCGCGATTGGCCAGGTCGAGCGATGGCGGACACGGCAACCGGAAAAGACGGTCCTGGCGGTGGTCCACAACGTCACCTCCGCGATCCGGCTGACCGAGATCCTCACCGTCCTCGATTCCGACCCACGCGTTCAGATCGTCTTCACGGTCACCGGCTCCAGTGCGTTCGGCCGCGGTATCGACGCCTATCTCGAGCGCCTCGGCGCGCACGCCCTGTCGTGGGCCGAGGCAATCACCAGCGAGTTCGACCTCGCGATAGCGACCAGCTACGGCGGTGACCTCGCGGCGATCCGAGCGCCCCTGGTAACCCTCCCGCACGGTATCGGTTACAATAAGTTACTCGAACCATCGAACCATCGAACCATCGAACCATCGAACCATCGAATCTTCCGGTCTTCGGCCTGTCGGCGCCCTGGCTGGCACCGCAGGGCGCGCTCGTCCCCGATGCGCTGGTCCTCTCCTCCGACGAACAACTCGCCCGCCTTCGGCGGTACTACCCGCCGGCTGCCGACGTCGCGGTCGTCGCCGGTGACCCGTGCCTCGACCGGCTGAACGCCAGCCACCATCTCCGGGACGCCTACCGCGCAGCGCTCGGCGTCGAACCGGACCGACGCCTGGTGGTGCTGAGCTCGACCTGGGGTAGCCGATCCTTGGACGGCCGCCTTCCCGGCCTCGCTCTCCAACTGGCCGCCGAGCTCCCCCTCGATCGGTACGCGCTGGTGCTCGCACTCCACCCGAACGTCTGGCACTGGCACTCGCCCTACCAAGTACGGGCATGGATGGCGCCGTACCGACGCGCGGGAGTCGCGCTGCTACCGCCGGAAGAGGGATGGCAGGCAGCGGTGGTGGCCGCGGATCTTGTCGTCGGCGACCACGGCTCGGTGATGTTCTACGCCGCGGCGGCGGATCGACCGATCGCGTTTGCCGTCGTCGAACCGTCCGAGCTGGACCCCGCGTCCCCGATGGCACGGTTGCTGGTCGCCGCGCCACGGCTCGATCCGTCCCAGCCGTTACGCCACCAACTGGACGCCGTGATCCGCGACCCGCAGCACCACCGCTACGTCCACCTCACCGCCGAGGCCAGCAGCGCACCGGGTCAATCCGCCGCGCTGATCCGCGCGCTCCTCTACGAACAGCTCCGGCTGCCCGAACCGAGCGCACCGGCTCGCACCCCGATCGTGCCGATCCCCCGCTCCCCCGACCCGACGCCGGTCACCGCAACCGTGATGACGACCGTTCACCACCGGGACGTCGTCGCGGTCGAGCGCTACCCCGCCGCGTTGCGGCTCGACGATCCCCCGGACGGCGTCACCCACCTGTCGGTGGCCTGGCGCCACGACGATCCGCAGCTGCTGGCGGCGGCCGACACGGTGGTGGCGACCATCGAGGACACCGCCGGGCGTCCCCGCCGTTGGATCCGATCCGCGCTGGGACGTCTGCCGGGTTGCACGCTCGCCGCCGTCGCACTCACCGCGTCCACAAGCTTGATCGGGACGCGGAGCGGGCAGCTGTTCGTGGCTCGCGTGACCGTCGGCGCGCCGGATGCGGCCTGTGTCACCGCCGGTGTGCTGGCGCTGCTGGCCAATCGTTCGACGCCGCCCGTGTTCACCCTCGTCGTCGGAGCGCGGCGCCACCGTGTCCGGCTCACGCCGGTGGCGACGACTCATCCGGCTCGAATTCGAACTCGGCGAACCGCCGAGCGAGAACGCCCGGATCACTGAGCCCGACCGCGCGGCACAGCTCCGCAGCCTGGCCCCAATGGGTGCGCGCTTGATCACGAAGGCCCGCGCGCCCGGCGGCGATCGCCAGCAGCAGCACGACCCGCGCCTCCTGGTACGGCGCGTCGGCCTCGTGCATACCGTCCCGGGCGCCACGCAGGGGCGCCAGCGCGGCCTCCGGCCGACCGGCTCGTAACTCGGTCTCGCCGAGGCTGGTCAGGACGCGGGCCTGGTTGTACTCGTCCGGCAGCGCGACGAACCGATCGATCGCGTCCCGCAGCAACGTGCGAGCGCGATCGTGATCGCCGAGAAGGCTGTA
Source organism: Cryptosporangium aurantiacum (assembly GCF_900143005.1). Taxonomy (NCBI): domain Bacteria; kingdom Bacillati; phylum Actinomycetota; class Actinomycetes; order Cryptosporangiales; family Cryptosporangiaceae; genus Cryptosporangium; species Cryptosporangium aurantiacum. The sequence continues at coordinate 675,918 of NZ_FRCS01000004.1, forward strand.
GGCGCGACCGCGATGATGGGTGAGGAGGGCGGCACCTCTGCGGTTGCCCGGATCGGCGGCCGCGACGGCCTGGTCGAACCAGTCCAGCGCCTCCGCACCACGGCGGTCGGCGAGCGCGACCAGCCCCAGCAGCTCCAGCGCGGTCGAGGTGGCCTGTCGATCACCGCAGCGGCGCGCCGTGGCCAGCGCCACCGCGAAGTCTTCGCCGGCCCGGCTTACGTCGCCCATCTCCAGGTGGAAGAGCCCGCGCTGGCACCGGAGCCGGGCCTGCGCCAGGACGTTTCCCAGCCGCTCCGCGACTGCGATCCCCACCGTGTGCGTGGCGACGCCGTCCTGGTGGTGCTTGCGCCGGAAGCAGATCGTCCACAGTGCCTGGCACAGCTGCCAGCACTGTTCAGCCAGCGCTTCGTCGTCAGCCGTGGCCAGGACCGCCGCGACCAGGTTGCCGTGCTCGGCCTCCAGCCACGCCATCGCGGTGGCGCGCTCCGCCGGAGTGCTCGGACCGGTCGGCACCGGATACGGCGGGCCGACCCGCCAGCGTCGCGGCGTGATCAGCACTTCGGCCAGGACCGCTTGCCGCAGGTACCACTCGACGATCGCTCGCCGCGCGTCGGCGCGGACCTCGGCGCCGGTCTCCCCCGCGTGTTCCCAGAACAGATGGTGGAACCTGTAGCGGTCCTCGCCCACCGGTTGGAGGAAGCTGCGGTCGGCGAGATCGTCCAGCCACTCGCGGACGACGTCGAGGTCCTCGCCGACCGCGGCAGCAGCAACCTGCAGACCGAACTCCGGGCCGGGATGCGCGCCGAGCGCACGGTAGAGCGCGGCCACCGGCGGCGACAGCTCCCGGTAGGCGACGTCAAAGCCGGCGCGAAGTGCGACGTCCCCGGCGACGTTCATGCCCAGCAACCGGTGGCCGCGAAGCTGCTCGGCCAGCGTCGTCAGCCGAGTTCTCGGCCGCAACCTGCCCCGGACGCCCACCAGCGTGATCGCCAGCGGCGAGCGTCCGCACAGCTCGACCAGTTCCTCGGCGGCTCCCGGCTCGTCGCGGACACGGTCGTCGCCCACGATTCGACTCAGCAGGTCACGCGCAGCGTCCGTCGGGAGCGGCCCGACGCGCACCTCGACCGGGGTGAGGTCCACCCACAGCGCGCCGAGCGTCGAACGGCTGGTGACCACGACGAGGCTTCCCGGAGAGGCGGGCAGCACCGAGCGCACTTGGGCTGCGGTGACGGCGTCGTCGGCCAGGAGGACGACCCGGCGCGAGTCGGTCCAGGTCCGCCAGTCCTTCTCCCGCCCGTCGAGGGTGTCGGCCACTGCCTCCGGTGCGACGCCGGTCGCCCGGAGCAGCTCGCCGAGTGCGTCGTGCGGAGAGACAGCATGGCCCGTGCTGCCGCCGAGGTCGAGCTGGAAGTGGCCGTCCGGAAACTCGCCCTTGACGACGTCCAGCCAGTGCAACGCCAGCGCCGATTTCCCGGCGCCGCCGGGGCCGACGAGTAACACCACCAGCGGCCCGGTGCGGCTGGAAGCGGCAAGTCCCTCGTTCAGCGCCGCGCGCTGCTGATCGCGGTCGACGAATCGGTCCGGGGCGCGGCGGAGCTGCCGGGGTACGACAGCCTCGGGTGTCGAGCGCCGGTCTCCGGTGTGGATCTCGGCCCGTCCGGCCATCACCAGGAACTCCGCCCTGGCATGGCCGGACAGTTCGTTGCGCACCGATCCGTCGGTCCCGTCCGGCGGAAGCATCTGGACGCCCTCCCTCACCCGACGCACTGAACGGCCTACGGACGGTATCGGCTCGCGGTTACCGTAGAACACCGAGCCCACCGTGCAGAAGGGATCAGCGCATGGATGACGACGCCCCGCCCGAAACACCGACCCCGGAACCCAACCCCGAGGTTCGGAACACGATCAGCGGAGAGGCGGACGTCGAAGCCCGCGCCGTCTTCCAGGCCCACACGATCAGCATCACCATGGAGTGACGACATGGACCCCATCAGCGCCGCCGCTCTCAGCGCCGTCCTCGTTCCGCTGGCCACCGGCGCTGCGGGTGAAGCGGGGAAGCTGGCACTGGATCGGCTCGTGACGTTCGTCCGCGACCGGTTCGGCCGCGGCTCACCTGCCGCCGAAGCCGGCACCGAGCTGATCGCTCACCCCGCAGAAGAGCCGGACGCTCCGCGCCTCGCCGTTCTGCTCGAGCAGGCCGCAGCCGACGAGGACGACGTCGCGGACTGGCTACGCGGCTGGATGCAGAGCAGCGCGCCGCTGGTGGGCGCGCCGACGGAGGTGTCGAACATCGTCGCGGGACAGGCCCGGGTCAGCGGACCGGTGATCCAAGCCCACACGATCTCCGGCCCGATCACCTTCGGCCCACCCGCCCCCTAACGAGGACGCCAGGCAGCGAGCAGGCACGCCGGGCCTCACTCCGGCGCCTTGCTCCGCTCGTGCAGCTCACGCTGAGCCGATGGACGCGCCGAGCCACACGCGAACCGTGCTCGTACCAATAAGATTGTCGCGACTAGGCCAGGACGTGGGTGACGCTGTCGGACTCGACTCGCCCGTTCAGACGCGAGCGGTCGAGGTTCGCGCAGAGCACCACCGACGCGCCGACCGCGAGCGGCGCCAGCAGCCACTCGACCGGATGCTCGTGCGCGTCGGCGTCCACCAGCAACCGGTCCCCGCCGCGCAGCCCGAGGTTGGCACCGACCTCGGCCGCGAGCCGCCCCCACTCCCGGAACGTCGTCCCGTCGACCGTCGCCGCGTCGATCCAGCTCAGCGGCGCCGCCGAGGGCAGCGTGTCGGTGTAGCGGGATACCTCAGCGAGGTAGTCGCGACAGCCGGACGGCGTCGGCCCCACGACGAAGCGGTGGCGCGCTGCCGGGGGAGAATCGAGCCAGCTCCGCAGACGGGCCGCGCTGACGAAGCTCGCGTCGACCGGTGCCGCCGGAGCCAGGCCCGCGGTGGCCCAGAGCCGGAACGACACCGAGAGGCCAGCAGCCCAGGCGCCGAGCAGCACACCCGCCGTCCGCCAGTGCGGTGGCAACGCTACGGCGACCTGGTCACCGACGCCGAGCCCGCAGCCCTCGTGGAGTAATCCCGCGGTGCGGGCGGCCCACCCGCTCAACGCGCGGACGGTGAGTTCGACGCGCTCGCTCGTGGCGTCGTCGTAATAGGTGAGCACGGTTCGGTCGCGCACCGCCGGCGCGGTCGCACCCAGCAGCGCAGGAAGCATGCCGTCAGGCTAGCCTGACGGCGGATGTCAGGAAAGGCTGACATCAGCAACCGAGCTGATCCGCCCTGGCTTCTTCCGTGGGTCGAGGCAAGGATGGACGCATGGCTTTCAGTGTGCTGGGCGCCCCGACGACGGCCGGATCCCACAACGCAGGCCAGGAAACCGCTCCCCGGGTACTGCGTGAGGCCGGCCTCCTCGACGCGTTGAAAGCGCGGGGCTTGGACGTTCACGACGCCGGTGACACCCCGCCGATGGCGTACCAACCGCAGGGCGTCGGCGTCGTCGCGCGCGACCTGGCCCGGGTCACCGAGCAGGCGGCGGCGGTGGCGCGCGGTGTCGCGGCGATCGCCAGGGAGGGCCGCGTCCCGCTCGTCCTCGGCGGAGACTGCTCCATCGAGGTGGGTGTGGTCGCGGGCCTGATCGACGCCGGACGCGACCCCGTGCTGGCCTATTTCGACGGTGACCTGGACCTGTCGACGCCGGCCGACAGCACGTCCGGCGTGCTGGACTCGATGGTGCTGGCGCACCTGCTGGGGCTGGCCGACACCGGCCTGTCCCGACTCGGCCCGCGCTTCCCGCTGCTGGCGCCGGACCGCGTGCTGGCCGTCGGTTTCCATCCGGTCGAGGCGAGTCCGGCGCACCACGCGTGGCTGAAGTCGAGCGCGGTCACGGCGCTTCCGGTCACCGAGCTGGACGGCACGGCGAGCCAGATCCGCGCCGCGGTGGATCCGCTCGCCGCGCGTGGTCCGGTGCTGGTCCACTTCGACGTCGATGTGATCGACAGCGGTGATTTCCCGCTGGCGAACTTCCCGCACTTCAACGGAGGGCTGACCGCGGACGCGGCATTCGCCGTCCTGGGCGCGCTCTGCGACGTGCCCGACCTCGCCGCCGTCGTGGTGACCGAGGTGAACCCCAACAACGACGTCGACGGGACGCTGATCCGCCGCCTCGTCAACGGGCTGGTCGACGCCCTGAGCTGACCACTATCCGCCGGGTCGCTCGAGACGACGGCCGAGGCGGAGCGTGACGCCGCCGAGCACGAGGTGCAGCACACCGGCACCGGGCCGAGCACGAGCAGCAATCCGAGCCAGGCCCGGACGTCGGTCTTGTTCGGGGCAAGTTGCTGTACCGCAATTGGGAGGAGCTCGCCCGGATCCACGTCGCCTATCTGCGACTCAACGCCGGACGATTTCCGACCGACGCGCGCTTGGCGAACCTCATCGGTGAGCTGACGATGCGCAGCGATCAGTTCGCCACCATGTGGGCGACCGGTGAGGTCTCCGACTGCACCACCGGCGACATGTACCTCCAGCACCCCACCGTCGGCACGGTGACCGTCGCGTACCAGGTGTGGTTGCAGCCCGACAGCCCGGGCCACCGGCTCGAGATCTACACGCCGAACGACGCCTCCTCCGCGGGCGCCGTGAAGCTCCTCGCCCAGAGCGCTAGGACCCGACGATCAGCTTGCGGGCAAGGCTCGGAATCCCTCTGATGCTCTCCATCTCGTAGTTGGACAGGATCACGGTCACGTACCCGCTGTCCGGGTAGAACTCGAGCACGGCCACCGCGCCGTTCGAGGCGGCACCGTTGTAGCCGTAGGACCAACGGTCGCCGGCGAGGGTGATGCCGGGCCCGTACCCGGTGAAGACAATCGTCGACGCCCCGGGCGGCGGCAACGAGGGGAGCTTCGGGCTGAGCACCAGCCGGGTGTACGCCGGGTTCAGCAGCCGTTCCTCCCACAACGCGTGCGCGAACCGCGCCATCTGGTCGCAGGTCGCGAAGGCGCCGGGCAGGAACATCTGTTCGGCGGTGTTGTCGATTCGCTCCTTCGAGCCCTTCGGCCGGTAGTAGCCGTGGGCGATGCGGTGGTTGGCGCGGATCTGCGGCACGGTGTAGTAGCCGGCGTCACCCATCCCGGCCGGGCGGACGATGTGTTCGCGGACGTAGTCGTGGAACGTCTGCCCGGACACGCGCGCGACGATCTGTTCGAGCACGAAGTATCCCGAGTTGCTGTACCGCGAGCCTGCGCCCGGAGCGAAGGCCGGCGTTTCCTTGCGGACGAACCCGGCCATGGCGTCCGTCTGCTGTTGCACGCTGGTCCACGTGCGGGCCGCATCGAAGAAGCCGGGATCGCCGAAGAAGTCACCCAGGCCCGAGGTGTGGGTGAGCAGATGGTGGAGCGTCACGTGGTCGGAGATCTTGGCCGGGAAGCCGTCCAGGTGGGCGCCGATCGTGTCGTTGTAGTTCAGCGTGCCCCGCTGGGCGAGCTGCGCCACCGCGACAGCGGTGAACAGTTTGGCGACCGAGGCCAGACCGAACAGCGTGTCGCGCTTGATGGACACCGACCGTGCCTTGTCGGCCATGCCGTACGACCGGGACAGCACGGTCCGCCCCTCATGTGTGATCAGCACGCTGCCGGAGAACACATCCCGGTCCGCCATGCCGGCGATCAACTTGTCCAGTTCGCCGCCGGGCCGTAAGCCCGCCGGCACTCGCCGGGTCGGATGCGCACCGACGGGTTGGCCGCCCGCGGTCCAGACGGCCAGCCCTCCGGTGGCGGCCAGCGAACCGGCGCCCAGTAGGCCGAGAGCAGCCCGACGACTCGTGGTCATGATGGTTCCTTTCTGACTGGCTAGAACGCTGACCACGTCTACTGACCGACGCCGATCGGTAGCCGATCGACGAGCTATATCCGTTCCATAGGTGGGCGTTGCGATACTCGCCGGATGCGGGTGCTACTGGTTGAGGACGAGCAGCCGCTCGCCGCATACATCGCGGTCGGACTGCGCAAGCACGGGTTTGCGGTAGATCTGGCGGAGGATGGGCAGACCGCGCTGGACAAGTGCGATGTCATGCCGTACGACGTGGTCGTCCTGGACCGGGACCTGCCGATCGTCCACGGCGACACGGTGTGCCGCCGGCTCGCCGAGCGGGGGACGTCACGGGTGCTGATGCTGACCGCGTCGGACGCCGTCGAGGACCGGGTGGGTGGGCTGACGCTCGGCGCGGACGACTACCTGGGCAAGCCGTTCGCGTTCTCCGAACTGGTCGCGCGAGTGCATGCGCTGGGCCGGCGCAGCACCCCCGCCCGCCCGCCGGTGCTGCGCGCGGCCGGGGTGTCGCTCGATCCGGCCCGCCGCACGGCCGAACGGGAGGGGCGGTTGCTGCGCCTGACGCCCAAGGAGTTCGGAGTGCTCGAGTTGCTGCTCGCGGCGGGCGGTGACGTGGTCAGTGCGGAGACCCTGCTGGACAAGGTGTGGGACGAGCACGCGGACCCGTTCACCAACGCGATCCGGATCACCGTGGGTACGCTGCGCCGCAAGCTCGGGGACCCGCCGCTGATCGAGACGGTGACCGGCGCCGGCTACCGGCTCACCGGAGCGGGCTGATGCGGCTGACCGCCCGCGCCCGTCTGACCCTGCTGCTGATCGGCTTGGTGCTGGCCGCCGGTACGGTGCTCGCCGCACTCACCTACCTGCTGATGCGGCAGAACCTGCGGCATCGTTCGTTCTTCCTCGAGGTCGACCCGAGCGGTGGCGCGACGCCCCCGCCGTCGACACCCCTGCGCGATCAATCCGAGCGGGTGGTCGCCGACACGCTGTCGGCCCTGGCGGTCCAGGCCGGCCTGGCGCTCGTCGTGGTGACCGCGCTGGCCGCCCTGCTCGGGTGGCTGGTGGCCGGGCGGGTGCTGCGGCCGATCCGCGCGATCTCGTCGACCGCGCGGCGGTTGTCCGCCGAGAACCTCACCGAGCGGGTGCCGGTCACCGCGCCCGCCGACGAGTTGTCCGTGCTCGCCGGCACGGTCAACGACATGCTCGATCGCATCCAGCGCGGCGTCGCCGAGCGCGAACAGATCCTCGGCAGCCAGCGATTGTTCACCGCCAACGCCGCCCACGAGCTGCGGACACCGCTGACCACCGCGCGCACCGCGATCGACGTGACCCTGGACGGCGAGCCCGACCGCGCCGAGTTGCTCACGATGGCCGGGGATGTCCGCTCCGCCGTCGAGCACGTGCAGCGCATTCTGGACGGCCTGCTCCTGCTGGCCCGCAGCCAGGCCGGCATCGGCGCGGCCGAACCCGCCGACCTGGCCGACCTCGCTGCCGGTGCCCTCGAGGACGCGAAGGACCGGGCGCGCGGCCTCGACCTCCGCACTGACCTGCAACCGGCGCCGGTGAGCGGCGAGCCGATCCTGCTGGAACGAATGATCGGCAACCTGGTCGACAACGCGATCCGCTACAACCGCCCCGGCGGGCAGCTTACGGTCACCACCGGCACGGCGGACGGGCTCGCCGTCTTGCGTGTCGTCAACACCGGCCGGTGCATCCCGCCCGACCAGGCCCAGACGCTGCTGGAACCGTTCGTCCACGGGTACGGCGCCCGGGTCCACACCGACCGGCTGGGGCTGGGCCTGTCGATCGTGCAGGCGGTCGCGCTCGCTCACCGCGGGCGGATTCAGGTCACCGCCCCGGACGGCGGCGGCCTGGACGTCACCGTCCACCTCCCGCTCAGCTCGCTAGGCCGGCCGACTGTGCTTTGATTCGGTAGGTGGGCGCGGACGGGCCGGTGGCCGGAGATCTCGGATACATCCTTACGGCCGTGGAGAACGCGGCGCCGGTCGACGCCGTGGAGGCAGTAACCCGGCAGCTGGGGGCCAGCCTCGGCGCAACCGCGGTGTCGTTCCTCGTCGCCGACCTGAGTGGCAGGGCCCTGGTCCGGCTGGCTCATTTTCCGCTGGTCGGAGCCGCGGAAGCCCGGCGACAGGATGAGGAAGTCGCCACGGTCCTCCCGTTCAACGGTGGGCCGCAGGAACAGGCGGTGCGTTCCCAGCGCGTGCAGGTTCACGCCGGTGCGAACGGCGGTCACGTGATCCTCGCACCGGTCACCGAACGCGGTGAGGCCATCGGCGTGCTGGAGATCAGCCTTCCGACCGAACCCGATGAATCGACGCTCGAGGCCGCCAGCCGGGGCGCTCACGCCCTCGCGTTCGTCGTGATCGCCGCCCGACGCCACACCGACCTCTTCGAGTGGGGCCAGCGCACCAGCCGTTTCAACCTCGCCGCCGAGATCCAACGACGACTGCTGCCCGCGGCCTTCACGTGCGAGGCAGCCGCGTTCTCCCTCTCGGGCTGGCTCGAGCCGGCAGCCACCATCGGCGGTGACACCTTCGACTACAGCCTGGCCCGCGACGCCTTGCACCTGAGCATGACCGACGCGATGGGCCACGGCGTGGATAGCGCATTGCTCGCCACCCTCGCCGTCGGGAGCCTCCGCAACACCCGCCGCCAAGGATTGCCGCTCGCCGACCGGGCCGCCGCGGCGAACCTGGCGCTGACCGACAACGCACCAAAGGGCTTCGGATTCGCCACCGGCATCCTCGCCCGGCTCGACCTGCCCACCGGCAACCTCAGTCTGGTCAACGCCGGCCACGTACCGCCGCTGCTGATCCGTGGCCGGATGGTCGAGACACTGCACCTCCCGATCGACCTGGCCTTCGGGATTCGCCGCGAGCAGACCTACCGCACCACCGACGTGGCACTGCGACCGGGCGACCGCGTCGTCCTGCTCACCGACGGCATGGTCGAACGCCGCGCTGCCGCGCTGGAGTTGACGGCCCGCCTACTGGAGCTGGCCGAAACGCACCCCAGAGAAGTGGTCCGCGCACTCGGGGACGCTGTTCTGAGCGTCGCTGGTCCCACCCTTACCGACGACGCGTCTCTTCTCGTCCTCGACTGGTACGGCGACCACGGCACCCAACGAACCACCCACAACGGCGCCGACCTCACACGAGCGACGGCAACGCAGGACACCTAGGGGCGCCCCTCATCAAGGCTGACGGCCGACGCCGGCGGGTCGCGTCGTACGGACCGGTGGCACGTCGTCGGCTCCGGCGGCGAGGTCAGCCGGACGACCGGTGGTGCTCGTCGCGGTCAACGCAGCGGCGAAAAGTACCAATTGGTTGACGGCGTTAAGAAAGACCAACAGTCCGACCGAGCCGGCGACCAGTTGGTAGGTGGGATTGGCCTCGGTGTGCTGCACGTAGAGCCGTCCGAGGGTCTTGAGCAGTTCCAGGCCGACGGCCACCAGCAGCGCCGGCCCCAGAACGCGTCGCCACGGCATCCGCACCCGCGGCAGTCCAGTCAGCATGCCCAGGGCCAGAACCACGTTCACACCGATGCCCAGCAGCACCCCCAGCGCGCCGAGCAGCCACCGCGAGCCGGTGGCGCCGGGGTCCGTCGCGACAACCAGCCCGTTCGCGGCCACGGTGGTCCCGTATGCCACCACCAGCGAGGCAGCCAGCAGCAGCCCCAGGCCGGCCAGCACCAGCAAGTCGACGAGCACCCGGACGACGAGGTTGCCGGGGTACTCCGTTAGCTGCCACATCCTGCGGATCGAGGACCGCAACGCATCGACCCAAAACCAGCCGGTGATCGGCAGGCCGATGAACGCGATGATGCCGACGGTGCGCCGGACGCGGCGCATCGACTCCACATCGAGGCTGGGCACGTTCTCGGCGACGTACCGTTCCACCGTGCGCAGCACCGCGGGGTCGTCCAGGACGAACCCGAAAGCGGCGAAGCTCAGCAAGCCGAGCGCGAACATGGCGAAGAACGCGTAGTACGTCACTGCGGCGGCGAGCCGTCCGCCGTCAGCCTCGTCGTAGCGCAGCGCGGCGCGGACGAGGTGATCCAGCCAACCGACCCGCCGACGGAGCCGCCGCCAGGCCGTCGGAATCCACCGGAGGAAACGCCGCCCCGTCACGGGGCGCGGGTACCCCCCGAGAATGACTTCATCTCCCTTCCGTCACCGAAATCAGCTACGGCGGCCCCTAGCTGATACGGGCCATCGCGCACATGTCCGAACGACGCATGGTGGCGGTTCGCAGGACAAAATTGGCTCGTGGTGAAGGCCGCCACAAGATCACCTCGGTGTCGGCAGGCATCACCTGGAACAGCCGGACCAGGAAGTTGAGAAGTGCCGAGCCTGCGTAGGTCACCGCGGCAAGGTCGATCAGCACGACGGGCGCCCTGTCGTCGGCTAGCCAGTCGACGGCATCGGACAACAGCCTGGTTGCGGCCGTGTCGACATCGCCGACCAAGCTCACTCGGGCCTGACCGGTCGCGGTTGGAGCGGCCGAAACGGTGACCGTGAGCCCTGCTTGAGACCGGTGAAAGGTGTCACCCGATGGCATAGCCCGCCTCCGACAGAGCGATGCATGCCGGGTCTGGGGCAACGGCCCACCACGGGGACCGCTCTCCGATCCTACGGCGCCGGGCGCTCCGCAGCTAGCCGACAACGGCTCCGGGAAGAAGCCAATTTTCGGATGCCGGGTTGTGAGAGGAGTACCGTGGAAATATTGAGGACCGGAGCCTCTGGTCCTGCTGCCCAGGCCCTCGGCGGTCAATTCGAGACACCGAGAGAGGCCTCGTTGTGCCCCGCAGGAATCGCCGCCCGCAGTTTCTCGGTACTCTTTCCCTGAGCCGGACTCGAATCCCCTGCTCCGTGGGGGGAAATCGTGGCTGAGCGGGAAAGCGTCATCAGACAACTCATCGAGGCTCAACCGTCTTCACCCGGCAGCAGGGGGACCCTGCTGCGAATCTGCCGCGCCGCGTCGGAGTCGCTCGCGGCGTCGGGGGCCGGGATCAGCGTGTTCACCCCCGACTCCGTCCGGGGGATGTGCGCCGCCTCGGACCCTCGGAGCGAACGGCTCGAGGAGCTGCAGTTCGTTCTCGGGGAAGGCCCGTGCGTTGACGCCTTCGACAGCCGCCGTCCCGTCCTCGTCGGTGACCTCGCCGAGGACGGTATGGCCCGGTGGCCGATGTACGCGCCTGCCGTGCACGATCACGGTGTCCGAGCGGTGTTCGCGATTCCGCTGCAGATCGGCGGGGCTCGTCTCGGCGTCCTCGACGTGTTCCGCGATCGGGCGGGCGCGTTGTCCAGCGAGCAACTCACCGACGCGTTGACGTTCGCCGACGTCGCCGTCTCCGCGCTCCTCGACGAACAAGACGGCCTCGGCGCCGCGGGCCGCGCGGGCATCACCGACGCGGTCGAACATCGGGCGGAACTATTCCAGGCTCAGGGGATGGTGATGGTGCAGATCGGCGGGACAATCAGTGAGGCCATGGCCCGCATGCGCGCGTACGCGTACGCCGAGAGCCGCGGCCTGAGCGAGATCGCCCGTGACGTCGTCACCGGCCGTCTGAGCTTCGAGCAGGATAATTCGTGACCGCGAAAATTCAACGTCCAGACGCCGGGAGGCAGGTATGACGACCGTTTCCGCTGAGCGGTTGGCGTCGATTTTCGTCGATGTCGCCGACACGCTCGTCGAGCAATTCGACCTGCTCGAGTTCCTGCACATGCTCACCGACCGAACCGCTGACCTCGTGAGCGCTGCGGCGGTGGGGCTGGTATTGGCCGACAAAGACGGACGTTTGGAATTCATGGCCGGATCGAACGAGAACGTCAAACTTCTCGAACTTTTCCAGCTACAGACCCAACAGGGACCCTGCCTCGATGCCTACCGCACCGGACGCCCCGTCATCAACGTCAATCTGGGCGAAGCAGCCGACCGGTGGCCCTGGTTCGCCCCCCGGGCCACCGCCAGCGGCTACCAGTCCGTCCATGCGTTCCCGCTGCGGCTGCGCAACCAGACCATCGGCGCGCTGAACGTCTTCGGTAGCGCCGAAGGCGGCGATTTCGACGAGAACGACGTTCCGATCGTGCAGGCACTCGCCGACGTCGCCGCCATTTCACTGCTGCAGGAACGCGCGATCCGCCGCGGCGAGGTCCTCACCGAGCAGCTTCAAGGCGCGCTCAACAGCCGCATCGTGATCGAACAAGCCAAAGGTGCCATCGCCCAGATCCACCACATCAGCGTCGACGAAGCGTTCGTCCGGATCCGTGCCTACGCTCGCAACAACAACAAGAGGCTCACCGACGTCGCCCACGCCGTGGTTGCCGACCGAACCCGCGTGCCCGGCCTAGCCTGATCCTCGACCGCCCGTCCTTTTGGCAGGAGCAAGCTCTGGTGGAGGTCTCTTCTCTGGTTTGGGGCCTGACGATCGCAGCGATCGTCGGGCTCCTCCTGTTCGACTTCGTCTTCCACGTCCGCAAGGCCCATGTGCCCACGCTTCGCGAGGCCGCGCTCTGGTCGGCGCTCTACGTCGGAATGGCGCTGCTCTTCGGCGTCGGGGTCTTCGCGCTCGGCGGCACCCAGGCGGGATCGGAGTACTTCGCCGGCTACGTCACGGAGAAGGCGCTCTCGGTCGACAACCTGTTCGTCTTCCTCATCATCATGACCAGCTTCCGCGTGCCCCGCGAGGACCAGCAGAAGGTGCTGCTGTTCGGCATCGTGTTCTCACTCGTGGCGCGGACCGCGTTCATCTTCCTGGGCTCCGCGCTGATCAATTCCTTCGCCTGGGTCTTCTACGTGTTCGGCCTGATCCTGCTGCTCACCGCCGGGAACATGCTCAAGCCCGAGGACAAGGAGTCCCGCACCGCGGACAACCTCGCGGTACGGCTCGGCCGCCGGTTCTTCCACACCACCGACTACTTCGACGGCGACAAGCTGTTCACCGTCCACGAGGGCAAGCGGGCGATGACCCCGATGCTGCTGGTGATGGTGGCCATCGGCGGCACCGACGTCCTGTTCGCCCTCGACTCGATCCCGGCGATCTTCGGGCTCACCCAGAGCACTTACATCGTCTTCACGGCCACCGCGTTCTCGCTGCTGGGGCTGCGGCAGCTGTTCTTCCTCATCGACGGCCTGCTGGACCGCCTCATCTATCTCTCGTACGGCCTGGCCGCGATCCTGGGGTTCATCGGGGTGAAGCTGATCCTGCACGCGCTGCACGAGAACAACGTCCCGTTCATCAACAACGGCACATCGGTTCACGTGGCGGAGATCAGCACCGGGTTGTCCCTGAGCGTGATCGTCGGAGTCCTGCTGGTGACGGTCGTGGCCTCGATGCTCAGCCCCGCGGGCAAAGCGCGTACCGCGATCGCCGGCGCACGTCGGCACGCCGCGTCGTACCTGGACGCGGAGTACACGACCGACCCGGCCGAGCGCGAACGAATCTTCCGCCTGCTGCTCGCCGAGCGCGATCAGATCGTGGCGCTCGGGCCGAAGTACCGGCAAATGGTCCGAGACGAACCTGCCCTGATGGCTCTCCTCCAGCGCGCCCGCGACAGCCATGACGCCGCGGTCGAGCGAGGAGAAGCGCCACCGGCAGGCCCGTCGAAGATCCTGCCGCGCCCATGACGGCGCCGGTGTTCTCAGCCCAGGGTGGCGGACGACGCGTCGGTCCGAGCCGCGGATCCGCCGTCCGAGGTCTCTTCCGCCTTGAGGAGGGACGTCCCGTGTGAGCCGTTGTTACCGCGCGCGGCGGCCGCCATGGCCGCCACCGCGGCCGCCTCGCCGGTGTCCGGCGGAACCACGAGGAGGTCAAGACGGTCGCGCCCGGCGCCGGAGACGCTGAGCTCGTGGATGTCCGCGGGGCCGTACCACCCGAGCCGGACGGTGCGCCCCCCGACCGCGATTCGCCGGGGTGTGCTCTGCCAGAGCGTCTTGTTGAACGTGATCCGGTGGACGGTGCCCACCTGCGCATCCAACGCGGCGATCAAGGCGGGTAGCTCGGCGAGAGGATCAGTGGAATACGGCCACCAACCGCCGTCGAGCATGCCTTTTCCCGACAGCGTCGAATCGAGCTGAATTCGGGCTTCTGAGGTGGTGGCAGCGGTGACGTCCATGACATCGACCTGTCTCCGGAAAATATCCGGTAATCGCTGTTCGACCGAGCCGACGCGGACGATGATGTCGACGCTCAAATGACTCGGTACTCCAATAGTAGCCTGACCCTGGTTACCGAAACGAAAAGTTATTGATCGACGTTGCGCTTGGCCGCCAGCCGGATCGGATCGGGCCACCGGACGTCCCACACCCAGCCGAGTTTCTCGAAGCCCCAGATCAGCCGGGCCGACGGGTCGAGCTGTCCGCGCAGTACGCCGTGCCGCGCGCCGGTCGGGTCGGCGTGGTGGGAGTTGT